>PMQB01000260.1 GCA_003169195.1 Bryobacterales bacterium
CGGCTAAGTCTTGAGGCCGCGGCTCGAAATGGAGATGGAGTTGCCGGCTGGGTCTTTGGCGTTGGCAAATTCGTGGCCCAATGGCGCGCGCACCACATGCACTGCGCCGAAGTGTAAACCGCGCGCGGCGGCTTCCTCTTTGAAGGCTTGCACATTCTTTACGCCGAAGACGAGTTTGACGGCCGCGCCGCTTTTTTGCGCCTTGCTGGCTTGGTGGAGGGCGATGCGACAGCCACCGGATGGGCTCTCTAATTCGAGCCAACCCGGGTCGTTGCTTTCGATGCGCTTCATGCCGAAAAACGTCTCATAGAAGACGGCCACTTTTGGAATGTCTTTCACATAGAGAATGACGCGGCTGATGGCGGGACAAATGGTCATTTTTCGCTGGGGCTGTCGTCGGCTTTAAGATCGCCGAGGGCGTATTGGATCCCGGCAAGCATGTGCGCAACAAATGGGCGCGAGAAATAAATCTTTTCATCGTGTCCATGCGCTTCGTAGAAGACGCGGCCGTTGCCTACGCGCTGAATGTAGCTCAAGGCGTAATCGCCATCGGTGCGCTTGGTGGCGGCTGGTTCCTTGGCTTTGTCTTCGGCGCTCATGCGGTTGTAGTTAATGCTGGTCAAGACATGAACACGTTTGCGGCTGAAGGAATCTTGCGCGAAGGTGTAGGTCTCATCGACAATCTCATAGCCACGAGGCGGAAACATCGCCGTGAGCGGGCTATTGGGATCGTCAATTTTGACGGGGATCAGCGTGGGGTAAGTCCAGTGAAATTTGAAGAAGCCGCCGATCAATTCGTTGAATTCGGGCCAGGTGCCGGTGAGTGGGGTGGGAGGGCCGCCGGGTGTAGTGGGGCGTCCACTGGTGTGATAGGAATCGGTGGCGGCGTGAACGCTGGCGATGCCTTTACCGTCCTTCACAAAGTTGAGAAGCGCATCGCGGCGTGACTGGGAGACGGCTTTGTCGTTGGGATCGTCAAGAAACTCGCCGGTGGTGCTATCGAGGAAGATGGCATCATATTGCTTGAGATTCTCGGCTGTGATCATGGCGGGATCGTAAGTGATGGTGGTCATCCATGCGCCCGTTTTGTCGCCGAGATACTCAACCATTTTCGATGCCAGCGGGATGGATGTGTGCACCCAGCCGGCGGCTTTGCACAACACCAGTACACGGCGAAGGCTTTGCGGTGTGGCCAACGGCTTCTCTGGAATGGCGGCCATCATGCCCGCGATGTCGGACGGATTGGCAAATTGTTTTTGTGGACAGCCGTAACTGAAGCCGCCGCTAAATCCTTCAGCGGGGCAAGGCTTGTTGGGTCTCGGCTGTTGCGCGAACGTGAAACTGCACAGCATGGCAACACCAATGCTGAGAGAAACGCAATATCTTTTCATGTCAAAGGAAACTGTATCGATTTCTGTGCTTAAGCGCAAGAGCTCGTGAAGCTAGCCACGGACGATGGGCGGTTTTTTTGTATGCCAATCAGTGGCTTGCTGGTAGGCATACGCGGCGGCAAGAACCACCGGTTCGCCATAGGCTGGGCCGGCAATCTGCAAACCAACGGGTAAGCCATCTTTCGAAAAACCACACGGCACGGTAATGGCTGGGGTGCCGAATTGGTTAAAGGCGCTGACGTTGCTGCGCGGACGATGGTGTGTGCCCGCAACGGTCTCTGAGATAAGCGGCGCGGGTTCGCGCATCGTGGGCAGCAGCAAGATATCGACCTGCTCAAAGATAGTGCGAATGTTGCGGCGGCATTCGCGAATGCGTTTGAGCGTTTCCACGTAAGGAACCGCCTCCACTTTTTTCAACTCATTCATTTGCCGCTGGGACCAGGGATGATAGAGCTCGGGCGATTTGTCGAAGAACGGTTTCTGATAGTGGTACAACTCCACGTCGTAGCTGCCGTTTGGGGCGATCTGCAGACGAGGGAGTGTTACGTCCCGGACCTCGCGAACTTTACCAGTCATGAGGCGAATGGCGTCTTCTACTGTGGAAGCTACATCCGGATGCAGTGTGTCGAAGAAGTAATCGCGTGGAATGCCGATGCGCAGGTTGGTGATAGGTGCGTGCAAGGCTTGCGAATAATTCGGGACGGGCTTGTCGACGGTGATGGCATCGGCGGGATCAAAGCCAGCCAGGACTTGCAAGAGCGCGGCGGCGTCTTCGACACTGCGCGTAATGGGGCCGATGGTGTCGAGTGAATAAGCCGAAGGCACAACACCACGGGTGCTCACGCGGCCGTACGATGTCTTGAAACCAACTGTTCCGCAAAAGGCGCCGGGGATGCGGACGGAGCCGCCATCGTCACTGCCGACGGAGCCAAAGCAGAGACCTGCGGAGACGGCCGCGGCGGAACCGGCTGATGAGCCGCCGGTGATGTGTTCGAGATTCCAAGGGTTGTGCACAGGGCCGAAGCAGCCGGTTGTGCCGGTGCCTTCGAACGCCATTTCATCGAGATTGAGTTTTGCCAGGAAGACCATGCCCGCAGCTTTCAGGCGACGGGTGACCTCGGCGTCTTCTTGCGGGATGCGGTCTTTGAAGACGCCCGATGCAGCGGTAGTGCGGAGTCCGGCGGTATCGATGTTGTCTTTGAGGGCGATGGGAATGCCATCCATGCGACCCAGAATATGGCCGTTCCGGCGGCGTTGGTCAGACTCGCGCGCTTGTGCCAGGGCACGCTCTTCATCAAGGGTGATGACGGCGTTAAGCGAAGGATCGAGTTTGTGAATGCGGGCGAGGCAGAGTCGCGTTAATTCCTCTGAGGTGATGGTGCGTTTTGCCAATGCGTCGGCGGCGGTAGAAAGAGTCCAGTCGAGCGGGTCTGCCGCCGGTGTCGCTGCCCGTTGAGTAGAGGCGATGGCGGCCGTAGCGAGTAGGGTGCGGCGGGTAAACTTCATAAGTACGCAGGCTAACATTGGCTCATGGCTGATGTAACCCTAGCTTCGCCCGATGTTCTGGCACGTGCTCAGAAAATCAAACTCTTTTTGATGGATGTGGACGGCACTTTGACGGATGGTGGAGTGTGTCTGATCTCTTCCGCCGTTGCGGCGGATGGGTCGGCTCCGGCTGCTGTTTCGGAGATGAAGGTTTTCAATGCGAAGGACGGGCAAGGGCTGTCGCTGGCGCATACCATGGGTATTCAAACGGGCTTCATCACGGGGCGTCGTTCGCCGGCCGTGAGCAAACGTGCGGAAGAACTGAAGGTGACGTTTGTTTATTTGGGTCAGGCAAGTAAGACCAAAGCTTTTGAAGAATGCATGAAGAAGGCGGGTGTGACGGAAGAGGAAGTCGCGTACCTGGGCGACGACTTGCCGGACATACCGCTGGCGCTGCGGGCGGGTTTGGCGGTATCGGTGGCCGATGGGGCGGAGGAGTTGAAGTCGGTTTGCCACTACACAACCAGACAACTGGCGGGCCATGGGGCTGCGCGTGAGGTGGTGGAATTGATTTTGAAGGCGCAAGGGCGGTGGGAAGAAGCGGTGCCGCAGGCGTTGGCCTGATTCAATTCTCCAACTTGGCAAATATCGGAACAGCCAGGAGCGTCAGCGACTTAAATTGGTGTGTTCGGTGAGCAAGGCAAACTTCTGCTGACGCGGCTCACAAGGCCGATACCACGAAACTTGCGCAACTCCAAAACGAATTGCATAGAAAAAGCGAAACAAGCCGAACAAGCTCTCAGCGAGCAACGCAAAGCCATCTTTCTAAACCGCAATCCGGATCTATTGGGACCGCCCAACCCCCTACTTCGAGATCAACGGCGAGTATTTAGACTCCACGAAGGTGGTCTAAGCCTACCGCAAAGCGACAAAGTCGTAGCGCGAGCAAACCCACCCGCCGACAGACTTAGGTACAGCCGAAGTATGCCCCAATTTGGCCTTTTGTTCGCCTGCACGTTTCTGAAGCCTCGGCCGTCTTACACTTGAAGGTATGCTGCGGTCGTTGTGTGTCCTTTTGCTTTTTGTCGGTTCGGGGGTATTGTCGCTTGCTGCAACAACCGATGAACTGATCAGACGTGTCGAAGCACGTTATAACGCCGCGCAGACGCTTTCTGTGGAGTTTGTGGAAAACTACAACATGCAGGGACATCCCCGACCGCCGGAAGAAGGCAAATTGACGCTTCGGAAGGAGCGGAAAATGCGTTGGGATTATGCGCGCCCTGCAGGTAAGTTGTTCATTTCAGATGGAAAGACCGTTTATTTGTATTCTGCGTTAGAGAACCGTGTCGAGAAGATGCCACTCAAGAATACAGAGGATATGCGCGCGCCTTTAGCGTTCTTGTTGGGGCGGCTGGACATGAAGAAGGAATTCCGCGATTTTTCGACCCGTCCTGCCGAAGATGGGGACGTTTGGCTCGCAGCGAGATCCAAGAGCGACCGCACACCGTACGACAACATAGATATGCTGATCGCGCCTGATGGTTCTGTCCGCCAACTGAAAATCGCGGGACGCGATCAATCTTTGCTAGCTTTTTCATTTAAGGACGAACATCTGAATCCGCCGGTGAACGACAGCCTTTTCCATTTCATCATTCCAGCGGGAGCGGACGTGGTTGATTCCGTGGCTTGGGACGGACAGGAGCGATAGACGGTGGCTGAATTCGTCCTCCGTTATGCCGATCCACGCGGCCAAATGCATGAATCGGTTGCCGAAGCGGGCAGCGAACGGGAAGCCCGTGAGCGGATGGCGCAGCAGGGTTATTTGGTGTATTCGGTTCGTGCCAAGGATTTGGGCACGCGACTGGGCGCCGATGCCGGCCGCAAGCAGACCGTTAATCTTGAAAAGTTCCTGATCTTCAACCAACAGTTTGTGACGCTGGTGCGTGCGGGACTGCCTATTCTGAAATGTCTGGATTTGCTGGCCGACCGGCTGACAGATGAAAAGCTGGGCCGCCACATCAAGGCGGTGCGTGATGAGGTGAAGACAGGTACGATTCTTTCGGATGCCTTCAGCCGTCAGAACGTATTTCCGGCTATTTACGTGACCTCCGTTTTGGCCGGTGAGAAAAGCGGTTCGCTGATTGAAGTTTTAGATCGCTATATTTCTTATCAGCGCCTGACGTTAGGCGTGAAAAAGAAGTTGATGTCTTCGCTGGCGTATCCGGCGGTGCTCATTGTGCTGGTGATCGTGCTTATGGTGTTCCTGGTCACTTATGTTGTGCCGAACTTCGCGGCGCTTTACAACAGTATGGGCGCGAAATTGCCTTTGGCGACCACGGTTTTGATCGCTGTTGGAACTACGGCTCGCGCTTATGTTTTGTTGGGTTTCCTGGCGCTGGTGGCCGCCGCAGTGGCGCTCTATTTCTGGGCGAAGCGCGAGGAATCGCAAGAAATCATTGACCGCTTCATCATGCGCATTCCTGTGTTTGGCGACATCTGGACGAAGTATCAAGTGGCTCAATTAGCGCGCGTGCTGGGCACATTGCTGGTAGGGGGTATTCCCCTCGTGCAGGCGCTGGAAACCACTGGACGATCTTTAGGTACAAAATTATTAAAGAAGGTGCTTGATCGAACGTCTGTGTTAGTGCGAGAAGGAAAGACCCTTTCGTCGTCAATGGCCACCATGGGCATTATGCCGGTGCTGGCGATTGACATGATGGAAGTGGGCGAATCCACCGGCGCGCTGCCGCAGATGTTAGCGAGCGTCGCAGAATTTTATGAGGAGGATGTGGCCACACGCATGACGACGCTGCTCTCGTTAATCGAGCCAGCCATCATGATTTTCATGGGAATTTTCGTTGCCTTTGTTCTGGTGGCGCTCTATCTACCCATCTTTTCTCTTGCGGACACAATTCGATAAATGGCTACTGAAACCGTCAACCGTCTCAAAGATCCGGCTAGCGAGACCGAACTCGCCAAGTCGATTGCGCAACGCTATTGCTGCGAATTCGTCGATCTGAAAGCCACCAAGATCGATCACGAACTGTTTCGCACGATTCCTGTCGACCTGATGTTCCGCTACCATTTCGTGCCCATCCATTCATCGAACGGTACCTTAGAAATCGCTCTGGCTGATCCGAAACAGATCGTTCTCATCGATGAGCTCTCGGTTCTGCTCGGCAAGAAACTCAAAGTCAAAGTTGCCACCCACTCGCAAATCTCCGATCTCCTGAAGAAGACCGAGCAATCGCAGCGCGTCCTCGAAGAGGTGACGGAGGGTTTTACGCTGGATGTGGTCGGCGATGAAGAAAACTCCGACGAAAATCTTTCGATCGACCGATTAACTTCGGACGAAGCGGATATCGCGCCTGTCATCAAACTGGTCGATACCACCATCTTCAACGCTCTCGAACGGCGGGCCAGCGATATCCATATCGAAACGCGCGACCAGCAACTGGCCATCAAGTACCGCATTGACGGTGTTCTGCAATATGCCATGACGCCGATTGCCAAGGAATGGTATTCGGCTGTTATTTCGCGTATCAAGGTCATGAGCGAACTTGATATTGCCGAACGTCGCGTGCCGCAGGACGGCCGTTTTCGGGTTCGCTACAAAGGCCGCCTGATCGATTTCCGCGTCTCGATCATGCCCACCATCCATGGTGAAGATGCCGTGCTTCGCGTGCTCGACAAAGAGTCGATGAGCGAGAAGTTTTCGAAGCTCTCGCTCGATGTGGTGGGTTTCGGCGAACACGATCTGGCCAAGTTCCGCCGGTACATTAAGGAACCGTACGGCATGGTGCTTGTCACCGGCCCAACCGGATCGGGCAAAACCACCACGCTGTATGCCGCGTTGAGTGAGATCAAGAACGACGAAGACAAGATCATCACGATTGAAGACCCGGTCGAATATCAAATTAAAGGCATTACCCAGATTCCGGTGAACGAGAAGAAGGGGCTCACGTTCGCGCGCGGTTTGCGTTCGATTCTGCGTCACGATCCAGACAAGATTCTGGTGGGTGAAATCCGCGATCAGGAAACGGCGCAGATTGCGATTAACGCCGCGTTGACGGGCCACCTTGTCTTCACCACGGTACACGCCAATAACGTGCTCGACGTATTGGGCCGCTTTCTCAACATGGGCGTGGAGCCGTATAACTTTGTCTCTTCGTTGAACTGCATTCTGGCGCAGCGGCTAGTGCGCATTATCTGCGCCCACTGCCGCAAACAAGTCACCTACGAAGACGAATATCTGGTCGAAAGTGGGCTCGACCCCACGCAGTGGCGTGCGTTTCCATTCTGGGAAGGGCGGGGCTGTATGGAATGTTCGGGTACTGGATTCCGCGGCCGTACCGCCATTCACGAACTTCTTGATTTGACAGAAAAGATCCGCGAACAGATTCTGGAACGCCGTCCAGTGTCGGAAATCAGACGTACGGCACGCGCCGACGGCATGACGTTCTTACGGCAGTCTGCGCTCGACCGCGTCAAACAGGGCATTACTACGTTGCGCGAAGCGAACAAAGTGACATTCATCGAATAAACGGGAGCCAAGCGTAGAACAAACACATGCCCAACTGGTTATCTGATCCGCCTCCGGATCACGTTTTCGAAATATCGGAATTCGGTTTGGCCGGGGTTTCGCCGCGGCAGCCGGAGCTGCAGAATCGCGAGCGCTTTAAAGATCGCGGACTGACGGCTTCTCCCAGTCTGCCCAACTTGATTCGGCCCCAACTTTATCGCGATGCGTTGACGAAAGTTTCGGCGGCCAATGGTGCTCGCAAACTCACTACGGCGCTGGTGATCCCCGATTACGCGGTGCGCATGGCGATTCTGGATTTCGAAGAGTTTCCGACGAAGGAAGAAGACCGTATTTCGCTGCTGCGTTTTCGCTTACGCAAGACCGTGCCGTTTCATATTGAAGAAGCCAAACTCGCTTATTCGATTCAGGATTCGCGTCCCGGGCATTTCGAAATCCTGGCGGTGGCCATCGCTAACCCAATCCTGCATGAATACGAAGCCATTTTTGTCGAAGCGGGGCACCGTGTAGGGATGGTGGTGCCATCGCTGATTGCGGCGTTGCCTTTCTGCGAGGTGGGACACGAAGGTATTACCTTGCTGGCGAAGTGTGCGGGTTCGACGCTTTCGATAGGTCTGATCGAATCGGGTCATCTGCGGCTCGTGCGTTGTATCGATTTAAGTTCGGAGGATACCGGCACGGAGTTCGAAATTGGGCGCACCGCGTTTCCGGTGCTACAGCAAACGCTCGCCTTTGCCGAAGATCAATTGGAGCAGAAAGTAACGCGGGCGCTGCTTTGTGGATTTGGCGTGGATACGGGTGTCATTGGTGAACAGATGGAGCATGAGTTTGGCATTCCGTACACGCTTGTGAATTCTCGGTTTGGCCCCGCACTGGCGGAAAATGCCGGGCTCCTCGGCTTATTGGAGCAATTCGCCGCATGACGAACCACATTCCTATTTCGATTAACTTGGCGTCGGACCCGTTCCGCCGAGAGCGTGCCGACAACCTTACCTTTGCGCTGATTTGTGGGGTATTGCTGTGTTCGCTGGTTGGGCTTCTCGGTTTCATCTGGCATGCGCGGGCGCAAGCCTCCGACCTGCGCCGGCAGATTGCCACCGAGGATGCGCAATTGGCCGACCTGCGCCGTCAGCAAAGTCAGTATTCGGCGGTGCTCACCAAGCCGGAAAACGCCGGCACATTTGCTACCAGCGTTTTCATTAACCAGATCATCGCGCGGCGCGGGGTGAGTTGGACACGGGTGTTCCAAGACCTCGGAACGGTGATGCCCACCAATGTGCGGCTGCTGGCGATTCGTCTTCCACAGGTGGATGCTGAGGACGAAAATCGCGCAAGCCGCGTGGAACTCGATATGGTGGTTGGGACGACCCAGCCCGAAGCGATCATCGGGTTGTTTAAGAACTTGCAAAAATCCGGATTATTCGGAGCGGCCTCGCTGGTGAGCCAGAACCCGCCCGACCATAACGACCCGCTTTATAAATATCGCGTAACGGTGCCCTATGACCAGAAACTCTGAAACCGCCGAGCTAGTGGGAGTGCTGACGGGCGGAGCGACGCGCCACAAACTGTCTCCGCTGCAGGTGCGATTGCGTATTCTGGCGGCTGTGCTGGCTGCGCTCAATGCGGTGGCGTTGTATTTCTACCTTTCACCTCCGGGCGGCACGCGGCAGGATTTGGAATTGGAAAGTGTGCAAGTGCGCACGCAGATTCGCGCAGCGCAAACGCAAGCGGCTAAATCTCACGGTTTGGCGGCGCATGTGCAAACGGCCAGTGAGCAGGCTTCCAGCTTTTCTGATAAGTACTTTCTTCCCAAGCGCGCTGCCTACGTAGCGGTGTTCGAAGAAATCCAACGGATGGCGAAAGCGTCTGGCATACAGGAGCGCGATGCCGGCTGGTCGGAAGAACCGATTGAGGGTACGGCCGATCTTACGTTGCTGAACATTACGGCGAACTACGAAGGCACCAACGCAAACCTGATGAAGTTTCTCAACGAATCGGACAGGTCTCCCATGCTGCTCATTTTGGATGCGCTGACGGCAGCACCACAGCAGCACAATAATCAGATCAACACGGCCATCCGTTTTCAGGCCATTGTTCGTGAACCACCCTCTAATCCGACCAGTGGGGGTACGCAGCAATGACACAAGGGACGAAACTCTTTGGATTTCAGATTCCCATTGAGCCAAAGTATCTGGTGGGTGGACTCCTGGGCGTGGTGGTTGCCGTGGCTCTCTACAATTTTATGGGCGGCGGCGACGATTCCACTACGAATCCTTCGCGTCCATCGGTCGTAAAGGCTACCTCATCCATTGCCACTTCCACAATGAGCCCGACTCTCACGCGCCGGTCGGAAGCGGGCAATAAGGGGAAGCAAGGCGCTCTGAGGTTGAAACCGGTTGATCCGTCGAGTGTGATTGATCCTACTTTAAAGCTCGGCCTGCTTGATCGGGTTCGCTCGGTAAAGTTGATTGAAGGCGGCCGCAATCTGTTTGATACGGGTCCTGATATCGCGCAATTGCAGATGCCGAAGATCCCAGTGGTGAAGCCAATGCTCCCGAAACCGCTGCCGGTCGGACCGCAACAGCCGCCGCCTCCTCCACCGCCGCCACATGTGCAGATTCCTCTGCGCTATTACGGCTTCGTGCGTCCCACTTTGCGGGGCGATGGCAATCGCGGCTATTTCATGGATGGCGAGAACATTCTGATGGCGACTGAAGGGGACGTGCTGGAGTCGCGATTTCTGGTGGTTGCTCTTTCGCCGAATACGGCGCGCATCGAAGATATACAGTTGAAGCAGGGGCAGGATCTGCCTCTGATTCCTGAGGCTGTTGTTACTCAATGAGCCACGCAATGAACCGTTCAATGAGTTGTAGTCAGAGGCGTGCGAGTCAGCGGGGGTCTGCCTTATTAGTGGTGCTGGTCTTTGCGGCCATCATTGCCATCATGCTCTACCGGGAACTTCCCGTGGTCGCCTTTGAGGCGCAGCGCCAGAAGGAAGAGCTGTTGATGGATCGCGGCAACGAATACAAACGCGCCATCAAGCTTTACGTTCGCAAGTTTCAAACCTTTCCGCCTTCGATGGAAGCGCTGGAAAACACCAACCGCATGCGCTTCTTGCGTGCCCGCTACGTTGATCCGTTTACTGGAAAAGACGATTGGCGCGTGTTGCATGCCGGTGCCGGTGGAACGATTATCGATTCGAAAATTAAGCTAGCCGGCGGCGCTAATGGAGCAGCCGGGGCGATTGGCGGCTCGCTGGGTGCGCCGTCTTCGGTGACCAACCCGTTTGCTAATTCGTTCGTTGGCGGCGGGGGCAATCCCCAAGGGGCGGCCAACCAATTTCCCCAGCGCCCGCCCGCGATTTCTAACAATCCAGGGGGTGGCGGTTCGGGTAGCAGCGACATGCCCATGCCTGGCCCGCAGGATTCGCAAGGTCAGGCCGTCGATATGGCCAATCTGCCGAACCAAGCGAACGGCGCGGTTCCCTATGCTGGCTATCCCGCATCGCCCAATAATGCCGCAGCTGGACCGACGGGCAATAGCAACGTAGATCCATCGCAATACGGACAGTCGAATCCAATGGCGACCAGCAGCGGCTTTCCAGGCGCGCCGGGCCGATTTAGGGGGGCCAACCCAACAGGCAACTCGTTTGCTCCTGGGCAATTTGGTGGTGTGCCGCCCACCCCTGCTCCACAGGACCCGCAATCCGCGATGCAATCTCTGCTGGGCAACCAGAATCCGACTGCCATCCAACCTTCGGCTCTTAACAATAATTCCGTGCAAAACGGCAGTTTCGGGCAAAATGGCGCAGCGGGCGGCCAGCAAATGGGTGCCATGGGCAACGGGACCATGGGTGGCGGCATCGCCGGTGTTGCGAGCAAATCGACCGGGCACACCATCAAAGTCTTGAATGACCAGTCGGAACGCTCGCTGTGGGAATTCGTTTACGATATGCAAAAGGAAGCCCAGGGGAATGCGGCGGGTGCTGGTCAAGCGCCGAACGGGAACAACAATAACGGCGGCAACAACACAAATAGTGGCGCCACCCTCATGCAATCCAACCAGAACTTCCAAAACAATAATAATTTTGGCAATGTTCTGACCCCAGCACCTGCCCCAAACCAATAGGACTTTTTGATCTAGTACTAATGCTGCTTGTAAAAAAGACCAAGTAAGGTTTACATAGTAAATATAGTTCCGAGCTGGCTATGCTTGTAGGTATCGGAGGAACCTATAAGCTGCCAGCTGTTCAGGAGCAGTAAACCCCGCTTCCGAGTTCGGCGTCTATACCAACACCAATGGAGCAGGTTGCTGCCACTCAGTTCGGCGCTGGATGCCGCGAACAGGCCGTGAGCCTGGAAGACTTGGACGCGGTGCTGCGGCTCCATCGCCTGCGCGTTTTCCGCTTCATTCTGGTTTCGCTGCGCGATCGCGAAGCGGCTGAAACTCTGACCCAAGACTGTTTTTTGAAAGCCTACCAGGCACGCGAACGCTTTCGCAGCGAATGCAGCCTGGAGACCTGGTTGATGCACATTGCCGTGAACCTGGTTCGCGACTATGCGCGCAATCGGCGTATCCAATTCTGGCGTCGCGCGAATTCCGCTTCCGCGTCGGCCGATAGCATGGCCGCAGGGCTGCCGGATGGGCAGTGCTCGCCCGAAATGAGCGCGCAAGTCAAACAACAACTACAGGCGGTTTGGAGCGCGGCAGCTTCGCTTCCGGAACGGCAACGCTCCGTCTTTCTATTGCGCTTTGTGGAAGACATGGATTTGCTCGAAATTGCCGCTGCCACCGGAATGAAGGAGGGCACCGTAAAGGTGCACCTGTTCCGGGCGCTGCGCACGGTTCGCGAACGCGCAGGAGGCGTCCGATGAATACACATTTGACTTCATCCCAGTTGGCGGAGTGGTTCGCGGGCGAACGCCGCCACGAGGTGTTGGATCACCTGCAGGATTGCCGCGCGTGCCAGGCGGAAGTTTCTGGTTTTGAGAATACGCTGGGCCAGTTTCGCAGATCCGTCCGCGAATGGAGCGGCGCACAGTTTGATCCTGCGGCTGCGGTAACGCTTCACCAAACCGCGCGCTTGTTTGTGCGAGCCGGTTGGCTAACGGCCGCGTTCGCCGTATTGCTTGTCGCGAGTGTGACTTGGCACTTTGGCGTGCACAAAAGCGCGTCAAGACAGGTGGCAGTAACTGCGGATGACGCACTCTTGCAACAGGTGGACGAACAAATCTCCCGCACCGTGCCCACGCCGATGGCGCCTCTCACCGAACTTGTTTCGTGGGACGGCAAGTCGCAGCATGACTCCGCGGAGTCCCGATAAATGAAACTACTCTTGCTCACTTCGTTCCTGGCCATGAGTTCCATCTTGGCCGCGCAAGGTCCCGATGGCGGCGATCGTCACCGTGGAGGAGACGGACCTCCGCCGATGCGTCCGATGCCCGGTCCTATGGATCGCGTTATGCACGGAGGGCCCGGGCGTTGGTGGAGCGATCCGCACATGGTGCAGCAACTCGGTCTTACCGCCGATCAGCAGCACCGCATGGATGATCTGTTCCAAGCGCATCGTTTGAAATTGATTGACATGAGCGCCGCTCTGCAAAAGGAAGAAGTGATCATGGAACCGTTGCTGGAATCCGACCGTCCGGATGAGTCGAAGATCCTGGTGCAAATTGACCGGATCGCACAGGCTCGTGCGGAATTGGAGAAGGCGAATGCGCGGTTGCTGCTGGGCCTGCGCGGGGTACTCACGCAAGAACAGTGGAAGAAGTTGCAAGCCGAACGAGGGCATGGTCCTGAAGGCGGGCATCGCGGGCCGGATCGTGGCGCTGGCGGCCCACCCGATCGTGCTGCTGACGCGCCATCCCGTCCGCGGTAACCGTCTCCGGCTGTGCGTCATATGACACAACGATTTTGTGATATGACGCACCTGGCGGGCCGCCGGTGGGGGCTTTACGGAAATGGCAAAGCGCGCGGGGCGGTGTCTCAATTGCTCAATAAGCTCTTGGGGGAAGAGACCCATGGAACGACTTCGCGTACTTGTCGCCGACGACCATCCGCTGCTGCGGCAAGGGGTGCAGACACTACTATCGCACCAGTTCGACGTGGTTGGTGCTGTATCGGACGGTCAGAGTCTCATCGACATGGCTGCCGAGCTGAGGCCCGACATCATTGTTACGGATATCAGCATGCCCTTGATGAGTGGTTTGGATGCCGTGCGGCAAATCAAACGGCGCCTGCCCGCGACAATGTTCGTTTTTCTGACCGTGCACTCGAATCCGGTCTATGTTCAACGCGCGTTACAAGTGCACGCTTCGGCTTACGTTTTGAAATCGGAAGCCGCGGAAGAGCTGCTGACGGCCATAGAGCACGCCTTGCGGGGTGAGGTTTACTTATCGCCGGCACTCGGCAACAGCATTCTTGAACGCTTTCGCACGGCTTCCGGACGTCCGTCGCGGTCAAGCGTGGAACTCACTGGGCGTCAACGGCAGATTCTGCAATGCATTGCGGAGGGGCGCCAAAACAAGGAGATTGCCCACCAACTCAGCATCGGTACGAAGACTGTTGAATTCCATCGCGCTCGTTTGATGAGCAAGCTTGGGCTGCATAGCGTAGGGCAGCTTACCCGTTTCGCTATCGAAGAAGGGCTGGTGGGTGTCTCCTCCGATTTGCAGACGAAAGGCGCCTCTGCCGGGCGTTGAACGGGAACCCATACTCGAGGCTCGTGATATCGTCGGGCAATCCTGAAGAGGAACATTCGGATGGCGTTGAAAAGAGCGGCGAAGAAAAGCCGTGAAGCCAAAGCGCACAAGGAGACTGCAAGCGTGCCGGGGCGCAGCCAGTTTCCCATAGCTGCCATCGGCGCATCAGCCGGTGGTTTGGCTGCTTTTGAAGCTTTGCTGGAGTCGCTGCCGGCCAACTCCGGAATGGCCTTCGTGCTGATTCAGCACCTGGAACCTAAGCATGAAAGCGCGTTGACCAGTCTCCTCTCAGCCGCTACGTCTATGCCGGTGGTAGAGGTGGCGGATCGAGTTCCGGTGCGGGCGGATCACGTCTACGTCATTCCGCCGAATAAGCAAATGGTGCTGAGTCGTGGGACTCTTCGCCTGTCGCCGAGATCGGCACTGCCCGGAGGGCGCCGACCTATTGACGACTTTTGTCTCTCTCTGGCTGAGGAGAAGGGCGCGTCCGCGATCGGCGTGCTGCTTTCCGGTACCGGTGCGGACGGCACTTACGGATTAAAAGCCATAAAGGCGGCAGGAGGCGTGACTTTGGTGCAAGATCCGAAAACAGCGGAATGGGCGGCTATGCCTGCGGCTGCGATTGCCGCGGATTCGGCCGATTTTGTGCTATCGCCAAAACGCATCGCGGTTGAACTGGCGCGCATCGGGCGCCACCCTTATCTGGCGGAGGCGGCCGAAGTGCCGGAAGGCAGCGATCTGGATAAGATCTGTTTGACGCTGCGTTCCGCCACTGGCGTTGATTTCCGCCTCTATAAACTGGCGACTGTGCGCCGCCGGATCGCGCGTCGCATGGCGCTCCAGAATATCGCCTCGCTCAGCAAGTATGCGCAAATTGTGAAACAAGATTCGCGCGAGGCGCAGTCTCTGGCCGACGATATCTTCATTCACGTTACCAGCTTCTTTCGTGATCCGGAATGTTTCCAGGCGCTGCGCAAGCGTGTTCTGGCGAAGTTTCGCGGGCGGCGCAAAGCCGGCAATCCGGTGCGCATTTGGGTTGCCGGCTGTTCCACTGGCGAAGAAGTGTATTCCATCGCCATGTTACTGCTCGAGCAGTTGGACGAGCCACCGGCCGGAAGTAAGATTCAGATCTTTGGCACCGACATTCAGGAGTCGGCACTCGAGCGAGCGCGTTCTGGCATTTACTCAACTGCCGCTGTGAGCGGCGTGCCTCCCGCGCGTTTGAAACGGTTCTTTGTAGCGTCTGACCACGGCTATCAGATTCGGAAGTTCCTTCGCGATTTCTGTATCTTCGCGCGCCATGATCTGGCTAACGATCCGCCTTTTTCCAAACTTGATCTCGTCAGTTGCCGTAACGTTTTGATCTACATGGGCGTCGCGCTCCAGAAACGGCTTTTGTCCCTCTTCCAATATGCGTTGAAGCCCGGCGGCTTTTTGTTCTTGGGCGGTTCGGAATCCATTGGCAACTCTTCCGACGCCTTTAGCGTTGACGACCGCGCGCACAGAATTTTCACTAGGCGTTCTTTGCCGATGACCACGCCCGCGGTCACGAGCGCCTTTGATCACGTTCGTCGCCTTCCCAATGCACGCGTAGCGAGACCGCTGAGCGACACAGTCGACTTTCGCCGTGAAGCCGAGAAAGCGGTGCTGGATCATTGCACTCCGCCCGCGCTTATCGTTGATGCCGATTTCCATATTGTGCATTTTCAGGGTGACACCAGCCCTTACCTGGCCCCCGCAACCGGCCAGCCCAGCTTTCATCTCCTAAGAATGGTGCGGCCTGAGCTTGTGCCTGATCTGCGAGCCGCCATTAACAAGGCCAAACGAGAGCGGGCGGTTGTTCACAAAGGTGGAGTGACGTTTGAACATGAGGGACAAACGGCGGGCGTTCGGCTGGGGGTGCGGCCTCTCAAAACCAGCGCGGGTAAGAAGTCGTATCTCCTGATTGTCTTTGAGAAGGCCGAAGTGACCACCATCGAAACAGCGTGGACGAAAGGCGGCCCGGCAGGGCTTAAGAAATTCGATGCGGA
This sequence comes from Bryobacterales bacterium, assembly GCA_003169195.1. Taxonomy (GTDB): domain Bacteria; phylum Acidobacteriota; class Terriglobia; order Bryobacterales; family Bryobacteraceae; genus Bog-105. Next base: position 16,148 of record PMQB01000260.1, read on the forward strand.
AAGAATAGGCCGGTTGCAACGGGACCTGGCGAATACGCGCATACATCTCCATACGCTCATTGCAGAGCATGAAAGCGCGCAAGAAGAGATGAAGGCGACCAACGAGGAAATCCTCTCCAGCAACCAAGAGCTACAAAGCACCAATGAGGAACTGGAAACCGCTAAGGAGGAATTGCAGTCGTCGAACGAAGAACTCACTTCGCTCAACGACGAGTTACAGCATCGCAATCAGGATCTCAGTTTGTTGATGGACGATTTGACTAACTTGCTGGTGGCTGTGGATATTCCTGTTCTGGTCTTAGACGCCAAAATGTGCGTGCGTCGCTTTACTCCCGTGGCGGGGCAGTTGCTTAATCTAATCCCGGGAGATGTGGGTCGTCCCTTTGCCGATATCCCGTCGGCGCTCTCCAGCGTGAATTGGACGGGCCTATTTGCCGAAGTCAAACGCCACGGCCGGGTGATCGAGCGCGAGGTGACTGATAAAAACGGCCGCAGCTATTCTTTGCGACTTCGGCCCTATAAGACGAGCGGTAACAGTATCAGTGGTGTGCTTGTTGTTCTATTTGACAACGACACAAGCACGAAGGCTCTTGCGCAAGCCGAGGAATTACGGAGCCTAGCTATCGCGGCGGAGAATCTCAACGTGGCAGTGCTCGATTCTTTGCTTGCTAACGTAGCCGTCCTCGATTCTGATGGGTGCATCATCGCGACAAATGAATCCTGGAATCGTTTTGCTCGCGACAATGGCAACCCTCCCGCCACCTCTGTCGGCCCGAGTGTCCAGTATCTTGATGTCTGCGGGCGAGCGGCGGCCGCCGGTGACGCCGATGCCCAAACGGCATTGCACGGAATTCAAGATGTGCTGGCCGGACGCCGCGCGTCTTTTCATTTTGAATACCCTTGCCACTCAGACACAGAGCAACGGTGGTTTCTCATGAACGCATCGCCCCTGAAAGGAGCGAGGAGCGGGGCTGTGGTGACGCACACCAATATTACCGATCGAAAGCTAGCTGAGATCGCACTGCAGACCAGCGAATTTACCATTCGTTCACTTCTCGCTTCAGCGCCTCAGGCGGTGATCGCGGTTGGTGAAGATGAAAAGATTATCTTCGTAAACGGCAACGTGCAAAACATGTTCGGTTACGACGCTGAAGAATTGAAGGGTCGACCGCTGGGCCTTTTGGTGCCCGAAAAATTGCGAGCGCGCCACGTCGAGTATCACCGATCATATTTCCTGAACATGCAAAGCCGGCCAATGGGTATCGGCCTCAATCTGGAAGCGCTGCGTAAGGACGGGACAACGTTTCCGGTCGAAATCGGTTTGGGTGCGATCGAAACGGCGCAGGGTAAGCTCGCGATTGCGTTTGTGAGTGATATCACGGAACGCCGGCGCCTGGAGCAGGAAGCTAAAGCTCACGCCTCGGAGGTGCAGGCGCTGGCGGCCAGTCTACTCACTGCGCAGGAAGAAGAGCGGCGGCGCGTTTCGCGCGAGTTGCATGATCAAATTTGTCAGCAACTGGCGTCTTTGGCCATTGATATGGGTGGGTTGGCCGCCGAGGCGAACTTGACGGAAGACGCACAGGCCAGGGTGAGAGTCTTGAAGGATCGCGTAGTTAAAGCGTCGAACGAAACGCGCCATATCGCCTATGAGTTGCATTCGTCTGTGCTGGATGATTTGGGCTTGGTCGCTTCGCTTGAGGATCTGGTAAAAGACTTCTCGCGCCAGACCAAGATTGCGATAAAGATCACCCATGACGCTCTCCCCTCCACGTTGCCGCGCGAGATCGGCTCGTGTCTATATCGCGTCGCGCAAGAGAGTTTGCAAAATATTCTGAAGCATGCCGGCGCGAAGCACGTTACGGTCGCGCTGACTCTTCGTAAAGGAAAAGTGGCGGTGGTTGTGCAAGATGATGGTGTGGGATTCAATCTGCAAACGGCCAAGGGGCGGGGTGGTCTTGGTTTGATTGGAATGGAAGAACGCGCGCGTCTGGTGAACGGCACCTGGTCAGTCGAGTCTCAACCCAATCGCGGTACTCGAATTGCTCTTGAGATCCCATGGCCAGTTCTATGAAACGTACGCGGGTTGTATTGGCAGACGACCATCCTCTTACGCTGGAAGGTTTGCGCGCGTTTCTGGAGCCACACGTGAATACCATCAGCACTGTAACGGATGGCCGAGCGCTGGTGGAAGAAACGCTTCGCTTGCGGCCCGAACTGGTGATCCTCGACATCACCATGCCGCTGCTGAATGGCATTGATGCCGCCTCGCAAATTAAGAAGAGTCTTCCCGGCGTGAAGTTGGTCTTTGTCACCATGCATGCGAATCCCGCTTATCTGGAGGCGGCACTCAATGCAGGGGGAACGGGCTACGTGCTGAAATCCGCGGCGCGGGAAGAACTGTTAGATGCCATCCAAAGTGTGATGTCTGGGCACATCTACGTAACGCCGAGTCTGTCGAGCGAGCATCTGGAGCGGTTCAACGATCCATCGCGCGCGGCGGCTACCCTTCGTCTGAGCTCGCGCGAGCGGGAGATTCTTCAACTGATTGCCGAAGGACGAGCCACGAAGGAGATCGCGTTTCTACTCTCAATCTCCGTTAAGACCGTTGCTTTTCATCGCGAGAACCTCAAGCGAAAGCTGAGTCTCCGAACTACTGCCGAGCTGACGAAACACGCGCTCGACCAGGGATTAATCTCATAGGGTTCGGCATACCTAGTCCTTTATCCAGGTCCAATTTGCAGAGAATCTTGATACTTTGTGTTTTCAGAATGGGGAGATTGCCCGCAAAGGGTTTGTAGGCGTGCTTGTGACAGATCACTAAAAAGGAGATGTGCGATGAAAGTGACTTACACGAAGCTTTTCATGCCGCTCTCAGTGCTGGCGGCAGGAATGCTCACAAACTCGGGCGGATTACGAGCTGCTGAGGGCCCCGATTTCGAGCAGATATCGAAGTTACTTTCGCAAGCTAAGACGGACGCTTATCAACTGAGGGAAGATACGGCGACGAATGGAGTCGTATTCTCGCTGGAGCAGAGACTGGGGAGACGCAAAGAGTTGCCGTGACCGAAATGCGAGATCACGTGAATGCGGCAGGCAAGATTGCTTGATTGATTGCGGATTTTGTCAATTACGGCAACAGTAAGAGCCGCAAGGAAGGGCTGGCGAACAATTGGAACTTCCCGGTTCGTAACGAAAGAAAGGGCTGAAGCAACCGAAGTGGCGCGTGAGTTCAGACCACAAATCTCGGAGGAAGACGCTGCTGAGGCGTCGGCGGCAGGCAGGCCCCATGTCGACCGCCGACCCTCACAGAGTGTTTTTTATTTTGATGCCGATAGTATTCGACCCGCCGGCGTCCATCTGATTCAACGACCGAAACTGAGAGTCTCCGAGAGGTGACTGATGGTGTCCAACACATTTTGCCTGCCTGAAGAACCAACGGCGCTGAACAACTATGTACTGCGACAAGAAATCCCGGCGCTGCAGTTGATAGCCACAGAAAACGGCCATGCTCGGTGGGGACCGCTGATTCGCCTGCCGAAAGGAGCGGAACTCCACGATTTTGGGGAAGGCTTTGACGACCAAACCTTGCTCGTTCGCTTCGCCGGTAATTTTTTCATCATCTTTCAGCAGGATCTGGCGGCGGCTCAGCATTTGCCATCGTCAGCAAATAAGCTTGCCCGCGCGCAGTTCGCATAGCGGAGAGGGGCATAACTACTCTTCAGAACTGTTTAACACATCTCCTTGATCTCGACCGTAAAGTAGCAAATCGCGAGTTCATCGCGTTCAACGCCGGAACCCACCGCGATGTGATTCACATGCGCTTGGTGGATTATTGGGAGCTGGTGCGGCCAG
>PMQB01000265.1 GCA_003169195.1 Bryobacterales bacterium
CCGTCACTACCGTCCAAGGGTTTGCCTTGAGATCTTCCAGCAGTGGTGCTTGCCAGGCCTGTTCGGGATGGGCTTTCAAATGCTTCTTGGCATCGAAGACAACGCCGCAAGGATGTCCTGCGCCAGCGACGAAAGAAAGCTTCTCGGCCATTGCGCTATCGGCCACTTTTGCTTCTACAGCACCTGCAGCACCAAACGGGCCTTGCCAACCCGGCATGCCGCGGCTTGATTTGTCGATGTGTCCGCAAAGGGTCCGTTCGTTCGGATCGAACTCTTTGGTGATTACATCATAGTGGTCGGTCTCAAAACGTTTGCCGGCTTCGACATCGATCTTGCCCTTGTTCTCTTCCATCAACTGGTCCCAGCGGCGGTGGCGGCACTGATTCGGTGCGTTCGGGTCTGACATCGGGAAGCTGGTCTCTTCTTTGCCGAGCTTGTCGTTCACTGGGAAATTCGATCCCACATAGTATCCGTCTTTCGTTCGCTCAAGAATCACATTCTTGAGGCCNNGGCATAGCCGCCGTTGTTGCCGTCTTCCATGATGCGTGCGAAATCGTCAATCGATTCCGAATACTGCATCGCTTTTCGCGCTCGGATAAATTCGGGAACGCCGTTCTCGTCGAAGCCATGGAAATCGGAGATGGTGGTTTCGGTGATCATCATGCCTGCATCGTTGATGACGAAGTCGTCGGCGCTGTGAATGAGACCCGGCACGCCGTCCATGATCAGATGATGGCCGTTTGCGGGAGCGATATCGAAAATCACTTTCCAGCGGCTGCCGGAGAGATAATCGCTCCAGTTGTTATGGCCAATCACGATGCGGCCGTCCTTCGTATAGCGGCCCGTTGCCACGAAGGCGCTGCAATGTTCCGCGACACTGCTGGTGAGCGCCACACCTTGCCGCTTCTTCACTTCGTCGTAGTAGTACGGGAACTCCATATACTCGTTCATCGCGACTAAATCGATCACATCCAGCTTGGAGCCCTTGGCCTGCAGGCCGTCAGCGATGCCCTGCAATTCCTGGCGGTATTCCTCTGGAATCTTCGGCCACGACATCTTTTGCGCCAGCGCGCGCAGTTCCAGCCAGTTATGATTCACCTCATGAGTGACGCTGAGTTCGATCGCTTTTTTGGCGTCTTCGATCTCGGCGCTCAGGAGATAGCCGTGTTGATAACCGATGGTGGCAGCATTGCCCTGAAGGTGAACTTGGATCCAGCCGCTGTTCGTGCCCGGTTGACGAGTGGCGCCGTTCAAACGGTCGTCTGCCTTTGCTAAGGCGACTAAAGAGAGAGACAAAAATAAGCCGATCAGCCCTGCGCGCATATCATTTTAGTTTACGACTGAAGGAAAGAGGGAAAATAAAGGAAGTGACTACGGCTCCTGAAATGGTTGCGCGCGAGCGCGAATTGAATTCCCTGTACATCGTGACGGTTGTGGTGATTCTGGTGATCGTGACGGCTACCTTTGGGTCGCTCATTTTTGCGTTCTTCTGGCGATCCTACAACGGTTATCTGTGGGGTCACCTACAGGTCCCATCTCTGCTTTGGGGAACCACGGCCGTTTTGGCCGCGAGCAGTGTTTTCCTGGAACGGGCCCGCGTAGCGATGAAGGTGCCGGACCAAGCGCGTTTTTACCAGATGGTGAAGTGGACCACGGTGCTGGGCGTGATTTTCCTGATAGGCCAAGCCACCGCTTGGCTGCAGGTGACGCATTCGAATCTTTTCCTGGAGAAAGACAAGCATTCATGGTTTATCTTTTTGTTCAGCGGCATGCATGCCATTCACATTTTGGCCGGATTGGGAGGGCTAACGTATCTGCTGCATCGCGCACGGGAGGTGGTCAGCGGACCCCGCTATCAAATGACAACGCGAGCTTATACGAACGCGCTGGCGATCTTCTGGCACTACCTGGGATTCGTTTGGCTAGTCCTATTTGTCTTGTTACTGACCTGGAAGCGTTAACTGCAACTGTTGCCGGTCGTTCTCTCTGAGTTCGATTTTCGTGCCTTTATCGACAAGCTGCTTCAAGATTACCGGATCTGCTAACGTTTGATACTCATCGGTCTCATACGCCGCAGCGTAGTAAACTCCTGGCTCGACGCCGGTCACGGTAAACGCCCCGCTCTGGTTCGTAACTGCAGTATGAACCGCGCCGCCATTGAGTGTCAAGTCTTCCGGAATCAATACTACGGATGCGGAAGCTGCCATGCCACTCACCTGCGCCGCGCCGGTGTGCAAAACGACGTGGATCTCTCCGCCGGATGCCTGCGTCAGATCGAGATTCTTGCCTAACGTCTCCTGATTTCCGAACCGAATCGACTTCACGTATGAGCCTTCCGGTAGGATCATCACGCGAACGCGAAACTTTCCCGGAGTTACTTTTTCCATCGTGAAAGTGCCATCGGCAGTTGTCATCGCGCTCGCGACATTTGCCATCACCAGCGATTCCTCTACAGGCATCAGCATGACTTGAACATTCTCCAAGTCAGCTGGGCCGCTTTCTAACTCAACTGACCCGCGCAGGGTGAATACGGGTTGCGGTATGAGGACGACGTTGTTTAAGTCTTTCGAACTCACTTCCACGATCTCCACTTGGCGGCCGGGACATAGAATCCTGTAAACTCCAGGCGGAACGCCGGCTACATCGAAGCTGCCGTCTTTTGCAATGGCATTGGCGCCATGCGGAGGGCCGGGGTCGTCTTGGGGCCAGAGCATGATCATGGCGCGGGGCGTATCCTTTTCTGCAGGCCCAAGGGCCAGCTTGCCTCGGATATGGAAGGTTTGCACTGCCCGCATTCGAATATCTATGGACGGAATTTCCAGCCCTGGCGTCAATTCCAGCGGGGTCGCTCCGGCGCGATCCGGTGAGGCGGGATAGAAGGTATGGGTGCGCTGGCCGCGGGATTGTGCCGCTACGTAATATTGGCCTGGTCGCAGATTAGAAATTCGATATTCGCCCTCGTCATCGGTTGCGGCCGTACCCAATGGAAAGTATGGCGGCTTACGGTTCAGAGCCTCCACCGTGACGCCCATCTTCGGCTTGCCGTTCTGATCCAGAACTCTCCCCGAAATCGCTGCCTGTGGAGTTAACTGCAACTTCAAGTCTGTTATCTTTTGCCCGGCTGAGATGTTTATGGGCGTGCGGCACTTTGTTTGAATATAACCGGAATGCTCGGCGCTCAACGAGTAATCGCCCGGCTCGATGTTCTCGAACTGGAAGCTGCCATCTGGCTCCGAAACGGCGGCGTAGGCAGTGGTATTCGCTGGTTCGTTACGCAGCGTTAGATGCAGCGTCGCGTCCTTCAAGCCTTCAGCGGTGTGACTGTCGTTCACTCGACCGGAGACGCTACAGGTAATAACGGCAATCAGGACGATCGGTATCATCAGATGTTTAATTATCCAATCCCGCCGCCACTGCCTTTTGTAACTCATCGGGCGCTAGGAGATTCAACTGAAGCTGTTGCTTATCGTTTTCCTTCACCTCAACCTTCGTTCCCTTGTCGACAAGTTGTTTCAAGATCGCGGGGTCACTAAAATTACGATACTCCTCTGGTTCATAGGCGACAGCGTAATAGCGCCCTGGTTCCAAGTCCTTCGCGGTAAACGAGCCGTTCTGGTTCGTGCCGGCGGTGTGAACACTGCCGCCGTTCAGTGTCAAGTCTTCCGGAATCAGAAGGACGGAAGCAGACGTAGCTGGCACTAACGCGGAACTAGTGCTTGCTGCCGGATCAGCCTGCTTTGTTTGAACCGTACCACTGACTTCGGCGGCGCCTGCTTTCAAAGAGACGCGAATTTCGCCGCCTGAAGCTTGCGTTAGGTCCAGCGTCTTGCCCAGCATTTCCTGGTTTCCAAAACGAATTGATGCAACGTAGGAACCCTCAGGTTGATTCGTGATACGGACGCGGAACTTGGCCGGCATCACTCGTTCGATTGTGAATGAGCCGTCCGCTTTTGTTGTTGCAAAAGCCCTGCTGAACATCATGATTGAATCGTTCTCGGCAGTCAGCATTACCTGAATGTTCTCTAAGCTCTTGTCCTGGGAACTTCCCAATAATGTGCCCTGCAGATCAACCGATCCGTGCAGGCTGAACATCGACTGCGCCGTGAGCACTACATCATTGACATCGCTCGAACCAACTTCCACGTTCTGGTGGATGAACGTCTGTTGCTGGCCGCTGAACATGGCGCTGCTGATCGTATAAGAGCCAGGAGCGACTCCGGCAAAATCAAAAGTGCCGTCTTTGGCAACCATACCTCCGGCCGTCATGAACATTTGGCCATCTTCGGTTTGCGGCATGAGCGTCAACATGGTCGGGCGGTTATTGCTCTCGGGAAGGGGGACCGCCGCTTTGCCGCGAACATGAAATGTTTGCACTGCTCGCATGCGAATATCAATCCCAGGCAAATCCTGTCCGGGTTGAAGATCCAAAGCCGTCGCACTGGTGCGATCGAGAGAACCTGGGTAGAACGTGCGAGCGGGGCGGATATCGGGCTTTCCGGGCGTCGCCGGTGCTTCGCGCATACCCATCATCTGTTGCTGGGACGACTGAACTACAACGTAATACTTGCCCGGCCTAAGATTCGCGATTCGAAAAACGCCGGTGTCGTCGGTGGAACCCTGGCCCATGATAAAGTAACGCGGCTTTCCACCTAGCGCCCAAGTCTTGCCTAGCGCCTGTACGGACACGTTGCCCGCCGGGTCGCCATCTTCGTCAACGACTTTCCCGGAAATCGTCGCTTGCGGAACGAGTTGCATCTTCAAGTCAGTCAGCTTCTGCCCAGGCGAGAGTTGAATGGCGGTTCCAGCTGTCATGCCATTCTTGCTTCCGTATGCGTTTTGGATATAACCAGGCCGCTCGCCGGTGAGGGAATAGTTGCCGGGTTCTACCGCCTCGAATTTGAAACTGCCATCGGGTTCAGAGGTGCCGCTATAGCCAGTGCTCTCGTACATCCCATTCGCACTTCTCGAACCGCCGCGACGAGTCAGGTGCAGTGTTGCCTTCTTCACCGGCTCGCCGGTTTGCAAATTGCTAACTCGGCCTGAGACGGTGCATCGGTCCTTCTCCGCGGAAGTGCTGGCGGGTGGCTTGAGTTGTTGTGGATCGAAAGAGATCCCATTCTGGATACCTCCCACGACCATGATCTGCAGCATTCCGGCAACGAGGCTGAATATGATCGATTTCATTGGTAGTTTCCCACTTCCGATGCCGCGAGCGCTTGTTGTAGTTCCTCGGCTGCGAGCAGCGTTAACTGAACTTGTTGCTTGTCGTTTTCCTTTACATCGACTTTAGTGCCTTTGCCAACGAGTTGTTTCAACAGCGTAGGGTCGTCAAAGTCCTGGTAGCCTTCGGCCTCATAGGCGAGGACATAATAGCGTCCTGGAGACAGGCCTCCTTCCTTGAACGCGCCATTTTGGTTGGTGTTGGTTGTGTGGACACTGCCGCCGTTCAGCGTGAGATCTTCGGGAATCAACAAAATGGAAGCGGTGCTGGTGGTCGCAGCAGCGTCGTCCCCTCTTGTCTTTACGGTGCCACTTACTTCCGCCGCTCCGCTGTGTAATGTGACATGGAGGTCTCCTCCAGCAGCCTGTGTCAGGTCGAGAATCTTGCCCAACGTTTCCTGATGCCCGAAACGAATCGATGTCAGATAGAAGCCGGCGGGTTCGTTCGTGACATAGACGCGCATCTTGCCGGGAGCGACATTGTCCAACGCAAAGGTTCCGTCTGACTTGGTGGTTGCTTGAGCATTGGTATTGAATATCCCGTTTGATAAATCGGCCGGCCCTAGCGTGACCTCTAGGCCCTCCAGACCCTTGCCTTTCGAGTTGGCAGAGGTATTGCCTTGGAGTTCGACTGATCCATGGATTTTGAATGTGGATTGAATCGATAGTACGACGTCATTTAAGTCCGCCGAACCGACGGTTACTATTTGGCGAGCGAATTTTTGCGCTGCGCCGTCAAAATTCATGAGGGAGAGCTGATAGGTGCCCGGCATGACACGTCCGATATCGAAGGTGTGGTCCTTATCCACAACACCGCTGACAAACTCAAACGGACTCCCTTCCTCGCTATGCGGTGTCAGCAACAGCATCATCGGTTGGCCTTCGCTTGGGCCGAAATCGCCCGCCACTTTTCCTCTAATATGAAAGGTCTCGACGGACCGCATACGAATGTCGATGCCTCGCAGTCCATCGCCTGCCTTCAGTTCCACTGGGCTGGCGCCGCTGCGTTCTAATGAACTGGGATAGAACGTGCGCACGGGACGAACATCAGTCTTGCCCGGNNGTGTCATCGGTTGTGGCCTGGCCGAGGGGAATATAGGCACGTTTGCCCGGTCCCCAAAAGCGAGCGAGGGCTTCGACGGCTATTCCCGGCACTGGGTCACCTTCTTCATCCAGAACAACTCCCGAGATGGTCACTTGGGGGATGAGCTGCATCTTGAGATCGGTAAGTTTCTGACCTGGTTGAAGCGATATGACGGTGCCACTTACGAAGCCGCTCTTGCTGCCGTATTGAGTCTGGACGTAGCCCGAACGCTGGCCGAACAGCGAGTATTCGCCGGGTTCGATACCCTCGAACTTGAAGCTACCGTCGGGTTCGGAGGTGTCGGTGTAGCCAGTGTTAGCGTAAGCTCCATTGGTTGCGTTGTTGCGCAGCATCAGATTCAGTGTTGCCTTCTTCAGGGGTTCGCCGGTTTGCCTGTTTGTGACTCGACCGGAGAGGGCACACTTGTCTTTCTCGGACGAGGCGCTGGCGGGGGCTTTCACTTGCGAGGCTTGAGCCGGTACGCTGAAGTTCCCGCCTCCGGCGATTTGGATAAGTGCGACGAATAGGGCTACGAAGGGTGATGGCATCCGAGTTATCTCGTATTATATGTCGATTTTCTCTGTTTGAACGCGCATACAAAAGTGTCTGCGCCACCGGCTGGGCACACTTCGGGTGTACTCATTCCCTGCGCGTTTCAATTTGAGGCCGTTTACGCGGCTTTTTTCGCGTTGCGGTAGGC
>PMQB01000670.1 GCA_003169195.1 Bryobacterales bacterium
TTTGCGCCTCAGCCAACTGCGCTGGATTAACATTGCTCAGCCCCAGATGACGAATCAACCCCTGCTGCTGGAGTTCGGCCAACACGGTGAACATGTCGGCAATCGAACCGTCTTCTGGACCCATCACTCCACCCACTCGCAGATTCACGACGTCCAAAACGTTCACACCCAAATTTCGCAGATTGTCGTGCGTGCCATCAACCAGCTCTTGCTTCGAGCGCGCATGCATCCAGGACTTATCCTCACCCCGCCGTGCCCCCAACTTCGTCACAATCACCAGACCCGCCGGATACGGATGCAACGCCTCCTTAATAATTTGATTCGTCACATGCGGCCCNNCCAAACACCTGCGGACCCGCCAATTGCATCGCACCGTAGCCCATGCGGTTCACCGTCATCGTCGTGCCTGGAAGCGTAAAGCTGCCGCCCAGTTCCATTTGTTTTCTCATCCTGTTGATCCTTGTCGCCAATTGTCCTATGAGCCTAGCTAACTTCTCCCCAGATGCTATTCTGATCTCCGTCAAACCACGACACGTTTCCCACACTCAATGCGTAACCAAGTCCAACTGATTGCCTACGTCGACCGGCTCTCCGCGGGCGGCCTCAAGGAACTGCAAACCCTCCTCACCGGCCCGCTCGCTGGGGTCTTCGGTGGCACCCACCTCCTACCGTTCTTCCATCCGATCGATGGTTCCGACGCCGGCTTCGACCCCATCGATCACACGCTGGTCGACCCCCGCCTCGGCGATTGGAACGACATCCGCGCCCTCAGCCAGCACGTCGAAATCATGGCAGACCTCATCGTCAATCACGTCTCCAGCCAATCTCCGCAGTTCCAGGACTACCGCGAAAATGGCGCGCAATCTCCCTACGCCGGACTATTTCTTACATATGATCGCGTCTTCCCCAAAGGCGCAACCGAGGCCGATCTTCTCCGCATTTACCGTCCTCGCCCTGGTCTACCCTTCACCGTTCTCAGCCTCAAGCAAGGCGAATCGCGCCTTTTTTGGACTACCTTCACTCCGTCACAACTCGACATCGACGTCACTCATCCGCAGGGCAAGGCGTACCTCACCGCCATTCTTAAACGTTTTGCCGAATCCGGCATTCGCGTTATCCGCCTCGACGCCGCCGGTTACGCCATCAAAAAGCCAGGCACGAGTTGCTTCATGCTGCCCGAAACATTCGCCTTCATTTCTGATTTGGCCGCCCAGGCACGCGCGCTGAACATTGAAGCGCTGGTTGAAATTCACAGTTACTACTTAAAGCAAATCGAGATCGCCAAGCACGTCGATCGTGTTTACGATTTCGCCTTGCCGCCGCTCATCCTGCATGCTTTATTCAAAGCCGATGCCGAACCGCTCAAACAGTGGCTCAAAGTCAGTCCGCGCAACGCCGTCACCGTGCTCGACACGCACGACGGCATCGGCGTCATCGACGTGGGTGCCGACGCATCCGATCCGAAAAATTCCCCCGGCCTGCTCGCCCCTTCGCAGATCGACGAACTGGTTGAAACCATGCACGAACGCAGCGGCGGGCAAAGCCGCAAAGCCACTGGCGCAGCCGCCAGCAATCTCGATCTCTATCAAGTTAACTGCACCTATTACGACGCGCTCGGCCGCCGCGATCTCGATTACCTTATCGCCCGCGCCATTCAATTCTGGGCGCCCGGGGTGCCCCAGGTTTACTATGTCGGCGCACTAGCCGGCACGAACGACATGGATCTGCTGGCCCGCTCCGGTGTCGGCCGCGACATCAATCGGCATCATTACGCTCCGGCCGAAGTGACATCTGCTCTGCAGAAAACAATGGTCCGCAGTTTGATCGGCCTCATCCGTTTCCGCAACGCACACGCGGCCTTCAACGGTGACTTCGCAGTGGAACCATCTACCGGCAACGCTCTCTCTCTTACTTGGCGCAAAGGTGGCGAATGGGCCTCGCTCGATGTCGACCTCGCCAAACCATCAGCCGTCATCAGCTACACCTCCGGCGCCGCCATCAAACGCCACGAACTTTCGCCCGCTACGAATTCGGAGATCGCGCTATGAACCAGAAGAGCACCATTAAAGTACTCACGTTCCTGATGTTCATGATGTTCGGCATGACCACCGAATCGGTCGGAGTCATCATTCCGAAAATCATCGAAGAGTTCCACCTCACCATGACCGAAGCGGGCGCGTTTCATTACGCACCCATGACGGCCATTGCGCTCGCCGGAATTCTTCTCGGTTTTCTCGCCGATAAAATTGGCCGCAAGCGCAGCATCGTTCTGGGCCTGATGTTATTCGCCGTGGCATCTTATCTATTCGCAGCGGGAAATTCCTTCTTGTACTTTGTCGCGCTCCTGGCTATCTCCGGCGTCGCCATCGGCATTTTCAAAACCGGCGCGCTCGCCTTGGTCGGCGACATCACAAACTCCACCACCGAACACACCTCCACCATGAACACAGTGGAAGGCTTCTTNNTTCTCGTGGAAATATCTTTACGTCATCGCCGGCACTGTTTGCGTCGCACTTATCTTTACCGCGCTCAGCGTGAAGTATCCCGTCACCATGAAGCGCACTGAAGAACCGATTGATCTCAGCCGCACCATGCAAATGATGGGCGATCCCTACGCGCTCGCCTTCTCCTCCGGCATCTTCCTTTATGTGGCCGTCGAATGCGCCATCTACGTTTGGATGCCCACCCTCATCAAAGACCAGCACGGCTTCTTCGCCCTCTATGCGCTCACTATCTTTTTCGTCGTGCGCGCCATCGGCCGCTTCGTCGGCGCTTGGGTGCTTGCGCATTTTGATTGGACCACCGTCCTCGCGCTCTTCAGTTTCGCTATCCTCCTATGCTTCGCTGGCAGCGTTTGGTTCGGCGCAAGTATCGCCGTTTTCCTTCTGCCCACCTCAGGCCTGTTCATGTCGGTCGTGTATCCCACCCTCAACTCCAAAGGCATTAGCTGCTTCCAGAAATCGCAGCACGGCGCAGTCTCGGGCGTCATCCTCTTCTTTACCTGTGTCTCCGCCGCCCTCGGACCGCTCGCTATGGGCTTCGTTGGCGACACCTTTCACGACCCCAAGGCCGGCTTCGTCCTCGCTACCTTTTTTGCGGCATTGCTCTTCCTCGGATCACTCTTGAACTTCCTCCGCAAACCCGCCAGCGCTCGCCTGCTGCAACTCGAAGAAAGCGAATACGCCGCACACTAGCTCGCCGTCCGGTCCGTGCTACTAATCGGAGAGCGGTCGCCGCCATGACGAATCCCCTACCCGCGCCTCAGCCAACGCCGCCTCT
>PMQB01000267.1:0-10707 GCA_003169195.1 Bryobacterales bacterium
GGCCGCCGAGGGGTTGAATGCGGGTGCTGCTGCTGTTGACATGGGACGTGACCTTTCAGTTAGATTTTGGAATGAGCGTGTTCGGGACAGGTGGGGAAAATGCGGGTATGTGGTTGATGGGATTGGAGAAAATTTATTTTCAAAATCTGTCACCGCAAAAGGGGACGGTGAAGGATGGCGCTCGACAGAGTCGATCTTGCAGCATTTCCGCCGGGGTAGGCGCCCGATGGCAATTTAGCCGATAGTGCGAGATGGTTTTCGCCCCGCCGGTTGGGCGCGGTTTAAGCTGGCGATGCGAAACCCGGTCACAACCTCGCGGCTGGGTTCGTCTGTACTTTCAGCGAATCGTGATGGGCGACGTTATGTTAACTTGCCTATTGCAGGGACTTAGTTTACCGGACTAACGATAAAGCAATAGGCGAGTTAGTGACGCAAATTAAGGATCTCAAGGCAATCATAAGTGAGACGGTCACGAGTTGGGGAGGGCGTCCTGAGCCGACCAGACCGGCCGAGGCCGTTCATCCTAACCTGCGTTCATTTGAGGGACATTGGATCGACACTTAGAGCGGTAGCCATTTTTTTGGCCGTATAGTAAATGGGAGCTTGTGGCTCCTTACGGCTACGTAGATAGCAACGAGCTTACCGCTTTCTTTTATGCGTGGGAAAGCTTGAACGAACATTGGTTCACCCGCTTCGCATGGCTTGACGTGAGGATTCGGGGCCTCGCATTTTGCCTCTCTCACAACGGGACTAATACTCTGGCACTTTACGCCCCCGCGGCTTTCGCTCGTTTGCCCAGTAATTTTTGAAAGCGTGGATATTGCCGCAAGTTAGCAAAAAACGGGAAGATATGCAGCCACACGACGTACGCTTCCCGGTCCTCAATCATTTGTTCAATCGCATCGCAAGCTTGATCGGTGTCGCCCAAGGCCGCGTAAATGACGGCCTTCGCCATTGAGTTGGCGTGGCCAGTGGCAGACGCAAACTGCTCGTTAAGCAACGCACGCGCTTCGGCTTTTCGCCCAATTCGCGCCAACACAATTCCCAACATCGCCGATGTATAGGGATTCGGTCCGGAGATGCGCCGCGCCGTTTCCGCGAAATGCAAAGCATCCTCGAACCTCTCCATCTCCAGGCGCGCTCCAGCCAAGAACGGGTAAGGGCGAAAGTAAGTTGGACTGAGCTCAATGGCCCGGCGAGCCCAAAACTCGCAACGTTTCCAATTACGTGCGTTGTAAAAGTAACTTGCCGCGAGATACGCGGTCGATGCCGAACAATTATCAGCTTCGGCGTGCTCTTCCATGCGAAGTGCTGCAGCTGTAGGATCCTCGGCCGCAGCCACTACCGCCTCGCTCCAGAAGTGAGTCGAATCGCTGGTGGGGTCAAGCGCGAGAGCCGTGGTGAGAGTGCGCTTGGCAGCGGCAAAGTCCCATTGAAACGCGAATTGCACACCACCTTTGGCCGCTAGCGCCGAGCCTAGTTTGGGTGCAGATTGAAGCGCACGCTGCGCGCACTCAATCGCCAGAGGCATCTCGGCAAGCGGGGTAGAAAGTCCCGAGATACCGGCGTAGATGTGTCCATCGGCCATCAAGGCATGAGCGGCGGCGTAATTCGGTTCCAATTCAAGAGCGCGCGCTAAGTAAGCGAAAGAGGTACGCGTCCCTTCTGCGGTTCCCAGCCGGTTCGCCTGTTTCGCCCGCAGATACAGGTTACGGGCTTCGGCATTGGGCGAATGCCGTGCCGCAATTTGCCGGTGGATTTCATCCGAAAAATCGGAGCCCAGGCGTTCCACAATTTGCTCAGTCAGTGAGTGAACGGCATCGGAGGTTCGATTCTGGCCCGCTTTTGCCTGTAGAAAGGTATCGAATACCGCAGTCAGGCCATCCACCCAACTCAGGGTGATTTGAAAGAACCCATCATTCAGGCGGCGCACTGTACCATCGAGAATAATGTCGGCGCCGGTCACTCGGCGGTATTCGCGCATATCACCGGTTGTCTCGCGAAGAAACCGTGCCGTGGTCCAAGGCACAATCGGTATTCCGCCTCCGCCCGCCAGAGCAATCATCAGATCTTCCTGCAAACCGTCTGTAAAGAAATCGGAGTCGTGAAAATTCACCGGGTTAAAAGGAAGCAGCAAAATGCGCGGTGAGCGAATGGGAGCAAGCGATGAGTGGGCCTGCTCCTTGGCCAGGAAAATGGGCCGATAGGAGCCACGCTCTAAGATGACTCGTACTTCGGCGTTACGGCCCTCACCCGCGTAGTAATCCATCAGTTTGTCGCGCAAGCGAGCCATGGTCTTGCGGACGGTTGAATCTTCGACTGGATTAAAATCGCGCGGGCGATTGAGCACTCCGATCGCGATGGCCGTTTCAGTTAGATTTGCCGAGTTTTCCACCAACGCGTTCCGCACTAGAAAACCAAGCAAGCGCTGCAGCATTTCGCTCTTGCCGAAGGTGCGGCTGTTGAGCAGCGCCCCCAGCTCTGCCTCAATCTGATTGGCGTTTGGTTCGTTGCTCACACAATTAAATGCGTTAGAGGGAAGTCAAAAGACCCGAAATTACTAATAAGCAGATTAGCACTGTTTTTTGACTTTCTTACGCATAGGGGGATATGAGCAATGCAAGGATAGAAACTTTCGAAATCAAACGCTGCGCCAAGGTCTTGGAGGAAATTCGGAAACTTCGGTACCAAGTGTACTTCAAGGAACTACAAATCGATTTGCCCGGCGTAGACCACCAACGCGAGACGCTGCCCGATTCACTGGATGTGCCAGCTATTCACATTGCTGCCAGAATCGATTCCGATTTGGTGGGTGCCGTCCGCCTCAATCTCAATACTGTGCCGAAGGGTCTTGAATCTACTCTTCGAACGGCCGGGCTACCGCGGCCGTTTGTGTACTGTTCCCGGCTCTATGTTTTGGAAGAGTTCCGCGGGAAAGGTATCATGCAGGATTTAGCGGCAGCGTGTTTCCAGCAATTTTACGAGCGAGGCGCGGCCGTCGCCATCTGCCATTGCTACCCGCATCTCTCCAAACTTTATCAGCGCATGGGCTTCCGGAGTTACGGTTCGCCCTTCGTGGTGCCAAAGCTAGAGCACCTGGGTGCACAAACACCCTTCCGATGTTTATTCAGCAAGCGTCAGATAGCCGCCTGATGTCTCTCACCGCAATGTGATGTCACAAGCTTGGTACTTGCACGCCATCGAAATTAGACAGATACTCTGACTTATTTGCATGTCGAACGTCGGGAAGTCTCGGAGGCTCGATGTTCCCGAACTTCTCTGGGAGGTGCGAAATGGTAACGGAAGCGCCGCGGACAATTTGATGTCGGTCGTCTATTCGGATCTGCGGAGGATTGTTCGCGGCGTGCTTGTAAGTGAAGGCCGAAAGCACGCGTTGCGGCCGGCAGCGGTGGCAAATGAGTCGTTTGTGGGTTTGGTTGAGTCACGCTGCCGGTCTGCATCCACCAAGAAAAGCGGCCTTCTTGTGGATTGGCAGTGTCGCGCTCATTTTCTGTCACTGGCGGCTCGACAGATGCGCTTGGTTTTGACGGATTACGGTCATCGTTGGACTGCGGATAAAGGAGGAATGCGCTTGACGATCTCGATGGGAGATGCAGCCTCCCCCTCCGGAACTGGCATTTTTGATTTTGAAACAATTGACCAACTTTTGCGGACATCGCTTACGAGGCACGCCTCGGAAGTTAGGGTTCTGGAGATGAGTTGGTTCGGCGGAATGAGCGACCGGGAGATTGCGTTGGTGGAACACACTTCACCTACGAAAGCGAGACGAGACATCGAGGCGGCTCGCCATTGGGTTATGGACATGTTGAGACTGGAAGTTCATGGAAAGAGCGGGAAAGGACTTCCTGGCTAGGGGGCTGCGCGTTGTCTACTTTACAAGCAGAATCAACAATCGGCGGTTATCAGCTCATACGCCTTCTGGGAGAAGGCGGGATGGGAGAGGTATGGCTCGGCCAGGACAAACTAGCTGACCGCCGGGTGGCGCTGAAATTTATTAAACCCCACCTTCTGGACGATCCGGGCTTTCGTGCCCGCTTTAGCAACGAAGCCAAAACACTCGGCAAATTAGAGCACGAACGGATTGTCACTCTCTACACGGTATTGGATGAAGGCGACTACCTGGCGCTGGTTTTGCGATTTATTGACGGCACGTCATTAGCTGAGAAGGTTGATTCAGAAGGCACATTGCCCTTGCCCTTTGTGCTTGAATGCGCCCGCGACATTCTGCCGGCTTTGGGTTTCGCGCACGAGCGTGGCATTATCCACCGCGATATCAAGCCCGAGAACATTCTTGTGGATCAGCGTGATCGCAGCTTTCTGATGGATTTTGGTATCGCCGTGGCTGCCTTTGCGGAACGCGGAACTATGACCGGATTTGCCATTGGAACGCCGCATTATATGAGCCCGGAGCAGATACGCACGCCGCGGGATATCACTCCGGAAACAGGCGGACACCGGACTGATATTTACAGTTTTGGCGTTGTGCTGTTTGAGATGTTGTGCGGGCGCGTGCCGTTCGGCCAGCATTCGGGTATGGAGGATATCTACGCTATTCAACATGCACACTGCAATGAGACCCCGCCAAGTCTGAGCGAAATCAACCCGGCCGTTGCGCCTGCGTTGGAACACGTTGTGCTGTCTTGCCTGGCCAAAGATCCAGCGGATCGGCCGCAGAGCTGTATTGAGTTGCTTGCTCAACTGGAAGCGGCGGCACTCAGCAACGCTAGTCATACCGCAGCGCCAAAGGCTCATGCGAAAACCGTACTCGAACCTCGAGGGAATGTTGGGTCAAAACCGGTCGCGGCCAAAGCGGCGCCGATGCCGGTTAAGAAGAAGCTTCCGCAGCTCGTTTGGTACGGAGCAGGAGCGGCGTGCATTGCGGGAGGGATCACTTATACGGTGGTGAGTGGCAATCGCCCGGTGCCCGTGGTGCAGCCGCCTGCTTCTATCGTGAGCGAAACGAAAACGGATACAGCGACAAAACCGCCTAAACAGCGACCTCCCAAATTGGCGCCAAACCTAGATTCAGACGGTGGGAGGCCGATTGCGGGCTCTGTCGTAACTCCTCCACAACCGAATAACACAGCCGTGATTTATAGACGAGACCACACTCCGGAGAACGCGCCAGTGGTGGACCCAGCGGCCGAGCGGAAGAGCGAGGCTGAAAAGGAGTTCCAAGCAGGCAAAAACTTGTTCGATCAAGGCGAGTATTGCCAGAGTAAGGCGAAACTTGACGATGCTGTGAGCCTGTTTCCCGATCCCAGATATGTTAAGTACCAAAAAAGCGCCGCCAATGGGTGTAACAACCAGTGACGCAAAAAAAGCCCACAATTTTGAACGGTTTTGCTGCATTTTCTCGCTCAGTTGAAAGAGGTAAATGATTTATGTTCTACTCCCAAAAACTCCGACAATTACTTGTTCCGAAGGTGGCGCTCACGCTTGTGGCGGCACTTTGCCTAGCTCTGCCTATCATCTCCTTCGCGCAAAGTTCTTCTGCGCCGAAATCTGCCGCGAAAAAATCTAGCGCGCCGCGCAAAGGGCTGACGGAAGCCGATGTCCAAAAAATGTGGGCGCAAAAGGATGACATGCTGCTAACTAATCAGATCAAGCTCAGGGGCGTGGCATTTGGCGTAGAGGAAGACTGGATTAATCAGCTGCAGCAAAAGAGCGGCGTCAAATCTGCCGACATGCCTAACTCAGCCGCGCTGCTGAAGTCGATGATTGAAGAGTCTGACGTCGCGGGAGTTTCGGCGGCGGCGCCGGCACTCCTAGACAAGGTGAAGGATGCTGCGCAGAAACGCAATGTAAACGACCTGACACCACTATTGCATCCGGAATTGCTCAAAACGAAGGCTAAGGTGTACGACCTCTTCGACAATACCAACTATCGTGCCCATAGCCTGGGAAGGTATTCGTCGGAAGCAAATCAAGAGGTCAGTGTCCAGTTCTTTCAGTTGACCACCAGTGGCGTCGAACGCATTCATTACGTTTACTTCAGCACCCTGCATGGAAAAGTTGTCGTTCGTGACGTCAGATCGGGTCCGGAGGAGGCACAGCGTTTCTTGCGCGATGAACAGGCCTTGGCGGAAAGCAAGCTGCAACTGATGTTCCGTGCGTTAAACGATGGCGACGACGCCGGTGTAAAAACTCTGTGTACCGATGGGCTCTATAAAGCCATTAAGGAGTGGGGGGGAGACAAGCACCCGGGTGATCGGCTGACCCGCGGTCATCGGTTGGACCAGGTCAATGTGAAAACTTTCGTCGCAACAGATCAAAAGTCGGTTCGGGTTGTCGCCGATATCAGTTATCCGCTTACCAGTAACAAGAAGCTTGAATTCTTAGCAGATTTTGAGCGGATTGGCAATGACTTAAAAATTGTTAGAGTACGCGATACCGATAACAAATTGGTGGTTTTCGATCCGGATACGGATAACTATTTGAATCGGCGATACAACTTGCCTGATGGACCCACTTTGGATGGGGGCCAGATGGCAATGACTTCCGATGTAGCGCTAATTTCACTTGAGCAAATCCGCAAATTCGTCTTAGCCGCTATTGAAGACCATAATGTCGCCAGGGTTCTGGAATATGGTCAAACATTGATTGACTCAGATCCCACTGGCGGAGAAGGCTACGGGATTAGAGCTGCGGCGGATGAAATGGCCGGCCATTTTGAAGATGCTGAAAAAGATGGGGCGCGTGCCGTACAGCTAGGGGCGACCGCCTACTTTGTCGTGCAATGGCACTCAACTCAAGTTCTTGAAGCTACCGCTCAGTTCACGCCTGCTGTCCTTTCCGTGTCCAGACAGAAGATTCAATACCTGCCGCCCTTGTCGAGTGGAAAACCCGCTATTGATTTCACGTGTGACACACCCCGAAGCTGCGAGATTGACCCAGGGGGTCGCGTGAAAAAGCCTACTCCCTTCCTAAAACTCACGCACGTCGAAGATGACGGCAAGAGGAAGACTAAAGAATATAACTTTGCGGCCACCGGAACAAGTTGTCCAGACCCGGCCGCTAGACAGACGCCCAACCTTGTTCCGTGGACGCAGGGCGATTTCTGCGGAAGCGGTATGGCACCGGGCGGGACAGTATTAGGAGGCATCATGAATATGGGGCATTCGAATCCTAACTTTATCCCGCTGTACGTACCTCGCACTTGGCGTCAGGACCTTACTGCGGTTTGGCGGACAATTGATGCTGCACAGAAGTCGACCGGCAAGTAGAAAGACTCGCACAATGAACCGTCTTACTCGCAGAAACGCCCTTTTCTCAATGCTTGGACTCGCCGCACTCCCGCTCAGTGCGGATGAGCCCAAGCCCGTCACTCCCGCTTACAATCACTTGACTGACAAAGAGGAAATCTCTCTCGGCCGGGACATCGCCAAAGAACTGGAGAAACAGCGTAAGCTCAAGTTCATCGAAAAACACAGCCTGCAAGACTACGTGAACCACGTTTTCGAAAAGGTGGTGAAAACCAGCCGACGACCCAACTTGCCGTATTCGATCAAAATTGTTGACACGACTGAGTTGAATGCGTTCTCCCTGCCGGGCGGTTTTGTGTACCTCAACCGCGCGCTCATGGAGTTCGCCCAGAACGAAGCGGAGATGATGGGAGTTTTGGCGCACGAAGTGGGTCACGTGGTGGGCCGGCATGTGGCGAATAACATCAGCCGTGAGGATGCCGCCGATTCTTTAATGACAGAAGCCAGCCGCACTTTGTTTGGAGACGATACGCCCGCGCGCCTGGTCAAGCAAATCGCCAGCCCGGTCGCACTGCTGGCTCTATTGAAATATAGCCGCGATCAGGAGTCGGAGGCGGACATGCTCGGCTTCTACAACATGCAGCGCGCTGGTTGGAATCCGCAAGGCATGATCACATTTTTCGAACGTTTGGACAAGGACCCTGAGGGGCTTCAATCCATCATGGCTCTGGGATCGGATCATCCGGCATCCGCCGATCGAGCTGCGCGGATTTCCGAGGAGATGCGCAATTTTCCGGCTGCTCCGCATTTAATCCTGAGTAGTGACGGCTTCAAAGAGATGCAGGCGGAACTGAAGAAACTTCCACCGGCACCCAAGCCATCAGCCGAAGTGGCCGAAAACTAAACGGAAGTCAGACGTGAATCGCCACTTGGTCGTTCTCATTTGTTGGTCGCTCGGAGGCGTCGCTTCGCTGATGGGAGCGGAAGCGCCACCTCCGATGAGGGCCGCCGGCTTCGACGTACAGAGTCTTCCTAAGGTGGTGGCTCCCCTTGACATGAAGCGAACTCCCAACGGCTGGCCAGCGCTCAATGCGCAGGACTTTTTGCTTTGGGAGGATGGCGCCAGGACTGCTAGCGGCGATCGCATTGTTAAGTTCCGCGACTCCGATCTTGGACTTGCACTTATCGTTGCCTTAGACGCCAGCGGGTCGATGAATGGCCGCCCCATGGCAGCCATTCAAAAGGGGCTGGCTCAGTTAGTCAGTCGAAAACGCCCGGCAGATCGTATCTCAGTTTTGAGTTTTGCCGATGAGACAAAATGGGAGACGCATTGGGATACATCGGAGCAAGGTACGCAAGACGCCTTTCGAAATCTACAAACACGCGGTCAATTCACGCGGCTGTATGATGCCGTTGAAGATGCTCTCACGGAATTTTCGCACCAAGCCGACAAAGATCGGGACTTTCCGATTCGCCACTGCCTACTCATCATCTCCGATGGTCACGATGAAGGATCAAAGACCACTCTCGGCCAACTCTTGAAACACGTTGCGGCGTCGCGCGTGAGAGTTGACACGGTTGGTTTAGCGCACTCTCCAGTATGGTTTGGTAGTTTGCGACAGATGTCAAAGGCCGGTTTCGGTGAGTCACAAG
Source organism: Bryobacterales bacterium (assembly GCA_003169195.1). Classification (GTDB taxonomy): domain Bacteria; phylum Acidobacteriota; class Terriglobia; order Bryobacterales; family Bryobacteraceae; genus Bog-105. The sequence goes on from PMQB01000267.1 coordinate 8,880, forward strand.
CGGCGGCCTCTACGGAGACTCTCACTGATATGCTAGGCCACGGCATCGATCTGCTCCTTGATATGCCCGCGGTTGAACTGACAGCGAAGAATTTGTCGAAAGACGGCGACTCCCACCGGCTGGGACTTGAGAACAAAGCGGCTGGGTTGCAGAGCGCTGAACTGCTGGTCAAATTGCCAGATCCCTTCTGGCGCACAGCAAAAGCCTTGTATGGCGCCGCTGCTGTTTTAACAGTTCTAATCGTTGGCATTTTTGTCGGTTCGCGCTCTCGGACGCCGACGAGAACAAACACCCCATCACCAACTATTCTGGAGACACCCGTCCCCAGTCCACCACCCANNTGCCCCCTCCTCCGCGTGCGGCCACTGTAGCTGAGCCTGGGTCAAGAGTTATGCGGCCCATTTCGACCACGCCATCGATCCGCTACAGCGAGTTAGCGCCACAGCCGGCCACCGCGGTCAAACCTGCGCGCGTACCGACAGCACTTGTCCAAAATCCAACAGCAACGGCGGCAGCGAGCGTGAGCTTGACGGCGCTGAGCGGACCATATGCAGGCATGAGATTCCCCATTACCGAGCAGGAGTTTTGGATTGGCTCCGCTGCGAACAATCATCTCTGCATGCCTGCAGACGAAGGCGTGTCTGGAAATCATGCGTGCATTCGCACCGAACCTCCGTTTCGCCGGCTTTACGATAACGGCTCGCTGAACAACACCTGGGTGAACGGCCGGGCGCTCGGCCAGGAAGTGGCGGTGATTCAGCCTGGAGACCGAATACGTTTGGGAGCCTCCGACTTCCTACTGGAGACCAATGGCGACGCTTGAATTCGCACTGGAGTCTGCCGCTGGCCAACGAGCTGACAATCAAGACAACGTCCTGCAGTTTGAATCGCCCTTCGGCAGCGTCTTCATAGTGGCTGATGGTATGGGAGGATACCAGGGAGGCGCCCTCGCATCAAAACTCGCTATCTCAAGGTGCGAGGAAGTACTCATGTCTCTGCCGGAGTCGACCGCTCCCGATACTGCCCTCACAGAGGCAATCCGTGCGGCGAACCATGTGGTTTTTACGGAGAGTCGCCATGGTGATAAATCTCTGCGAAAAATGGGTTCGACCATTGTCGCTTTATTGATTTCGGAAACAGAAGACGGCTTGCTGGCAATAGGAGCACACGTGGGAGATAGCCGCCTCTACTTTGTGCGAGATGACCGGCTCTACCGGCTGACTGAAGATCACACCATGATTCAGCAGTTGATCAAAAACAACACGATCACAGAGGAACAGGCGGAAGATCACCCACAAGCCAGCGTGTTAACGCGGGCTCTTGGACATCAAGCAGAGATTGAAGTTGATCTCACATCTTGGATGCTGCTGCGGCCGGGGGACACATTCCTACTTTGTTCTGACGGCTTATCGGGATACGTCGATGACGAAGCGATACGCGCGATCTTAACTCAGCGGGAGGCCAGCGGCACACTCTCGCGCTTATTGCTCGATCTGGCATTTAGCCGTGGCAGCGACGATAACGTTTCAGTGATGGTGGCACGGGTTGTGCCCTGGTTCGATTAAGCGACGTCCAGGAGCTTCGGATCGACGATTACGAACAATAGCTGCGTCGACCCGGCACGAATGGTTGACAAATTTTTCAGCGGACGGAACTGCTCTTCTACGACTTCGCCGTTGAGATAGGTACCTCCCATACTCACCATATCTCCCATAGTAAAGCTCTGCCTGAAAGTGATGTGACTATTGACAGTCGACAGCATGGCATCTTCCGGTATCTTCACGTCGCATTCGTCACTGCGGCCAATGAGATTCCTTCCTTCTCGTAT
>PMQB01000267.1:10715-38048 GCA_003169195.1 Bryobacterales bacterium
CCCCGCCGCCCACTCGACGCCGGGGCGGCAGCGGGCGGAGGCGCACCCATGGCGACTGTTCCGGAAATGGGAGGCGGCGGAGAGGGCCGATATTCGATTTTGGGAGGAGGTGTCGTGTTTGTGCCGGTCACGGATTCGCTGATCGTGGGGATACGCCTCCCGGGACCTGCGGCTCGAGCGATCAGTGACTGATCAAGGACCATACCGCACTGGCCGCACGAGGCCGCATCGTCCGGCGCCAAGTTGTTACATTTTGGACAGCTCTTCACCGCGTTCTTCTCCTAAGCAATAGTAGATCACGTTACAGCGTTTCCGCGCGCAAAGTTTGAGGAATATTCTTGAGCGAAACTGCGGAGCTATCGCTCTGTAATAAGCCAACAAAACCTCGTTCAATCCAAAGCGGTGAGCCCAAAGCTGAGACGCCCGCTGGGTCTTTCAAAATCCACCGGCCATTCTCTTTGCGGGCTTCGGTGATCCAAACGGACGGCGAGGATTGTGAATCCAGTGCGGTTCTCAACACCGCGGCCGGCTGCCATTCAGCGGAGTCGTCTGGGACATCTGACAGTCCCGCATTGGAATGCGCGGGATGGTAGTTTGCCACTTCCAGCAAGACTACATTCGACTCGGAGTCGCGAAAACGCAGTTTATAGGTCTCGCGTTTGCGGGATGAGAGGACAGACTCAGTCTTGCCTTTGGGGCCGACGATTTCTACTTCGCCTCTTCTCGACGAATAGTCCAGCGCACCTGCGGTTTGGTGTACGGTAACTTCGATCGAATCCGGTAAAACCTCTACCTCGTGACGGCTGAGCGCCTCGGCCATGCTCGGATCGAACATCCAAGGCTCCACTGCCTCGGCCGTCGTGAGAATTCTTCCGTTGGGCAAAAGCATTCCCCCAAATTTGCTATGCAGCAAACTAGTTTCTCCGGAGCGCGAGCGGATCGTGTAGCTGATTTCTACAGAAACGGCCGGACCGTTAAATGCTTGGGTGGCGTGCGAGGCAAAGGCGGAGCGAGTGCGCCTCCACTCTTGCGCTTGGTTTCCTAGAGTCCAAACCGGTTCGGCGGCGGTGAGTGACGCCAGTGCCGCGGCTCGTCCCACTAAACCTCCCGGCAAATCAACATCCAGGTTTTGATCGAACTCGGTTGAAGCCCAGGCGTTTGTACTGCGGAGCGCCAACATCTCCAAGGGATTGAGAGATAGCTGCGCCAGTAGATTCACATGAATGTGCGCCGTCCCATCGGCCAAGGCATTGCGCAGCGGGCGCAGCGAAGGCATTTCGCGAAAAGCAACAGTCGCTTTTAAAAGGGGCAGATCTCCGATCGGTTGCCCTTGTTTGAGCTTGAATGGGCCGTTGATCGGTTGCACGTGCACGGGGATGCCGTTCACAGTGACCTCCTGAAAAAACATCGACTTCAGTGTCACGGACTTGGCGGCCACTCCGTTCATTTGTATTTCGAAATCTGCTGAGTTAGTGTCGATTCGAGTCAGCTGAATCGTGTGCGCGTGGATTTGCGCAAACTCAGGATTGTTAATGGGGGGCGAGTCGGCCGCTCGGCCTCGCAACGCTACCACAAAAAGGCATAACGACACTAAGGATAGATTGCTAATATTCCTCATGAGTATCCTCCGAATTTCTTCTGCAATTTTGGTCAAACGTAGTGCCGCTTTCCGCGTATACTGGACATAGTTCAAAAGCCCTTGTATGTCCTTTAATGCTGAGATAGCGACTTTTGAGAGGCGCAAGAGAGCGCTTTTTGAAGCTGTGCTCGCCTTGCCGGACAGCGAACGCGCGAGTTATCTGGCAAATGTGGCGCGAACTGAGCCGAGCTTGGCCGATGCGGTTCGACGCCTTATAACAGCCAGCAACGCTGAGAGTTCCGGTGTCCTCAACCACCCGGTTTACGAACGGAGGCAAAGTGCAATGCCCTCGTCCATCGCCAATTACAAGGTACTGAAACACCTGGGAGACGGGGGTATGGGGAGCGTATATCTCTGTCAGCAAGCTGGCGGAAGTTCGCCGGTAGCAGTAAAGATCATTCGCTCTAGCATGCAAAGCAGCACCGTTCTGGCCCATTTCGCAAGGGAGCGTGACGTTCTGAAAGAGTTGAACCACCCCAATGTTTGCCGTCTGCTTGACGCTAGCGTTGCTGAAGGAGGCACTCCGTTTATTGTGATGGAGTGGGTCCAAGGTGAGCATTTGGGGGTATATTGCCAAAGGCTGGCGTGTTCGCTCGAAAGACGCTTGCTTTTGTTCAGCCAAGTCTTGGCCGGTGTTGAATATTTTCACAGTCGCAACGTCATTCATCGAGACCTTAAGCCTTCTAATCTTTTTGTTACAGCTGGCGGCAATATCAAGATTTTGGATTTCGGTCTCGCCAAAATGATCGAGCATGAAAAAGGGCGCACGGGCGTGGGTCCAACTGGCACTCATTCGCGATTTATGACAATCGCTTACGCGAGCCCGGAGCAACTCAGTGGCCGGCTTTCGGGCAGGGCCAGTGACATCTACACGTTGGGGCTGATTTGCTATGAACTTTTGACTGGACGCCACCCGTTTCCGCGTGAATCTCGACATACGGCCCAGACTCTCTATGAGACGATCTGTTTGCACGTCCCGGCCCTCCCAAGTCAGAAAGTACATGGGCTGCCTGCCGCCATCGACACCATGGTTATGAAAGCTTTGCAAGTAGAACCGCAAGACCGTCATGATTCGGCCGCAACCTTTCTAAACGAGCTTCGTAAGTCATTGGAAGTCTTAGAGAGCCGAGCCCTGAGAGCGAGCAGGTAATGGAGGAAGGGAAAGATCAAGACCTCACACTCATGCTGGCCGCTGCGGCGGAAGGGGACATCGTCGCCCGCGACCAATTCGTGGAAGCTACCTATCAGTATTTGCATCATCTGGCTAGCCGCATTCTGGGTTCGGAGGCACCCAGCCCGACGCTGCAACCCACCGTCCTGGTGAACGAAGCGTTGTTGCGGCTGTTCAGCGGACGCCCCTTGCAAGCGGAAAGCCGGAAGCATTTTCTGAATATCGCCGCCCAGCAGATGCGGCGGGTGTTGATTGACCGAGCGCGAGCGCATCATTCCCATAAGCGCAAGGGAGCGGTGATTGCGCTGGAGGATGCGCCGCAAGTCTCCCTCGAGCGTAGCGCTGAATTGGTAGCTCTGGATGACGCTCTTAACTTGTTGGCTGAGCTGGACTCGAACGCCGCCGATGTGGTGGAGAAGAAATATTTTGGCGGCTATACAGATGAAGAGACTGCCGCGATTCTGAACACAAATGTGGGCCGGGTCCGCCGCGATTGGACCTATGCACGCGCTTGGCTGCACGACTACATGACCAAAGCGTGATGCCATTCGCGGCGGATTCAGACGTTTCCCTGCCATTTCAATTCCCGTCAGTCACTGTCCAGGATTGCTGCGTACACACATTGAAGTTGCCGCGCTCTGCTGTTCTCCCGTCCAAAAGGATGGCTTTCAGATCGTAGAGGCAATGTCCGCTGCCATCGTCAATATTGACGTCCATGTAGTGATCGGTGCTGATCATGACCCATGGCCCCAGGATGTCCTCCTCCCAAGAGCGGCGATCTACGTTCGATGCATAGAGGTACCTAATGGGAGAGGACGCACGGTTGATGATCCGCACGTGACGGTTCTCGCTGGATTGAGCCGAAATTGTGGTTAGCCCGAACGCGAAGAACGCAGTCAGACAAATGATGAGGCGATTTAGCTTGTTCATGTTTATCTCCTTTTGAAGAACTTCTGTCTTCATCTACTTAAGCGGAGAAACAGAGCGGTTCTGTGCAAGAAAACCAAATTAACGTTGCGATTTTAGACTCAGCGAAGTCAATATGAGAATTAACAAAACGCTCAACGACAGACCTAGCACCTGGAAACTGCGCTCTAATGATGAACGGCCGTTCGCCAAGGGGAAGGCCGTGGCGGCTATGTCGGTTTGAACAGCTGGTGCTTGTTCGGCTTGAGCGGGCTTTGCGGAGCGGGTGGCGGCGGCGGGGTTGAGGCGCGCCTCACACTTGGCAACGGACGTTTGGCAGCTTTGAAATTTCTCGGCCATTTCATTCTTGAATTCAGATTTGCGCGCCTTTGCTTCCACCAGCAAGTTGGCCTCATAGCCCCAGCGGGTTGGACAAATTGCCGCTACCCAGCGAGCCTCTGCCGGCATCTCGTTAATGGGCTTAATACCACCGCCTAGCAGAATGAATGGGAGCAAAACAACGGGCAAGAACGCAATGGCTGACTCCGTTGTGGGTGCAACGGCGGAGATCAACAGGCCCAGGGCGGCCCCCACTAACGAACTCGCAATCAGCACAGCCAAGAGCGTGAAATAGGGGCCTTGCAGATCGCACCAAACATAGGTAATGGTGAGTAACGCAAAGCATTGGAACACGCAAATAAGCGCCAACACAATGAATTTCGAAAATACATAAGAGGGTAACTTCAGATTCACCATGCGCTCGCGCAAGAAGATGGCGGTTTCTCCCACAATGTCTCGGGCGGCGTTGTTGCAGCCGAACCAAACAGCCGCGACCACCATCAAGAAATGGACACTGGCCACCTTGCTGCAGAATCCGACCCAAGCCTCGGCATCCTGGAACTGTTTGTCAGGCAATTTTCCAAACGCGACACCGACAAGAATGGCGAAGAGCGGAGCCTGACCCAGCAAGATGAGCGTCTGCATACGGTCGCGGAGTTTGAGGAGGCCATTGCGCGCCGATAGAACCAACGATTGCCCAATGCCGATATCGCGCTTGGGTTTGGTAGAAGCGGGCGTCTGCGAGGAAACGATTTTACCCGCGCGAGATTCAACGAAAGACTTCTTGTAGTGAGACCGGTCGTACTCGCCAGCCCAGTTCGGCGTGGGCAACTTTGCCAGCCCAGACATCAACATCTCGGGTGTCATGGTTGCGGATTTGTCGCCGTTCGCAGGGTTGAAAAACTGAATGGATTCTGGATAAGCCGGACCAAAATAGACCAGTATGCCGGCTTTATCACCCTTATCTCGCGACACCATGATGAGCGAATCGAACTGCTTAAAGATATCGATGCTCGGCTGGTGAATCGTGGTGATGATGGTTTTACCGCTATCGGCAAGGCGGCGCAATAACTGCATCACGTGGTAAGCGTCATGCGAGGAAAGCCCTGAAGTCGGCTCGTCGAGGAACAAAACGCTTGGATCGCTCAGCAATTCCATGGCGATATTGACGCGCTTGCGCTGTCCGCCACTGATCACTTTGCGTTCCGGGGAGCCAATCTCACGATCGCCAATATCATCGATGTTGAGGTCTTTGAGCACTTGCATGACGCGGGTTTCGATCTCCGAGTCGCGGAGGTCGGTACGGAGTTTCGCCGTATAGTAGAGCGCCTCTTTGACGGTCAACTGCGGGTGCATGATCTCATCTTGCGGAACATAACCAATCTGCAGGCGGAACTGCTCCTGGTTTGCGTAGAGATCTTCGCCGTTGAAGAGAATACTGCCTTCGTCTGGAGGCGTGTAGCCATTTAGAGTTTTAAGTAGCGTGGTCTTCCCCGCACCGGCCGGACCCATCAAAGCGACGAGTTCCGAAGGGTACACAGTCAGTGAAACGGGATCAAGAAGACGGCGGCGGTTTGAACCCTTCTTGATTTCCACCACGATGCCGGCAGCTTCAATCGTTACATTCCCGGTGTAGTCCTTCTTGGAGAAATTGCCAGCGTCATCAAGAAGATTGAAGCGGAAGCTGCCAAGCCCGACGGAACTGCCGGTTTGAAGAAGGACGCGGCCGCTGATTCGCTTGCCGTCCACGAAAGTCCCATTGCGGGAATCAAGGTCTTCTATTTCGATGCCTCGGTCCGTACGTGACAGCTTCGCGTGACGCCAGGAAATCATCGGGTAATTGAGCGGATATTCGCAAGAAGGATCACGCCCGATGGTCATTTCCTTTCCCGTGAATCGAACTTGCTCTTGCGCCGCATCGCCCATGGCAATCTTGCCGGGTTCGAGCAGGCGGGAAACTTTGATCTTGAATGAACCGAAGAAAACACTGTCGCTTGCATCGACGGTGGCCCGCTGAATGCAGTTGTCGGAATGCTTTACGGCGGTACCGTTGGTAGAACCTAAATCTTCGAGAGTAAGCGTGCCCGCGGGATCTTCAGTGAGGCGGGCGTGATTCCAGGAGATCATCGGATAATCGAGTACAACGTGGCTTTCCGGATTGCGTCCAATGGTGATTACGCGGCGGGCCCTGCCGTTAGAGTTTCCGTTCGAATTGAGGTTCTTGCCCGGCGAGGGCCAGGGCAAAGGCGTGGAAGGTCCAAGGCGAATGTCATCAGTTGGTTTGACCCACTCGGGTTTGCGTGGATCCATTCGCCGTTGATTCAGCCATGTGCCGCCTTCTGATCCTAGATCCTCTAAGGCGAACCCTTGTTCATATTCGGCCAGAATGCAGTGTTGTGGCGAGACAGTGTGACTTTGCACGACGACATCGCATTGCGCGTCGGTGCCGAACACCCACACTTGTTTGGAAGTGGAATTCATGAGTTTGCCTGCCGTACTCTTGGAGGGAGTTTAAAGGCTAGCATGCAGATAGGCAAGTGCTTTGCATGTGACATCACATTCTAGGCTCCTGCCTTCGCTTGCCGCGCCTGGCTCGCTCGAGATTCGATTATCAATTGTTTCGCTTCTCTGGCAAAGTTGTCGTTGAGGCGCGCGATGTTCTCGGCAATTTCTACCAGGTTCTTGGATGCCGCTTCAAACGGCGTACCCAGCGCACGCAGCCGCTCTTCCATACTTGTTACGGGGCGCATCAAATTTTGTAGCTGAGTCATCACCTGGCTCCACTCCTCTCGGTAGCCCGAGCGGATGGTTTCACCCAGATTCTCCACAACATCCGCCATTTTCGATTGCGATTCCGCGCTGGAGGTAGTCACTGTTTCAGCCGCGCTACGGAACGTTTCGGGCAATGCTGCCGACGCCGCGCCTATATCCCAAGCCGCTTGCTGAAGCGTGCTGGTGGACTGCCGAACCAAGTCATAATAGCCGGAAAGCATAGCTTCGAAGGTACGATGTTCGTCAGCAATTTGATGTTGATGATTTTCGACAGCACCGTAGAAGCCGCGAATTTCACTCTCAAACTGCGACCAGCGCGAGATTGATTCGGCAAATTTCTGAATCTCTCCAGCCAGCGAGTTTTGAGCATCCTTGATTGCTTGATCGGAGGTTTTTATTCCTTGAGTGAACTGGCTCATGCCCGTCCAGAACATTTCGGCTGCCTTACGTGCGGTCTCAATTGAGCCCACGAAGTTCAGGGCGTGCTTCTCAATCAAGTCGGAAGCGTCTGTCACGCGAGCGGCGTTTTTTAGGGTGTGGATTGCCCAGTGGGCCGCACGCTGCGCCACGGTTGGGTAAAGGTTTGGGATCCACAGCATGATGGTTTTTTGCCGCAACTGGGCCAGCGTAGGTACAAGACCAATTCGCCTGTGACGGATAAGGAAAAGGCCGCCGGTGATCGCAAAGATAACGCCCCAAATCAGCGGTGGGAGCGCGCGCTGGTCGAAACGCTGCGACAGAGCAAGCAGCGTGCCCAATACCCCTGTCAGAAACATGAGTAGCAGCTGATACGTGTAATTGTCCGAATTAGCGGCAAGTAGCTTGCAAGTCTGACCGCTCAACTCGGCCGTATCTAGCTGGCTCTCTTCGCAGCCGGCTACAAAAATAGCTCTAAAGTGATTTTGGATCGCAATGGGGACAGAAACACTCGCGCCTAAAACCTTCGCGCAGATATTGTCGAAAGACTTGGCCGGCTCTGCACCCATATCGAGTCCTTGCAATTTCTGGCGATCTCGATATTGTTGTTGAAGACGTAGTGGATCCACGCATTTATCGAATACAGCCAGAGTATTCCTGACTGAATCAAGACTATTGGTTTCTTTGTTGAGGCGCACGAACCAAAAGATGAACCACACAATCACTAGAGCGACAAACGAAGCAGATAGCGCATCGGCGGGAAAGAAGGTTGTCCAGGGCATCAGAGTCTACCTCTGATTTTGCCTTTATTTGAGACCGTCCAATGACCGGAGGACTCCTTGACGAGAGCCGGCCTCTCCAAGGCCACTAGCGGCTGTTTTTCCATGTCGTAGTCTTCAATGTCGAACAGATAAGCCAACCCTTCGCTCTTGATGTAACTGTCATTCAAAGGCGACGTTGGATCGGGAACAACGTAGCTACTGCCTTGGTCTTCAACCAGATAATAAATGCCACCCTCTTTGCGAATGAACTTCGGTTCACCGCCGGTTTGAAAAATGTCACTCACATTTTCAGTTCCGAATCCTTCGGCCAAGAAGGTTTTCCGAAACTTAGAAGGATCGTCGTTATAGCTATTGGTCAAACGTTCTTCGAAGACATTCAGTACGAGGGGCCGTGGCACTTCACTTTTTTTTTGAATGGGCTCCGGCGTGGCCGACAAAATGGATGGAAGGGAGTATTCGTCCTCTTCGGGCAAGCTCAGCGGCACCAGGGACTTCTGCAGCTTCGCAATAGCCTTGATTGCGTTCTCAACGGTCTGCTGTGCAGAGTCAAGACCCTCAAGAGTCTTTTGAAGGCTCGACTCCTGTTGCCGGAGAAAAAGCATCACTGCCGAGCGAAGTTCCGAGTCTTTCATAACCCCGTCATCGGCCGGAAGTTGCGCTTAAAGACTGTTCGCCTTCTCGCGCAATTCCGATCACCAACATCTGAAGTCCTTTGATAAAGAGAGGCGTCGCATCTAGATCTTCCTCTTCCTTGTCTTTTTGATCTGCAAGAAACTCGCTTACCCTTTCTTTGGCTCGCGCAAACAATTCGTCTTTTCGCAAATTTAAAGGAGGGTAGCCAATCGCCTTCGCACGCTGTAGATAAAAATCATAGAACGCCATCAACTGCGGTAAGCTTTTCACCTGGGCGTTGCGCAGATCTAATCTGCTCACCCGATCGATCTCGCTCTTGGCTACGCCGCCGGGAAGAACGAGGGGTTCACCGGGTATAACGTCGTTCCAGTCTCGATCCTCGGACTTCAAGTTGCTTTCCACAACTAAACCGGTGGCGGCTTCTTGCTTTGGCTTTGCGCTTAATTTGATTTGCACGTTCTTTGGCGCAGAGGCCGCGGTCCAGCCGGCGCCTGCAAAAAGACATTCTCTGAGCAAACGAGTCAAAGAGCCATCCTTGATGTACTTTCCGCCATCGGCCCAGTGGAGCAATTGAGAACCGTTGCCGCCCACATAGACCGCTCCTAGATTGCGGTTGAAGTCCTTGGCATTTTCCAGGTGGCGGAGAATGAGCCCAACATAGTAAAACAGGCCGGCAATAGCGAAGCGCAACGGCAACGCCACAGTTTCGAGGCGGTCCTGATCATGGACCTTCTGCGCCAAACGGATGCCTACGTCACGCAGCATCGCTTCAGCATGCGCGAAGAATTCAGTTGGATTTTGGTCGCTCACTAGCCGGGATACCGTGGCTTGTGTTACGTGTTCCGGATCGATGCGAGCGAACTCCGGAATGAGCTTATTGCGGACCTCGAAGAGCGGGGCCAAGAACATGTCGCGTCCTGCAAAGCGGACAGATACGCCACAGCGTTCGTGGCTGTCTTGCCAGACTGAGATATCAGTAGTTCCACCCCCGACGTCCAAAAAGATTGCACCATCCCTGGCAGGAGCTTCTTCCCGCTCCTTGAAATAGCGCGCAGTGGCAAAGCTTTCCATCATGTCCACCGGTGCGCGCGTGCCGCGGAGGCCGGTTTTCGCCGCCACAAACTCACTGATTGATTCCCATTCGCGCCGAAAATCCTGTTGCTTGTGAAAGCTGAAAGCGGCCGGAAGAGAATACGACCAATTTATACCTTGAGAACCGCCAAAGACCGATTCTGCCGCGGCCTGCAGACAAATCTGCTGGAGGTAGGGACGGCTCCGGCTCTTGCTATCGCCTTCCCACTTCAAATTGGTTTGCAATCTGCCAGCGCTTAGCTCCTGAATATTGTGCGAGGGACTATAAAAAAGTACGTGTGCCCCAGAGATAGCAGCGGGCGACAATTGTTCTCGATGCCGCATGCGAAGGAAGGACAAGAAAGGCGAAGTTTCCGCCTTCTCTACGGTTTCAGGATTGAACGGCAAAAAATATTTGTAAAGGGAAGTAAGACGGTCGGCGTCTTTGCCTACTACTATACGAAGCGGCCCGCTCTGCGCAAGGGATAGCGGGTGTTCACCCCCTTCGTTGCCAGGCCTCAAAACCACGTGGGTGCTGCTGGTCCCAAAATCTACGCCGGCTGACCAGGTACCGCTTGGGGCAACTTCGGAAACATCGACATACTTGATTAGAATGAGACCGGCCTCTTGCATGGCGGCAGTGCGACGTTGCGGATGGGGAACCTTAAGGATGAAGCCGTCAGGAGAACCGGTGAAAGCGGTCACGGCTACTTGATTCCCACCTAAACTTTCAGTCTGCTTGTCGCTCTCTTTCAGTTTGCTCATGGGAAACGCTTCCGCTGTGAAAGTGGCATCCGAACTGGCCCACCAGAAGGTGTTGTAATGTTGCCAATCATTTCTGCGGAAGGGCGGCCAGACCTCAAGAACGGGTATCTGTTCAAGTGACGCCTGCTGATCGGCGTTGTAAGAGCGACTAACCTGGAGCGTTTTACCGCCACGGAGCGGGAAGCGCAGTTTCACGACAACCGAACTACCACCACCATGATTTTCAACGGAAAAACTGGTGTTTAGCATAATCACGTCTGCCGGTAGCAGCTCCGTTAGACGAGCTGAGAACGGCAGGACTGGATAATCAGACAGTTGGTCGGCCACTTCGCGCTGCCCGCGTGCATGACTAATGCCGGATTTCTGCTGCGTTCCTTTCAGCAAATAGAGCTTGTCGAGAAATAGCCCCTTCGGATCGAGCCACTCCGCATCTTTGGGCAACGGCCGTCCCGCGAGATTGCGTGGATTGGTACCCCAGACGACTGTGTCGATGTCAAGCACGGACGTTCCTGTCAACACGGCGACCTTGCTGGGATCGGTCTGTGGTGAAATGGCCACCTCCGTGTCGCTCGCTCGAAACGGCAGCAAAATCGGTGTCGGCGGCAAGGGTGAGTCAAGAAGCAAATGTGAGTGATCGAGCTCAATTATGTCAGGACTTAGAGCTAAAGCCAGAAGACGGTAAGCCGATTTCCCAAGCCTCAGATCAGCGCCATCTTCCAAACGGACCTGCAGGCCAGTTGACTTATTGAGATCCGTCTCGAAGTCTCCAATTGTGCTGAGTAACTTTTCGTGACCCGACTTCCAGAGGACTGTGTTTGCCTGCAAGCCATGATTGGCTAGCTGCTTTCGCAATTGCCCCAACCACCCGGCGAGGAATTCCCGGTCTTTCTCGTTGAGAACACCGTCAACCGAAGGATCTCTGAATCTGGCTCCATCGAACCACGTTGCCGGGAGATTTCGTAAGCCGGTGATGGCCGGTCCCTGGGCGGGGCAAATCAAAGTAAGAGGCGAAGTAACGCCCAGTAATGATTTACCGTCGCCGCGCAACAGATAAACCTCGTTCCAAGTGGCATCGGCATAAAGCTGGTGCAGGCCTTGTCGCGTGGATTCAAGCTTGCGGGCCGCCAAAGCGAAAGGCCAGTCTTTTGTGGTATCCAGTCGCAGCTCAGAAGCGTCGAGCGTAATATTCTTGCGAACTCGCAAAGCCAACAGAGCCAGGAAGCCGCGAAACTCTGCTCGCGTTCTGGCATGGAGCATGTGCTTGTCGTCAAACAGTGCATTGGCGAAAAGGATGTGACGCGCCCAGATGTCGGGAATCAGATCAACATCGATCCTCGCCTTCTCGTTCTTCGTATTTCGGGTGCGGCTGGCAATGTCCTCCAGTTCCTTCCAAAGCCGCTTGTCCCAGCGGCCTGGCTTCCCTTCCGCGAAGTCGTCTTTACTCGTCTCAGCGGCCGGCAACATTGGTGGCATAGTTTGTATCCTTAAAATTCCTTGTCACTCTTTCAAGGGCCCGTGCAAAGTAACCTAATCCGGACAGGTCCGACTTTTGTTCCCGCCGCTCGCCGTGCAGTTGCTTCACAGCCTGGTCTCGGGAAGCTGGATATCGCTCGCCCACAACCAATGTAGGAAATGCGTTTCGGTCAAAATGACCGCCAGCGAAAGCGCTGGATTGCACTAAGTTCAAGCCGGTACCGGAACCTTGATGCAGATGGTCCCACCATTGGAGATATTCAGTGCAGAACGCTTTTAACGCAGCAACTTGTTCCTGAAACTGCGCCGAAGCTGGGTTGATGCCCGCATCCTGCACTAGATTTTTGAACCAGACCTGATCGATTGGCTTGGAAGCAGATTTCTCCAGCAGGGGCGCAAAATCGCTGAGATACAAGAACGCGAAGCGTGTAAAACAGGCCATTTTAGGCTTAATACGCTCAGCTTCGGGAACATCAGACCAATGAAAGGCTCCCTCTTCGCCGCGGTGCAATACGTATAGCTCAGGATGTTCGGTTGGCTTCGATGGGTCGGGAGGCTGCCAGCTCACAAGGAAATTTGAGGCGGCCAAAGCAGCGAGGAGCTCCACCAAGTCTGTCTGATTTTTCTGTTCCTTTTTTCCCACCGCTGGCGTTGAAATATGCCGCCATCTGTCGGCGCCCACTGCATACACGCAGTGATAACCGCTGGGATTTAAAAGATAGTAACGCAAGGCGTCTTTCATCATCATGATGAAATCGTTTGGGTTGGCATGAGCGCCCTGATCTTCTAGAGCGTTGGTATCAAACTCGAAATACGGCAGCAAGAAAGCGGCACCAGAGAGGACATGCTCACCGCCATTCTTCATCCGTTCGATCAATGAAAGGGGAATACTAGGAAGTCCCGCGGCGCCGGTGCCTCCGAAGATCGAACCCATGCTGAAAAGCTTGACGGGTTTTCCTTGCGCCGCACCTGTTTCCAACAACACGCGCAAGCGTTGCAATGAATCCACTGTTCCGTTAGTCTTGGCACGGGCCGCTGCCCGGTATACAGCCGCGCCAATGGACGGTTTACCGCGAAAGCCTTCCGTCACTTCGAGCCGGCGTTTCTCGGAGTCGTAAAGAAACTCGTAGAGAGTCGTTAGGTATTCCTCACTGGCGCGCATTGACTCATGACCCAGATAGTGATCAAGAGTGGGATCGCCACCAGTCGCATCAAACGGCGACCAAGGTTTATCTTCCACGAGGGCGAGTTTAGGACGAAATAACCCACTATCGCCTAGCCAACGCGTCGAACTCTGCACGCGGTTGTAGAGATGAATCAGATTCAAGGACTCGGTCAAGTTCCCATTGGTGCTGTCGTTGTCGACGCAAAGTAGCGCTAGGTCGTCGTCACCCAGCACACCAGCTGCGGCGAGAAACACCAGAGGCTTGAGAGAGCGATGGCCCGCTCCACCGATAGAAAGCAAACAGTTACCCATTATCGGTGTCCCCACAAAAGCTTGCCGAGAAACGGTGTGTGATGGTACTGATGGGGAGTCATGAAGAGAGTTGCGAGCCAATAGCCAAGCAAGACTAGGATCGCTTCAACTACTACTTGCAGACCTGGCCCCTGTTGAATATGCGGCGGGACAAAGACGGCAAGGAGTGCGCCAGCCAAACACGCCGCTGCTGCGATGGCAGACCAAATTCCGGTCTTGGTGTCCAAACCGTCACCTTTGTGCGCGATCAGGAGCCAAGTCACGGTAAGCAGAGCCACGAGCGCCGCGCCATATCCCAGAGAGGCTACGAAGCCGTCTTGCCAATCAGTGGGGGTTAACCTTGCATCCTCTGTCGATACGGATTTCGCCATGAATTGAGCAAACGCGAAACCCGCGCCAAACACCAGCCCGGCTGAAATGAGGACGCCGACTATTAAAGAAGTCCATATTTGATTTTTCATCTAATTTGCCACCACAAAGAAATCGGAACTTGCCATCACCGTTCCGCGCGCGGCCTTGGCGGAAACCTCACGGAGGAAAGGCACTAAATTTAAAGTTTTTTCCCCCCAACTGCTTTTATTCGCGAGATTCTTGGGATCGTTAAACTCCGCATTGGTCGCACTACTTTGTCTCACCCAATCCGGAAGATTCACGTCGTTATCTGCCCCGACCCGTTCAATACGCAGCAAAGTCTTCCCCGCCCCGCTCACGGCGCTGCAACTTAGTTTGACCTTGAGCGCCTTACCTTTGGTTTTTTCCGTCTGTTCCCAGATTCTGGGCGCTACTAGTTCAGTTGGGCAACCTTGTCTGCCTTGCGTGTTCGGCACCTTGCAAAGACTGGCGTGATAGTTCCCGGGGAATGAAATAAAGCTAGCGCCGTTGGACGTGGGAGTTAGCTGCACCGTCATAGTTAATTCCGCTGTATCACAGCGGGGCAAAACCCTATAAGTAGGCGGTCCGCCGCCACCACGGACTAGTAAAACAATGTTGTTTGTTTGCGTTACGCTCAACCAGGAGATGGATTGAACCACCAATTCTTTTGAGATGTAGAGATAGTTAGCCTTTCCGACCGTTACCCTCCCAGCAATCGAGCCATTCAATTGATTGATCGCTTCCTTTGGGCCGAGAGCCAACACGTAAAGATAACGATTGCCTTGATAGGCGCGGCCCTTGTTACTTCGGAAATCGAAGTCATAGATCGCACCGTCGAAGGGCATTTTCCACTGCCAAACAGCAAAGCCATTTTCACTTGGAAACTTAGCCACATCGAGAGAGCGCTTGATGGCTCCGATATCGAGATCTTGTTCAAATAAGTCAGTCATTACGAGATTTAACTGCCCGGGCTGGCTCTTAGAAAATACATTTTCAATCTGAGTTTTCTCGTATTCTTTCGAGCTTTTGAAAAACGACTCATTCGCGGCTGCTACGTAGAACGGACGTTGCGTGATCGGATCGACGATGGCGCCGCCAAAGCGGCTGTAGTGGATCTGGTCCGCCTTTGCTAATGTCGAGAAGGCGAGGTCAAGCTCCTGTAACAATTGCGGGAACTGATTAGACTTCGCGAAGCCGCGCATGGAGAGCGTTCCATCAAGGTTGAAGTAGACGGAAACTTCGGCATCAGCGCAGCCAGCGTACAGGATGCCCAGAAGCAATAGCGAGCTGAATCGTCTCATAGACTTGCGCCGCATGTCCCTCTCAATTTTTTTACTTAGGGTGAGTGTATCGGTAAGGCGTTGGGGCGACAAGTGCTTTAGATGTGACTTCACATTTTGTGATGAGCCAGACTTATTATCAAATGCCAAATGGCCTTAATCGGTTAAGCAGTGAAGCCCTCTGCTAGTACCTCAATGCATGCAATTTAGAAGCTAACCTTAGCGGCCATCTGGATAATGCGTGGAGAACTGTGACGGAACGAATTCAGAAGCATCTGACAGCAGGATAGTGGCGCGAAGCGGTGGCGGCGGCGCCCATTTCCGGCAAATCCATTGAACCAGACGTAGTGTTGCGCGCCGATGTAGACCGCACAGAGGAGTGCTTGAGTGGCCGAGCCACCAAGCGGATTCTTGAACCGGAACAGCATAATTTGGCAAACAAGGGTTGTACGCGTCGGCGCATATTTGGGCGGGTCGAAGCTGCCGGCGATCAACAATCCGGCTTTGCTAACTGACACGTCGACGATTCCTGATAGTTTTCTTTACAGTCTCTTTGTGCAATCCCCAAAATCTCAATCGCGCGGCGCAGGGTAAGTCAAAAAAAAGTCCACCGTCGTCTGAAATCTGATCGTCGAGCCCGCGTCCTGCAAAAACGTCAGCCATCCGACCTACGGAAAGCGCCGCTGGAAACGACACTCAAAACCTATAACGCGACCTTTAACGCCTATTTTCCAATTCGGAACCGAACCGCTCCGTTCTCGACAGACGCGTCTGTCGGCAATCCGAAGGAAAACGCGCAGGTGATCTGGATGCGACGAACGCCATAATTCGGGATATCACAAGATAACTCGCAGATTTACCTGTTATCACGGGCAATTGGCCTACTAGTTCTTCTTTTTCTGGGCAGTTAGGCGGAAAAAAATACTTCCAACCTGCCCATAGGTAGAGATAGTATGTATTGCACGGCAGAAACTGAAAGAAGAAGCTTCGGTGGCCTCTGCCGGTAACTAACATCACAGCGTTTCGAGGGGGAGACACTATGGCTGGATTAGCGACTATTCCGACTTGGGCCGAATTATTTGGTGCGCTAGAGACCAAAGCGGCAGATGCCGGGCGATCACTGAATTCGCCCGCCGCTTATTTAGCAGACCTGCTTCAGATCTTGGAAGATCGATTCGATCCAACGGACTTCAACAGTCGCCGACCCGATATCTCTTCTACGATCCTGCTGAACGGCAATCAGAGCTTTACTCTTGAACGCCAGTTAGATATTGTCAACAGCCTGCTGGCCGAGCGGATTGCCAGTCACCAAAGGCCGGCCTTAGACGCAGACAAAGTCTTGGCAACGGCTGAGCAGCCGTTCCTGCTGCCGTTTGAGTACCAGCACGAACGGATTCGGCAGTTGTTGCTACTCCTGCGAACGTCTTACCGCGACCTGTACTCTAGCTTTGCCCCGAATCCTGACGTCGACATACTTGCACGCGAGCGGTTGAATCTTTCTCCGGCGCGAGCTGCTACGGTGGCGCAGGAGGTCTCTAAGGACAAAGCTAAACTGAGCGCGGCATACGGTTTAGCGCAAAACGAACAGATGTCCAACCTTGCGAATCTGGATCGATTCCAACAGGCTACGCAGCTCGATGGACCTTCGCTGCAAACACTGCTTTATTCCCATCTGAGCCAAGCCCCGAGCGCCGGCACGACCAAGGGGTCGGAGCGCGATTTAGCCGGGCAACTCTTCATCAATAGCGGCCTGAACGGTTACGTTGAGCTAGACCCCACGGAGACAACCCTGATTTGGAGCGACGCGAGCAAGCCCATTCCGGATGAATGGTTTGACCGGGTTCACCGGCTGCTTTGTCTTTCTCGTTGGACGGGCATCCATTTAACTTCGCTCGACTTGGTGTTGCGACAGCTCTGTAATAACACGCTCGATCTCAACGCTCTGCGGCGCTTGGCGGTGTTGGTCGATCTGCGCGACCGCACGCAGGCACACTTCGACGTGCTTTGCGCGCTGTTCGCTGAAATTGACGGCCCAGCCGCATTGGGGGCAGGCGACGACCCACTGAATCCAGCGAGCCTTTTTGACCGTGTATTTAATGGCGCCGCCGGACTCCTGGCCAAGCGTTATTTGCGGGGCCGCACAGACTATCTGCCACAAACATATGCCGGTTGGCAGGAACTAACTGCAACCGGTGACGTGCTGCTTGATCTCGGGGACAACAAACTCCTGCGCGGCCGGATTCAAGCCGCCTTGGGAATATCCGCCACTGACTTAGCGACCGTGATTACGCAGTTTCGCACTCGCGCGACAGATCGCGGGAGGGTGAGTCAACTTTTCAAATTGGATGGCACGAGCCTTCTCCCCCACAGCCTTTCGATCTTGCATCGGGTGACCAAGCTGGCCGAGTTAGCCGATCTGGCGCCACTCGACTTGTTGACCTTGCTTGAGGTATTGGAGAACGACGCCAATCTCAAAGTTCTGAACGCTTTCGATGTGCTGTATCACGAGGACATCAGCCAGAGCGATTTTTACTTGTTGTTGGAAGAGGGTTCCCTCAGCGCACGGTCTTGGCTTATCCAGAACATCCTGTCCGTTGCGACCTGGGCCAGTGCTGCTGGCTTGGAACCCTCGGATCTTCAAGGAATTATTGTCGCTCCGGCGGAAGCTACTCCGACTCAGGAAACTGCCTTAGTCCCAGCCGCGCAAGCTCTGCACGACGCCTTCCTACCGACGGCGTTGAGTGCTAACTTACTTCAGTCTGACGCGATAGATGCGCGCACCGCGGAGATCGCGCTGGCCGTGTTCCAGCAGCCAGAGTGGGGCTTAGTTTCGCCGCACGATGAACGGCTTGGTATCTGGGAAAAGCATAAGGCACGCGATGCCGCTTACGCAGTGTTGGCCGGCTTAGAAGTGGTGAGCGTCAAGGATCTGGAGTCGCTGGCATTGGGTGCGGATTTAGCCACCTATTTGCAATCTTTGCTAGTGGGTTGCGGCGTGCTTGATGCGAACGGAGTGTTGCTCGAAGAGAAGCTACCGCTCAGCGCGGACGATCTGGTGCTTGAGACGGACGGGACCGCGCAATTCAGTCAGATCTTTAATTTCCTGAACGATTCATACACTACGGCACTGGCCGGAGCGACGCAAGCGGCGGCGGATGCGAGCGCGGCTGCCGCCGATCAGACTCCAGATGATTCCGTCGATGAAAGTGATAGTACCGATGATTCGGTCTCCGATGACTCAGGATCAGTTGCTGCCGACGATACGGATACCAGCGACGATAGCTCTACGGCTACCGATACAGATACGACTGACGACTCTGACACTTCGGATGACACGGATACCTCCGACGCCACCGATACTTCTGCCGACGGCACCGGCGATGACAGCTCAACTGATGAAGACAGCAGCATGGATGACAGCGCCGCGCCTGTTGCGGCAGCCCCGCCAGCCGACCCAAGCGCAGATATCGTACTGAATCTGTACCCGTCTGACTTGCTCAAGCTCGGTTTTTCGGTATCGGATGCTAACGAGTGGATTGAACGCCTCACTTTTTTGCGGATCATAGACTCATCGGGCATGGTGCAGAACCCTGCGCAGTTCAGCGATCCGACCAATCTCGACACGATCCCTATCAGCGTCGGCATCAATGCTTTTTCGGGCAAGATTTACAAGTGGTTGGAAGATCGGCGCAACAAGTGGCACAGCGCGACAGTAACTCTGCCCAGCGGTATCTGGGATCAATTGCCGTTGAGCACTGCGGAACGCGACGGTCTTCAACAAAACCTGATTTTCAATCACCACATCGACGCCACAAACCGGATTCTGGACTGCCAGGGCTTGGCGGCTCTCACTCCGGACACATTCGACCTAGCTTTGCCGTTCTACCGGCATCGCCGCCGGATCCTTAGCGCGATGCAAGACGTTGTCACAGCGGCCAGCCAGCAATATCTGACGGTTGCGCCAGCAGATCTGCAGCCCCTGGCCGATCAGTTTGCCGCTAGCGATATCCATGCCGCGCTTTCAGACGAATACCTGGATGAGCAGGGGCGTCTCACGTCCGAGCTTCTTGCCGATATCGATAACGAGCAACCACCATTTGAGATTGGCGCTTGGTACTCCAGCGCTCAGAGCTTGAGCGTGTGGAATCTGCTACAGCAGATCAACAGCGACGATGCCAAATACAAATTGACCGATACCGCGTTAGCGACCGTTGACATTACGGGAGACGACGCAACCGATGTTGTTGTCGCGCTCTGCGCTGAAGGCGCCTTGCAGCCCGACAGATCCCTGACGCCGGAGCAGGTAAGACGATTCAAAGTGCTGACGAGTGCGCAGAACTTTGATATCCCGCAGTACGCCGATTACTCAAAGGACGTATTTTTTCTCATCCACGACGTTGCGGTTTCCGTTGACGCGGCGGTCACCGCACTTACCACCGCTTTCGAGGCAGCGGTCAAAGCCCAGGACGCTGCCGTAATCGGCGCACTGGCGTCGCAAATCCAGCTCGCTCCTGATGCCACTACAGCTTTGGTGCAACCCTTACTGCGCTATGAGGGTAGCCCGACTGTCGCCCTCATGGAGCCAGTCCTGCGGGCCGCCGTCAATGACGTCTTGTTGGAACCGCCAAGCGACCGGATGTTTGTGGCAGCGATGGCACGCGCGCAAGGCTTCGCGAATTTTGCGGCCAAGGTTCGTATGACCACGCAGCAGATCGAAGCTGCATTTAGAGACCAACAGCTGGTTGACAAATTCTCGGAAGGGATCAAGCTGCCCGCGGGTGTCGATGGGATTGATGCAATATGGGCAGGTCCAACTGGCAGACCCTCAGGCTCGTCTACGTTTTCGATTGGAGATTTTGCAAACCTTGCTTCGCTCGTCGACAAGTTAGCGCAGCCCAGCAGGCCTATCGACATATGGTTCGCCGCGCAGTTGACTCCAGAGACTTTGGCTGCCTTTGAAAATTACCAGGGGCCGGCATCAGATTCAGGTTTTCTGAAAAAGGAGTTACTCGAAGATATAAACCGGGTGCTGATGGGACCACCTATCTACGACACGCAACGCTTCGCGGGCGTTACCTTGCGCCCGAAGTTACAGCGGTTGTTGAAGCTGGGCCTGCCGGGTGGCGATGCCCCAGCCTTGAACCGTTTGCTGATTGAGGACGTTTATCCGCAGGAATTAGCAAAGAACGAAGTTTATCTGTTCCGGGGCGCGCAGTATTGGACTTTCGACGCCAACACCCTGGAACTGAACCAAGGGCCCGTTGCTCTGGCCACTTTGTCAACAGAGTTCAAAGGCCTCCCGGCCGTTGATGCGGTTTATACTCTGCCAACCGGCGAACACTGGCTGCTTGCGCAAGGCAATGCCTGGCGGCGTGCGGCAGACAGTGAACTCTGGGTTAAAGCCACCGGATTGACGGCTCGCTTATGGGGTCGCGTACCAAACCTTTTCGACGATCCGCTCGACATAGACGCCGTACTGCTCGACCGGGAAGGGAGAATTCATCTATTCTGCGGAGATCAATACGTCCGCTACTCTAAATGGCCGCAGGAATTTGTAGATGACGGCTATCCGAAGAAAATCGGGGATCATTGGTCGGAGGAAATCGGCTTTGGGCCATTGCCGCCGGGCTGGGACTCAGACCTGGATGCGGGTTTAAGCCGCAGCGACGAAGTGACATGGTTGTTCAAAGGGAACCAGTTCGTGGCTTCCACCGATCCGCAAGTCACGTTAAACATTGTTGATTTCTGGGGCCAAGTCCGAAACAACCTCGCCGAGGCATCGCGCGTGGATGCTGTCATTGATCTTGAAGGCCGCTGCGCCATATCCGCAGGTGACCAGATATCGCTCTTCAGCAACAGCCTAGAGGGTGATTCGCTTTCGGCGGACGAACGCTTTCCGAGTACGCTTGCTAACGTATTTCCCAATCTCCCCGGAATCTTCGCACAGGGTATTGACGCTGGTTTGACAGATGACGACGGCGCCATTCATCTGTTTCGCGATCTGCAGTGCGCCACGCGCAGCTCAGACGGAACATCATGGCAGACCGTGCCCATCACGCAGAACTGGGGGCACGTCAATAACAACCTGCTCCAAACTGGCAATGTCGATGCGGCGTTTGCCGGTCTCGACGGCAAGGTCTATCTTTTTAGCGGCAACCAATACATGCGGTACAGCCGCGCAGATTTAAGCCGTGCCGATGAGGGTTATCCCAAAACCATCAGCAATGATTGGGGTGGTCTCTCCTCCGTGGACGTGGCATTTGTGCTGGACGGTAAGACTTACCTTTTCAGTTCCGATGATAAGAACTACGTCTGCTATTCGACGCGCGACTACACGACACCGGACGACAGCTTCCCGAAAGCGATTGACGAAAATTGGTGGAGCCTGCCGGACGCGCTGGTGAAGGCCAACTTTCATCATCCCGACGCGGTGTTTATTGCCGGCAACGGACGCATTCACCTATTTCGCGGCAATCAAACAATTCAATTCGACCACAACCACCGGTGGTGGACGGAACCCGTTCCGATTCATCAGGCTTGGCCGAGCCTGCCGTTCGAAACAGTAACGGCCGGTTTCACAGGTAGAGATGGCAAAGCTTATCTGTTCTCGAACGACAAGGTACCGAGCTTCGTCCGCTATACAGACAAAACGTTCAATCGTCTCGATGACCGCTTCCCGAAACCGGTGAAGGAGCACTGGGGGAAGCTCGTCAACAATATCGAACGGAATGGGCGTGTAGACGCGGCGGTTGCCATTGTGGCGAACGTAAGTGAAACGGACAAAAACGGAAAAGTAGCGACCAAGAAGGTTCGTTATCGTTACTTATTCTCGGGCGACCAGTTCTACCGCTATTCGAGCGATGGCCAACAGTTTGTCGACGAGGGCTATCCGTTACTTATCAAAGATAATTTGACACGAGAGCCGTATTTCGCTCACCTCAACGCGCCGGCAGAGCAAGGCATTGATGGCGCTTGGGCCGACAGCGGCAACGTATACGTATTCATCGCCGACCAGATGTACGTGGCCTCATTTGACCATGCTCGCCAGTTGGATGGACTTGTTTTAGATGGTGCGCGTGCCGCTGACGTGGAAGACGGCCGCCTCACCGTATTTGGTAAGAACGGTTGGCGGCACATTCTCCCAGTTGAAGCACATACGCCTGGCACGAGTCCAGATAAACTGCCTGCGGGTTATGTCCACTTACTACCGGAACCAGAGGAGGCGGCGGTGCCGCGCGCGCTTCGTACGGCGCCCCCAGCGTTTCAAGGCAAGCTTTCGGCTATTTTGCGCGGCCTTGATCGGAACGTCTATTTATTCGGCGATACACAATGCTATGACCAGGCGCTTGAACGCTCATATCCTACCGGTTCTGCCTGGGGCGTGGTGCAAAATCGCATAGCCGAAGACGAACGTGTCGACAGCGCCTTGATGGGCCGCGACGGCAAACTCTATTTGTTCCGTGGCGACCAATTCATTAGCTATACGCCAACGTTCGATGCACCCACGAAAATTCCGGATCTAGCAGACACTAATCCATTACCGATTGCCGCCCACTGGGGTGGTCTAAACAACGTTTGCTACGCCTTTGTGGAAGATGATGTGACATATTTGCTGGAAACTCCGGCAGCCGACGGCACTTTCCGTTATGTCCGTTATTTCGGGACAGACTACAGCAAACCCAATGACCCGACACCGTTGTCCGCTGATTTCTCATTCTGGGAGATTCCACAGGGCACGGTGAATCGTGGTTTTGATCGGGTCGATGCGGTCTTCTCCGACGGTGACGACTTCATCCTCATTCGCGATACCGAGTTTATTCATTACGACGCGGCAGCCGACATTTGGTCTGTTCCCCGCCATCTGCCGCTGCGTTGGCCGGGCTTGGTGCGCCATTTCCCCGATTTCGAAACCATTCACGCCATTGTTCGCGGGCCGGATAGTCAGATTTACTTCTTCGCAGACAGCACTTGGCTGTCGCACGATGGCGACCGCCCCTCGGCGCTGGCGCTAATTTCCTCGCGTTGGGCACTGCTGCAAAACCGCATTACGCAAGCGAATCGAGTGGACGCCACACTGGTGTGCGGCGACAAAACGTTCTTGTTTTCGGGCGATCGATACGCCCGCTATACAGGGAGCGACTATGAATATTGCGACGCCGGCTATCCGCGCGCCATCGCCGGTTTGCTCCGGAAGGAAAACGCATTCCAACAACTGCCCGATGACGTCGAAAGCGCATTTCTCAGTTTGAAGCCCGAAGATATTTGGGTCGCAGCGGCGTTCTGCATTGGCGGAGTGGTGGTTGTGAGCATTGCGGGCCGCAGCTACGCGCTTTCGGCGCAGTTATCGCGCCGCTATCCGCTCGAACAGGTGAGCAACGTGCGCAATGAACTGCTCAGCAACGAGCATGTGGATGCCGCGTTTGCCCGCGAGGATGGCGCGCTCTTTCTCCTAAGTGGCGATCAATACGTGCGCTACAGTCAGCCGGACTTGGAGTTCGTTGACGATGGTTATCCACGCTCCATTGGCGACAGCCTGCTGAGTGAGCTTTCGGGTAAGCGTGCGCCGCTGCCGCTCAATTTCCAAGAGGACATTGATGCCGTTCTTTATGACAACGGCGCACTGGTCGTTTTCAAGAAGAAACAATTTGTTGAAAGCGACGCGAACGGAACCACTTCCGCGCCGAAAGATATCAAAGGCGCATGGGGCCAAGTGAGCAATCCCTTTTTAGCCCTTAACCCGGACCAGCAAGCAAAGCTAGACGCCGCCTTTGTCGCGCCTGACAATGCGCTCTACGTCTTCAAGGGCAGCCAATATTTGCGTTATAGCGATCCAACTGCCGCTTTTGTGGATGAAGGTTACCCGCGAGAGATCCGCGACCTTTGGGGCGATCTGGACGACGACTTCAAGAAAGGCATCGATGGCGCTTTCGTTTTTGACGGACGCACTTATCTGTGCCGCGGTAAGAGCTTTGTGCGCTACAGCGATCCCAGCTATAAGCGCATGGACCCGACTTTCCCAAAGTTATTCACGAACCGTTGGCGCGCCTCTAACGATTTCTGGTTGGGCGACTTGCGAACGATTCAGAGTTTTGTGAAGCTCGACCAAGCCAACCCGTCGGACACGGGTTCGCTGACGAATCTGCTGATGCCGCGCCCGCACGACAACGCCGACCCTTATACTTTGCTTGCCACGCTGTTCAATTGGCCAGTGGCAGACGTCGAGTGGCTTAAACAACGCGACGCGTTCCTTGATCGTCCCAGCCGTGATCTTGCGGATGAGGTAAGGTTCAACATCCCGCAAGCGCTTCGTCTTTATCACACGCTGCAACTCTGTCAGCGTCTGGGTTCGAACCCGCAGGAAATGTATGAGCAGGTTTGGACTCCGCTCTATGCAAATCAAGACCCGACTACTGCGGCCAACACACTGGAGCGGTTGCTGGGCACGTTGTACGCAACGGATTGGACGAATATCCAACGCCAGTTCGGCGACCCGCTCGCAAATGCGCTGCGCGACGCGCAGGTGGGTTGGCTATTGGCGCAGGATCCGAAAAATCTCCCGGACGCCCGCGCTCTGAGTGATCAGTTACTCACCGACGTAGAAGTGGACGGCAGTGTTGACACCAGCCCCATTGTTGAGGCCACGCAAGCAATTCAGCTTTATTTTTATCGCTACCTCACCAACCTGGAGCCTAAAGCGATTGGGAGTGGTGACGATTCCATAATCCGCCCCGATTTCAAACTGCAGTGGCAATGGTTGCAAAACTTCCAAGTCTGGGTGGCCAACCGCAAAGTCTTCCTTTATCCCGAATCCTACATTAGGCCAGAGCTTCGAACTACGCGAACCGCATCTTTCAAGACGCTGCAACAAAACCTGCAGCAGGGCGACATTACTAACGATTCGGTAACCCAAGCCTACAAACAGTACTTGGACGATTACACAGAGGTCTCACGCCTCATCATCGCCGGAGGCTATGTCTGGCAGCCGGACCCCGCCCAGGCTAATTTAAGCGAATTGACTTTGTTCGGGTTCACGCGAACTGATCCACGGAACTACTACTTCCGGGCGGCGAACTTCGACGACGACAGCAATGCAGCCAGCGCTGTGTGGGACGCGTGGCAAGCCCTAAGCATTGCTATCAATTCCGATCGAGTCTATCCGGTGCGAGCTTTTGGCCGTACCTTTGTCTTCTGGGCGGAAATAGAGAAAGTCACGCCCGATAATCAGCAAACGGCGACTTTAAAAACAAGCACGAGCGGAGACACCCAGACAGTATCCGGGCAAGCGCAGGTTCAATATCAGGTCAAGGTCATGTACTCGTTTCTCGACCTAAGCGGCCAATGGACAGCGCCACAAACTCTCGATACCGGGGCCCTCGAAAGCTTACCAATCCAGACGCCTCGTTTACGGGTGAGCGACGTGACGGATGCGAATAATCAAGAATCCATCACCGTCGATTTTACTTACAATTTGGATGTTACGCCCGTGACGGCTACGGCCTACGCCACGGTGCAAGTGGCTCTAGAAGATATCGCTCAACCAGTGCCGACTCCGGTGTTTGCGAATCAGGTGGCCGTTTTGGAGGGGCAGTATCTGGCCCCACGCAACCGCGCCAAGCAATTGACGGCAGATCTGACTGTGGTGGATATCGACGCGGTCCCGTTTACCGACTGGCGCGTCGGTATTCTCGATACGCTTTTTGCCGAGCCGGTGACGCTCACTCAGGACAATGTCATTACTATCGACATGCCAGGCCGCCAGGATGCAGAACCTTGGTATAGCTTCGATATCAAGGGCGGCAGTTTCCTCGCCAAACCTAGCAGTCAGACGGCAACGTCTACACCTTCGAACGTAACTCTGATCCCGCTAGCCGGCAACACGGATGGACTGCCTCAGTGGAACCACGTCGACGCCGCGCTTGACTGCTCCGATGGCAACCGCTATTTATTCAACAACGCAAAGATGGTTTACACGGTGCTGGGCGACCCGACCGAACATCCAATCGATTCCCGTTGGGGTCTTCGCTCTACGAACCTGCTCGTTGACGGCGTAGTAGACGCTGCCTGGCAACGCGGCGGCGTGGCGTTCCTTTCGCGCGGCGGCCGCTATTTGACATATTCCAATGGACTCGATTGGGCCGATGAAACGGGAGAACGCGATATTGCCACTGGCGGCAGCCAAGATGGCATACCCAACTGGCCTTCCATTGACGCTGCTTTTACAGATAAGACTGGCACCACCTGGTTCTTCCATGGAACTCAGTACATTTCAATTGATGAAAATAAGAAACTCGGCACCGCCGCCGATATCAAGCTCCGCTGGGGACATGAGCCCAACGCGTTCACCAGCCCCGCCAAGGGCGACGCAGTGGTGGTGGCTGCATTCGCTCGCGATGACCGCACTTTCCTGATTGGCGCTACTTCCTACACTTGGTACACAGGAGGAGATCTCTCTGTCTGCGAGCCACTCAAACCGCAAACTTTGCGCGCGATACTTGATGAGCTCAAGTGCGTTAACAGCACGGAAATCGATGCTACCAGCGTGGTGACAGCCGCCATGGACGGCGGTACCGAGTTGCTGCTCAAGGCCAAGACTGCTACCGGATCTGAGATTTACAGCTTTACCTCCGCGGACAACAAAATTGCGGTGGCGAAGCGCACGCCGAAAAACGGCCCGTGGCAAGATGTTGCGTCATTCATGCAGGGTGAAAAGAGGTTTGCCTTTTCGCCCGTCAAGACCGGTTTTGCGGTTACAGTTTCGGGTAGCGATGAGCAACACGCTTACACGCAAGATATACGGGCGGCGTTGTTATTTGCTAACACGCTGTATATTTTCTCCGTCGACAGCTATATTGCTGTTCCGTCGACAAACCTAACTGTTGCCAGCATCGGAACTGCCATTGATCAGTGGGCGTCTCATTCGGTGCCGATCGCAGAGCGTTGGGGAATCACGCCGAACGCGTTCACGCAGGGCGGCCCCGTTACGGCGGCCTTCCTCAAAAGTGGGCAAACTTTCCTTGTCAGCGGTGCTTCCTACGCGCGCTATTCCGGCGCAGACTATAGCGTGGTGGACGCAGGATATCCTAAACTGCTCACCAACAATTCAGACGGTCTGCCCCAAGGCGCCTTCACCGCCGGCCTGCAGTTGCCGGATGGGAGCTTCTGCTTCTTCATGGGAACCCAGTATGTTACGGAGAAGAACCTGGAGACGCCCACGCCCAATCATAACCGTTGGGGGC
>PMQB01000482.1 GCA_003169195.1 Bryobacterales bacterium
GCTTGCCTAGGTATCTCTTTTTGCCTTTATGCCATCGGCGAGAAGAAATCTGGGGTTGACCCTTTCAAGAAGCGGCCCGACGATTAGGAAGTGGAACACCAAGGGCGGCACGGTCAGAACAAATAAACCTTCAGTTAAAAACAAAATCTCTTTCACGCGCAATTCTCCTGTTAAGATAAATTGAGCGCGAAATCTGCCACCTCACCTAGTTAAAGCCCGTCCGGTGTTCCAGACCGGAAGCGCCCAAACGCTAGGGAGGGGTGAGGTGTGTCCTCTGGAAAGCATCATACCAGTTGATACAGGCAACACGCAACTCCCAAGTCTTCAAAAGTCGCCCGAACACTCAAGCCCGCACCGAGGTGCGATATTCTGGCAGACCAGGACGAACAATGACCCTAATCGGTGCGATGCGATCCATGACAGGCGGAATTCTTTTGTATTCCGACTTGGAAATGATCAGTGGCGCGGTCAAGTCTGAAACACAAAAAATCTACAGACTGAGATGGCCGGTAAATATTCCGCCGAATAGCAGTACTGAAGTAAAGCTCAGTGTCGATGGAATCCAGATCTTCATCGCTGGTTCTAACAATTCTGCGATCTTTGCAAAAGCACGAATAGAAATAGAGCAAGAAATTGGCCACCTCGTTAAACACGCGATCACCAATGGTGAGCCAGTTGAACTAGAACACGGTTACGTGCCGATTATCGAATCCTGTTTGCAACGAACAGCACAGACTTATATAAAAACCCCAAGTGATGAAATCGGCTGTATTCTTGTTGTTCAATTTCCACTCGTTACTCATGCACCTATTCTTTATTACGCCAACTGTGCAGTTGGGGGTTCGCCACTGCTCCAGCCCATTGAGTTTTACGTTAACGACGGGATTGGATACATGCTGGGAAATTACCTAAGCAGACGACTTTACAACCAAAACATGTCTGGTGAGCAATTGATTAAGGTTGCGGCTTTCATTCTTCGCGAAGCATCCGAATGTGTGGCTAATGTGGGTGCAGCAGCCGAAATGTATCTGATAAATGAAGGCTGGACAAATTCGACACGAATCCTAGGACCGGATGCCGTTAAAACATATCAGCAAAAATTGCCATCATTGACGAATGTTTTACTGCCTGAGTTGCTTGCTACAGACTTCGCACCCTAAAACGGCAGATCTTCTTTGACCGTCTTGGATGTTGCCTTCTTTGGCTGCTTGAGTATCAAACGTTTGCCACGTCCCTGCATTGGTTTAGAAAGGGAGGGCTTCTTCGTCTTCTGTTGCGGAAGGTTCGGGCCTTTCAGACTCCTTGCCCGTCAGTTGCTTGTACGTTAAACGCTTTCCAACGGCCTTTCGAACCAAGCAACTAAAACGGTCTGAGTCCCGCATGGGCAAACGATTGTTGAAGCGGAACGCTTGTTCATCAACGTAACGGAATAGATGGAAAGGCTCGACCGAAACGTAGGTGCCGCCAATCGTGCGCTTCAAGAGCGCCCAGAAATTCTCAACTCCATTCACATGAACGTTGCCGTCTACATAGGCTTCGAGATGGTTCACAATGTTGTGCGTGTACTCGTCATCCATCCGCCAGTAATGGGCCGCTTCGTCCGAGTGAACCTGCGTGCCTTTTTCAACGTTGCCGCGAACCGCTTCCTGCATCACGCGCTTTGTCCGATCCGGCGCGACCGTGGCGCGGATCTTTCCGCCGCGCTGTAGGACTCCGATTACTGCCGTCTTGCCGCCAGTGTTGCGGCCTTGCTTTTGCACCTCAATCTTACGCGCCTTGTGCATGTTTCGCGCTTTGCCGCCGATCCACGTTTCGTCAACTTCCACTTCGCCACCCAACATGCCGCCAGCCAAATCGTCCTGCATCGCAAGCCGAATGCGTTGCAACATGAACCACGCCGATTTCTGCGTGATGCCCATTGCGCGATGAAGTTCCCAGGAAGAGATGCCGTTACGATTGCTGCAAATCAGCCACATGGCAGGAAGCCATTTGTCAAGGCCGATGGGGGAATCCTCGAAGATTGTGCCAGTTTTCAAAGTGAACTGGCGACGGGGATGATGCGAGGAGCACTGCCACCGATTGTGTTGCGGCTGGAATTTGACCTTTTCAGTTCCGCAGGTTGGGCATTTGACGATTCCCTTGTTCCAGCGGCGGGGAACCAAGTAGGCCCGGCAGTTCTCTGGGCTCTTGAAAAATTCGATGGCCTCCAGTAGCGTTTTCGGTTCCTTGATGTCTTCCATGCTTTAATTATATCGAGTTGCCGTGGAATAGTCAAGTATATTTTTACCAATAAATTTCGTGCTCCATCTATAAGCGGGGCGAAAATCGCCAAAACGTTTATTGGGAAATATACGAGACATCTTATTTTCGATTAATCAAGGAGCTGGGCACCGGCGGGGTCCGCCGGCTGCATGCTTCCGAAACTCTGCAGCCGTGCCCGCTTGAACCTCGCGCGACGATGCGACAATAGGAAAACATTGATGGTGGATTAACTGAATAACTCCCTGTTGTTGTAAGTCACGGCCGGAAGGTAGATTCCTTTTGAGTTTCGTATCAGGGCTATAATCAAAGGGTCGGCATGAGTTCGCAAGTAATCACCCCCAACACCGAAGCTGCAATCCTCGGGCGCCTCATTGAAGCAAGACACAGCATGAGCCGGGATGTGGCGGAATATTTGCTCTCAATCGATTTTGACGCTGTCGACACTGACCGGATGAATCTGTTGGCTGAACGCGCCCGAGAAGGGAATCTGTCACCGGAGGAAGCTGCAGAACTCGACAGCTACCTCCATGTCGGGAGCCTTCTCTCGATCCTGCAGTCTAAGGCGCGGCGTCTTCTCAAATCGGAAGTTCCCGCGTCATCCCGCCAGTGAACCAACTTCTAGTTCAACAGGTCTGGCAGCGAGCGGGCCATCGATGTGAATATTGCCGTATCCCGCATCCGCATTACCGGCTGCCGTTCCAGGTCGATCACATTATCGCCCGACAACACGGCGGTGAAACAATACTCGCTAACCTAGCCATGGCCTGCTTCCATTGCAATCGGTTTAAAGGCCCGAACATTGCCGGACTTGATCCCGCTTCCCGAGAACTCATCCGCTTGTTTCATCCCCGGACGGATCTTTGGATGGATCACTTCCAATTTGACGGTGCCTGGCTCTAGGGACTTACGCCGATTGGGCGCGTTACGATTCATGTTCTCGCCATGAACGCAGACGACCTTTTACTGTTTCGCGCAGAGATTCTCAAGGAAGGGATCGTTCTCACGTAAGGGTTCACGCTAAAGGGATCTCCGACTCGGACTCAAACAAAAATGAGACGACAATCGTGGACGTGTTAAAGTGTCGTTTGCACGCCTTCGTCCGAATCGCCCGCTACTCAGAAATAACTGCTTGGAGCACGCCTAGTTTTTATAAGCATCCGTGGGCACCTTGGGCAACTCAAATTCTGGTCCCGTCCATCGCTCTTTTCCGTCACAGTCTTTGAGGACGTACCGAAATTTTCCTGGACCGTAGTATTCGTTCGCTCGACAGGCTTCCCCACATTGAGCGCCGCAACTCATTCCGGTCCAAGACAACGGTCCAAACGAACTCCCCGGCATAAGGCGGAGGCATCCCTTGGGTTGCGGATTGCAGCCATCAATCAGCTTCACAATGCCTTTGATTTCGTTCCACTT
>PMQB01000540.1 GCA_003169195.1 Bryobacterales bacterium
CCGAAGCCATAGTTGACGCCGCCGTAGAATCCAACGTGCGGACCCCAATAGCCGCCGTGCCAACTATACAAACCTCCGACGAAAGCCCAATAGCCAGGAGTCCAGAGGAGGCCCACTCTAGGAGGAGCAACCCAAACGCCGGGTACCCAGTAGTAGCCCATAGGGCCGTAAGCCCAGTACCCAGGGTTCCAAAGATAACCGGGCATCGTGCAAGGCGGCTGAGAGTACACCGGCAGCGGCGGTGGGCCGATCCGCACAGAGAGAAAGATTTGAGCGGGCGCGGTCGGCGGCCAGAGAAAAGCAAAAGCGGCAACGACCGCGATAGGAATGAGTTTTTTAGTAAGAGCTTGTAGCATGCGTGACATACTCTGTAAACTGATTTGCCGAAAAGATTGTTTACGAAGGCGGGATTAAATGCCGTTCACCGATTCATTCAGGTACGACGACTTCATCTGACTGCGGATCGAAAAATACCAGGTTATGGGTCTTCGCCAATTCTCGAACGAAGACATAGACTTCTTGTGCCTTCGACCATTCGCACGAAATAAGAACATGTCTGTCGGAGTGATTCACCTTAATGGCTTCATGCTCCGGCCACATCGCCATGAGATCGCCGTAGAACTGTGTCACGTTCGGGCTGGCCACCAGATCCGCACAGTGGGCGCCTCGGCACAACGTTTCATAGATGGCGGTGGCCCGTCGTTCTGCCCCCAAAGGGTCGCTATTCCAAACCCCTAAATCAAAGCTCATAAGGAATTCCAACGTAATAGATTTCGCCCAAATTTCGCCCCGCAGTGGGCGACGCGCTCCGCCGTATTCGTAGGGCGAACCCGTCAAAACGCCCTTATGCCCGTTCAACTCCCAAACCTCTACGGTTAATCAATACTACTCCCCGCAACCATAAATGCTTGTTATACTTAAGCTTTCTTCCTATGCCTACCGCTGATACCCTTTTTGACATCGAAACGCCTTCCCGCACCCCGTCCAGTGGTGGAGAAAAGAAGATCCTGCTCCTCAAACCCCGCGGCTTCTGTGCGGGCGTGGTACGAGCCATCGATGTAGTCAAAATTGCCCTCGATCTTTATGGCGCGCCCATCTACGTCCGGAAGGAAATCGTCCACAACCGCCACGTCGTGGAAGAGTTGCGCGGCGCGGGTGCCATTTTCGTCGAAGAGTTGGCCGAAGTGCCCGAAGGAGCGCGCGTCATTTTCAGCGCCCACGGTGTCTCCCCGGCTGTGCGTGAAGAAGCCACCGCCCGAAAACTGCTCGTGATTGACGCCACTTGCCCCCTGGTCACCAAAGTCCACCTCGAGGCCGTTAAACTGGCGAAGCAAGGCTTCACCATCGTGCTCATCGGCCATCGCGATCACGACGAAGTCATCGGCACTCTTGGTGAAGCGCCCGAAAGCACCATCCTCGTTTCCGATGTCGCCGATGTGGATAAGCTACAACTGAAGAATCCGGAGCGCGTTTCCTACCTCACCCAAACCACTCTCTCGCTCGACGAAACCAAAGACATCGTCACGCGCCTCATGGAGCGTTTCCCGAAAATCGTCGGTCCGAAAACGCAGGACATTTGCTATGCAACCGAGAACCGCCAACTGGCCGTCAAAGCGGTAGCGCCTTTGTGCGACACGCTGCTGGTGGTTGGTTCGCAAAACAGTTCCAATTCACGGCGCTTGGTGGAAGTTTGTGAAAAGGCTGGCATTCCGGCGTATTTGCTGGATGATTGTGGAGAAGTGGAAGCGCGCATGTTAACGGGTGTCGACACCGTGGCCGTTACCGCGGGCGCGTCTGCTCCGGAACATCTAGTGGAAGAACTCATCGCCCACTTGCGCAGCAAAGGCTTCACGAATCTCGAAGAAGTGGAGATCAAAGAAGAAGATGTCCGCTTTACCTTGCCGTCTGATCTGGAAAAGTTCACGCCCCGGCTGCATCCGGTTCGAGCGTAAAACTATTTGAGCGATGAAGTCCGGTCTCCAAACATCCGAATCCGTCAGTCTGGCCGCCAGCGAAGCCATTCGTAAGGCGTCGGCATCGCTACTGAAGAAGCAGACGTCCGAAGGCTTCTGGTGGGCCGACCTGCGAGCCGATAGCACGCTCGAATCCGATTACATCCTCATGGAACTGTGGCTCCATCCGCCGGTCGGCGGCGTTTGGGATCCGCCTACAAAACCGCAAATTGATCGCGCGGTAACCGCCATTTTCTCCCGTCAGTTGGAAGACGGCGGCTTCAACATTTATCTCAACGGCCCCTCGGAAATCAACGCTTCCATCAAGGCCTACTTCGCTTTAAAGGTCGCGGGTATGTCGCCCGAAGAAGAGCGAATGTGCCGTCTGCGCGATCGCATCATTGAACTCGGTGGTCTGCAAGGCGCTAACAGCTACGTCCGTGTGAACCTCAGCCTCTTCGGCTTGTTTCCCCGCGAAGCGTGCCCCGCAATTCCACCCGAAATTATTCTGCTGCCGTTCAATTTCATCTACCAGATGTCTTCCTGGACGCGCGCCATTGTCATCCCGCTCGCCATCCTACACGCCGCCAACGTCAAACGGCCCGTACCGGCAGGCTTTAATGTCGAAGAACTCTATCTGCCCGGCGCGCCCATGCATCCGGCGCGCGATCCCAATTTCTTCAGTTGGCGCAATTGCTTCCTGGCGGTGGATTGGTTCCTGAAAATCTGGGAAAAAGTCAGCCCGCGCCTCATTCAAAAGCAAGCCATAAAGAAATGCGCGGAGTGGATGATTCAGCACTTCGAACATTCCGACGGGCTCGGTGCCATTTATCCCTCCATGCAGTACGCCATTATGGCGCTCGATGTGTTGGGCTACGAAGCCAGCCATCCGCTGCGAGTGCAGGCGGAAGCCGAATTCAAAAAGCTGATGGTGGATAACGAAACATCCGGCTTCTACATGCAGCCTTGTTTCTCCCCCATCTGGGATACCGCCATCGCCGCCTACGCGTTGGGCGAAACCGAAAATCCCCCGCTGGATGATTTGCGCCGCGCCGCCGATTGGATGATTTCGAAAGAAGTTCGCCGTAAGGGCGATTGGTCTGTCAAACGTCCAAACGTCGAACCCTCCGGCTGGGCCTTCGAATTCAATAACGAATTTTATCCCGACGTGGACGACACCGCCATGGTGCTGCTCGCTTTCGAAAAAGCGCGCGCTACCGATCAAACCAAACAAGGCGCTTGCGAAAAGCGCGCGGTGGATTGGCTCTTCGCCATGCAAGGCAAAGACGGTGGTTGGGCGGCCTTCGACGTTGATAACAACTGGAAACTTCTCAGCCACGTTCCCTTCGCCGACCACAACGCCATGCTCGATCCTTCGTGCCCGGACATCACCGGCCGCGTTCTGGAAGCGCTCATGCGTAGCGGCGTGAAAGCGAATCATCCCGCCATCCGCAAAGGTGTTGATTATCTTTTGCGCGCGCAGGAACAAGACGGCAGTTGGTTCGGCCGTTGGGGCGTCAATTATA
>PMQB01000080.1 GCA_003169195.1 Bryobacterales bacterium
ACAGACCATGCCGATCTTGCGACCGCCTATGAGCAGTTCGTCCTTTATGGTTTTATCGCCGGATAGCAGCACTTCGAAACCAGCTCCTTCGGCGACGGCGAGAAGCTTTCCATTCATTAGCTTCTGCCATCCTTGCGACGATGCCGTCTTGATATCGACCGCCCTCAGCAGCCGTAGCAGTGGCGCCGGAACATTGTGATCCGCGAGAACGCGCTTCAATTTGAGCGCGTCAGTTCGGGTTGATGGGCGTAGTAGTAGGCCAGAACGCTCTTGACCTTATCGAGAGGTGTTCCAGGAAAGTACTCGACGATTTCTTCAGGTGTTGAACCTAACTCTGCATAGTCGACCACCGTCTCGGCAGCAAGACGGTATCCTCCGACTGTTGGTTGGCCGGACAGCTTGCCGGGATCTACCTCGACATCGGGGCAACCTGCCCAGAACTCTCGCTCACTCATAGTCATATGATAGCGGCTTTACCGGTCTACGTAATGATCACTTCACATTCGGGGAAGTGCAACAAGAACAAGAACACAAGGAAGCGACGCCCATGCAGCCAACTGAGAACGTTGTTGACCGGGGATTTCACAGCTTCTTCTACACCCCGTCCGAGTACAACGATGCGTCCGCGCAACGATGTCATAGCGAATATTCGCTTGCCCGGCCAACCGGACGCTTTTTGTGACGTACCGATTTCATCGAAAAGACGAATTTGGCGTGAGGCTAAACGCTTTCGGGATCGGAAGTCGGCATGGCTCCTGGGAATCGTCGGCACGCTCACGAGCAGGGATCGCAGGATCGAGGGGCGTTTTTGAGGACTAATCCCAAAAAATCGCAGTCGGCAGCGGTCAGGCGGCACTGACGATACGCCTGTGATATACATTTCCCTCGGTGATGCCTGATGGACAAGACCAGTGAAGCAATCCAGGCGGTGATTGCCGCAATGCGTGACGGTTTCGAGGCCGAGCCCGTGATCGACGAGTCGCACGGAGAACCCAACATCACCCTCCGCGTGAACGGCAAGCGATACCGCGCTTATCTGTCGGACGAATTCGCGGACGACTATTCTCAGATGAAAGCGGCCTGCGATCAAATGCTGGGCGGTCTCGGCGAGGCGCTGAATCTCTCCGCCACCGCTTCAGTTTTAGTTACGACAACAGGCCTCAAGGAACATCCCGGAGCGTACTTTTAAGAATTTTCGGACTTCCTCGCGGTGTTATCAGAGACACTATTCTGGTTGCCCCGAAACGTGAAAAACGGCCTTCAGCATCCTTGACGACGGTCAGCAAGAGAAAGACGGTCTCAAGGGAACACTCGACGGACAAAAAGCCCCAGCCCGCTTGGCGTCTCCGAAACCCCTACGGCACTTTTTTGAATAGCGCGGGGTTTCTTCGCCGTGATAATATTGACGCCGGGTCTGCAATATTCATCGCATTCAGGGATTGGAACTCCAACTGGACCATCGCAGATTTGTCCGCGAAACCTGTCTGGTGGGCTAGCCTTCTTCGCTGCGTTTGTATCTCAGCCTGCCCGATGCCGTGATCACATCGGCTGCGGTGGCGACAATACGTTCGATGGCGAAAGGGCTGTCGCTGTAATCCGGATGTTCGGTGATGATGCCCGAGAGTCGATAGCTGAGACCGTCATCCGGCTCGGTAAATAAGCCGAGCGCGGGTCCCCCGCTGATGCCGCCCAAACTGGCTTTGGGCGGCACTGAATTCTCCACAGATGGATCGCGCGGCACGAGGATCGTAATTTGATCCTCCGTGACTGTGCGTGTCGCAGCCGATGCCGTAAATAGTCCCCAATCCACTTCCAGCGGCTGTGGCAGCAGCCTTTCCGTTCCAGGATAGCCTGCAAGCAAAATTCCGCACTTTTCTTGGGGGAGCCGTGGTGGCCAAAGGCTGAGAGGCTGCCGGCCGGTTTTCAGAACGAGCGCTTCATCAAGCTCTATAGTCGCCAGGTCAGGCTTTACGGACGAATCTATAACTCGAACTTCCTCCAGAACTTCATCCAAGAGCTGAACGCGGAGCGCACCGCCAACGCAGTCGCTGCGATATTGCTCGATGACGTGACCGGCAGTGATGCCGAAGAGACGCTCGGGCGATCTGACAACGGTTACTGTCGCGTTGTGGAGAATCTTCGGGTCAGCGCCATCCACCCGAAACCAGAAGAGCGGCAGGCAGGAGAGCCGGAGAATCTCCCGGTAATCCATCCCCAGCTTCCGGTGGAGGATGCTTATCGCCTCAGCGGACGACGGAGCATCTTGGGTTAGTGTCGGCTCAACCATGGGTTCCCTTCAACTATAGAGCCTCATGCGCATACTTGTTAAGTNNACAGGGAAGACCGAGCCGGTCGCCGGCGCTATGCAGCAGACATCGGAGAAAACACTAATGACGGCTAGCTCTGACACGATCTGGAGGTACATGAATGTGACCAAGTTCACAGATCTGCTTCAGCGCGGATGCCTGTATTTTGCCTCACCCGCCCAGTTTGAGTCTAACGACCCTCTGGAAGGCAGGCTTCCGAAATCGCACGAAGACGCCGAACAGGCGATGGCGCATGGCATCTTCGCACCGATGGCCGCGTTGCGGCCTCATTTCTCCACCAGCCCGGACATGCTGGCGGCGTTCGACAGGGTGATGGCCAACGCCGAGCCCGATGTCGCGATCACGCGAAAACAGGCCGCACTCAGGTTCGTCATAAGCTGCTGGCATAAGAGCCCCTCCCAGTCGGAATGGATGTGGGACAACTATGCTGAGGGGACCGGAGTCGCCATTGAATCCACTGAACAGCAGCTCACGGATTCCTTATCCGGTACGTCCGGCATCCTTATCAGTGATGTCCGATACGCGGACTACGATAACGACGCCATCGAGCGCGGGCACCGCCAGTACGGACTCTTCATGAAGCGCAACAGCTTCAGCGCCGAGAAAGAATTACGGGTTACGCTGCTGAGACCCGAAAGCGAATGGGAGACCGATGCAGCTAAAGAAGGTATCCGGGTGCCCTGTAATCTCGGCACCTTGATTACGGCCATTCATGTAAAGCCGGCGTCTGAGACACATGTCCGTGCAATCATCGCAAAATTCTCGGGCACGAGGCCGGATCTTCTGGCGAAGCCGGTCGTTGTGTCGGCGGGCCGCTAAAACGCCTTCACCGTAAGACTGGCTCGGGAAGGGCACAGGAGCACTTTCCCGTCATAACAGGAAAGAGCCGCAGCGTTGGCCGGGGTCAAGGATTCGGGCCTTGCCTG
>PMQB01000332.1:0-12311 GCA_003169195.1 Bryobacterales bacterium
CAGCCGCACCCAACGGCGGGACGAACGCATTCACCTGGAAGCCAAGGCCGACGTCATGCCCGTCACCGACATGCTCTCCAGCGCGTGCGGCACTTCGAATCTGGTCCTGTTTCACACAGATCTCAGTGAATCATTTCTGTTAATCCCGGCGTTCAGCAAACCGCCTGCGGTCTTTTCAGGGATCTGCTCGACATCGCCAAATCTGTCTTAAACCTAGTTCGCGAGGCCAGCCAACAGAGCCTCTAGATCCTTCGGTTCGCCGAACTTGTAACCACGCAGCGCTGGCTCAATTGTTCGGCATAGTCCAATCAGCACGCTGCCGGGCCCTACCTCCACAAAACGTGTAATGCCGCGCCGTCCCAGTTCGCGCACTGATTCGGTCCAACGGACCGGATTCGGAATCTGCTGTATCAGGCCTTCCCGCGCAGCCGCAGGATCATCCACAAAACGTGCTTCACAGTTATTAATCAACGGATACAAGAGCGGCCGGAACTCCGCTGCATCCAGCGCTGGCTTGAGCCTTTCCTGCGCTGGACGCATCAGCGGACAATGAAAGGGCGCGCTCACGGGCAACAGAATCGCCCGTTTCGCCCCCGCGGCTTTGGCCAGTTGCATAGCGCGTTCCACCGCTTGCGCATGGCCCGCAATCACAATTTGATCGGGCGAATTGAAGTTCGCCGCAGTCACAATCTGCCCCTGCGCTGCCTGTTGCAGAATCCCATCCAACTGATCCGCGGGAAGTTTCAACAGCGCCGCCATCGCACCCACGCCATCAGGAACGGCGTCTTGCATAAATTGTCCACGCGCTCGTACCAGGCGCGACGCTTCGCCGAATCCCAAACAACCCGTCGCCACCAGCGCGGAATACTCGCCCAAACTGTGCCCCGCGACGATTGAGGGGCGCTGTCCTAACTCCTCCAAAACTCGATACGCCGCCACCGACGTTGCCAAAATCGCCGGCTGCGTATTTACCGTCTTCTTCAACTCTTCTTCCGGCCCTTGAAAGCAAATCTCCGAAATCGCGAAACCTAACGCGTCGTCCGCCTCCGAAAAAGTCCGCTGCGCGATAGGAAATTGTTCTGCTAATTGTTGGCCCATGCCCGCAAATTGCGAACCCTGACCTGGAAAAAGAAAAGCAAGATCTGTCATGGATAGAAAGCTCTTCACATATTACGCTGCTTGCCGTTCTAAACCTCCGATTACCCTCACCTCCGTACGGGCGGAGCTAAAACTATTAGCGCCGAAAACCCCCTGCCGTGGTACTGGGTCTTACAAACGTAAACATCACCCATTTGGGTGACGCACTTCACACTAATTTTCGCTAGAGTGGGGCAACACATCAGAGTGCGATGTCTTCGGGCCTGGTCGATCCCGAATCCTTAACACTTATCGGAGGGATGTACAAACTTGCAATATTCCACCAATACCAATCTCTATGAAGGCGCATACCTACAGCAGCCGACGCCCTCGCGCCACACAGGAACAGATGCGCCCTGGTATGCACTGCGAACACGTTCCAATTTCGAAACTTTAGCCGTCGTTTCCCTGCAACACAAGGGATTTAAGCCATATTTGCCAACATACCGCAATCGCCGCCGTTGGTCTGATCGAGTCGTGGTAACCGATACTCCCCTCTTCAAGGGGTATGTGTTTTGCCGATTCGATCCATTGAACCGCCTGCCCATCGTCACGACTCACGGCGTCATCGGCATTGTCTCTTATGGCACGGAACCCGCGCCGATCGACGCCAAAGAACTGGAAGCCGTCAAGCAGATCCTTCATTCCGGCTTAGCCACCGAGCCCTGCCCCTTTCTCCGCGAAGGCCAACAGGTCAGAGTACTCCGCGGATCATTGGCGGGCGTCGAAGGAATTCTGGTCAAGAAGAAATCAGACTTCCGCCTGATCATTTCCGTGACAATGCTCCAGCGCTCCGTCTCGGTCGAAATTGACCGCGAATGGATCACCCCTCGTTAATTTAAGCTTCACAGCTCATAAATGAGTCTTCCCGGCCGCTACCCCAGTCGAGTATGCGTTTGCTCCTCGGCGAAAGGGTCGCTTCTGGCGGAGCGCACCAAGTTGAGGGAGTGCTCTTAAACGGTCACAGGTGTCGAAGAAAGTTGCCAAGATTTTTATCTCCAGCCCCTATAAAGATTTAGGCGTCCCCCGAAGCCCACAGACAGCGCGCCGATGCACGCGGCACCGCCCTCGCCAAGCTAACCTTGAACGGGCCTGGCCTCAACGAATCGTACTGAGAGATAACACCAATGACCTTGCGTTTTCACATCGCGCCCCATAAATCGACTCGCGACGCACCCAAGTGTCTTCCCCCGATTGGCTTCGTTTTTTCAAATCTCGCGCTCGACCAACAATACGCAAGTTCCAATCCGTCGCTCAGCCCCACTGGGTTCGTTTTTTCAAAATCCTTCCGCCCCACCAGGTGGGTTCGTTTTTTCAACCCCACCCACACCAATTCAAAACACCCCGATTGGCTTCGTTTTTTCAAATCCGTAGTTACCAGGGAAAGCCCAACCGCGCGATTCCACCCAACCACCCCGATGGTAGCTGCGCTAAAGCGCTCAAATAATGGACATTATTTTATTGTGCTGCCACCGACGAGTTGGGTTCCAAGCGGAGTCGGTTTTCGAGCACCCGCACCCCTCTCACCTTGACGACGCAACTTTGCGCCGCAAGTTTCTGCGATGGCCAAGATACCGTACCTTCAATAATTACGAAGCCTTGCGCCACATTCACCGAAATTCGCTCAGCTGGCACCTCGGCGTCAGCCTTGAACTTTCGGACGATTTCCTTCGCAATGTCCTCATCCGGTCGTGGCGGGCGTTTCACTTTTGGCTTGGTCGGCATGGTCGCCTCTGCCCGACTGTTGCAACAAGCTGGCCAAACCACCTGTCAGATCTCCGGGTTTCCTTCCATCCTCTCCGTGACATCCGCCAACACCCCCACGAATCGCACCAGATCTCCCTCCGCTGCGAAGTCAAATTGACCGGAGATCTCGGCCCAGCGAGGCACCCCATCGCCGCGCCGAATTCGACACACTTGGCGGAAAAACCGTCCTGGCTTCGAAGCGTCACACAGCGCTTCCAGATAACCCTCCGCATCTTCCGGATGAATCACACTGCGCAAGAACTCCTGGTGGTTCACCGGTCCATCCTCTTTACTTCGCCCGATGATCTCGTACATCCGCTCGTTCTCCCACACAACGTGATCCTCGGTCGCATCCCAGGCAAACACGCCGAGATCCGCCACCGACGTCGCAATCCGCAACCTCTCCGCCGTCTCACGCCAGGCTGTT
Source organism: Bryobacterales bacterium (assembly GCA_003169195.1). Lineage (GTDB taxonomy): Bacteria > Acidobacteriota > Terriglobia > Bryobacterales > Bryobacteraceae > Bog-105. The sequence goes on from PMQB01000332.1 coordinate 3,311, forward strand.
TCGGTCTGCTTTCGTTGTGTGATGTCTTGCACCACGGCATTCAGACCCAAAAGTTCACCGTCCGGCCCTTCGAAGGGGAAGTAACTCACCAGCCAGATAAGCTCTGCCCCGCCACTCCCGGGCGTCGCCCCCCGCAACTGTGCTTCAATAATTGGCTTACGCGTCGCAAGCACCCCGCGCAGCAAGGGCTCCAACCGCGGTCCTGCCTCAGGCAAAATCTCCGATACCGTACGCCCTATATGTTCCGCAACCGAAAAGCCATTCTTGCTAGCAAGGTATTCATTGATCCTCACGAAACGCAGGTCACAATCTAGGAAGAGCAACCCCACCGGTGCTTGCGAATAGATGGCCTCGATCTCGCGCAGACGCAGGCTCGCCAACTCGCTCGTCTCCACCAATTGTTGGGCCGTCTTCCGGCGCGCACTGATGTCCTCCACCACCGAGATGGCATACTTCGGCTTGCCCTCTGCGTCTCGCACCAGCGCCACCGTCAGGTTCACCCAAACAACCAATCCGCTCTTTTGGAAATAGCGCTTCTCAACCGCGTAAGAGGCCAAGTGCCCACGCTGCAGCGAATTGTAATACTGCAAGTCTATTGCGCGATCGTCCGGGTGAGTAATATCCTGAAAGCGACCTTCCAGCAATTCTTCTTTTGTATAACCCGTAATCTGACAAAGTCGCTTATTTACGCGCAGCCAGCGCCCATCTGGCGCGACATGCGCTAAACCCACCGCCGCTTGTTCGAAGGTGCTCTCGAATTGCTCTTGCCGCTCTCTCGCTTCCTGAAGCAAGCGCGCACTCTCTATCGCTGGCCAAAGTCTCTCGCCCACTTCCCGCAGCAAGGAGACCTCTCTGTCCTGCCAGTGCCGCACTTCGTCGCTTGCCACGGTGAGGTTGCCCACCCAACGGCCTTCCCTCCGCAACGGCACAGTCGCAAAGGCGCGCGTGCCAAATCTGCGATACCCGCTCTCCAGACTATTGATCGTTCTCGCATCCTTTTCTACATCGCTCACGCACACCACTTGGCTCTGCGCCAGTTCAGCTAGAATCCCTGCAAACTCATCTAACGAATAGCGGCCGATCCCCGATGGACAGTCTAGGCAGTACTCCGAAAAGTTGTGGATCTCTTTATGTACGTGGTCGATCTCGCTGCACACACAGCGCCACACGCCCAAATACTTCCCGGTCTCTGTCGTGGCTATGTCTGCCAAGCGCTCACTACCCGAAGCTTGCGACAACTTTGATCCTAGATCCAGCAAAAATTGCCGGTCCGCTTCATTCTGCTTGTTATCGCTGATATCCCACACCACGCCCATCAAGCCAACAGGTTGATGCCGTTCATCGCACACCACTCTGCCTTGGCCGCGCACCCAGCAATAGCTCCCGTCCTCCCGCAATAGCCGGTTTTCGATCACATACTCCGGACGGCCCTCAAACGCCTTGGAGATACGCTGCTGCACAGTCTCACGATCATCGGGATGAACGCGTTGAGTGTAAGCTTGCCACGTTCCTTCAAAAGATCCCGGTCTCATGCCAAGCAACGTCTCAATAGTCTCCGACCACTCAATTTGATTCGTTCGTTTGTCCCAACTCCAGACACCCATCCGCCCTGCGCTCAGCGCAACATCCCGCTGCTCAGCACTGCGTGTCAATGCGGCTTCCGCTTGTTTCAGCGCGCTGATGTCATTGTGAACTTCAATCACAGACTGTGGACGGCCGCTGCCATCGCGATAAAGCGCCTTGTGGCTCGCGAGCCAAACCACGCGGCCATCCTTCTTATGGGCTTTCAACTCTCCGGTCCATTCGCCGTTCCGCAAGAGAGCCGCTTCAATGGCGGCTCGCGACTTGGGAAACTCGGTCGCAATAAGATCATGCAGTTGCTGGCCTTGCGCCTCCGCTTCCGTCCAGCCAAAGAGTCGCTCCGCACCCTTCGTCCAGATCAGAATCGTGCCGTCAAAATTTCTCACAATGGCCTGCGCCAGATCAAGCGTCTTAAATAGCTCGTCGAAATGCGCCATCGGCATTTCTGCCTCGTCAGGCTGCGGACGGTTCTCAAGAACCGTATGCACCCGCTCCCAATCCATCGAAGGAGCGGCGTGGAATGCGGCTGTTGAATGCGGAATCGAGAAATGGAACGTGGCGCCTGCGCCCAGTTGTCCTTCGGCCCAAATCTTTCCTCCTCGCCTCTCCACGATTCGCTTGCAAATGGTCAGGCCAATTCCTGTGCCCGCCACCTCCTTGCCGTGCAACCGCTGAAACACTCCGAAGATCTGTTCCGCATGTTTCGGCTCGAAACCCATGCCGTTATCGCGTACCGTGATCTCCCATCCATCTGCCGCTTCGCGCGCGGAGACATGAATGTGCGGCGCTGTGTCGGGCCTGCGGTACTTCAACGAGTTGCCAATCAGATTTTGGAACAACTGCACCATTTGTCCCGCGTCGCAGGCTACCGTTGGAAGCCGGTCGGCCGTGATCACCGCTTGCGTTTCTTCAATACTGCTTCGCAAACCGTCCAGCGCCGTGGAAAATGCGTCCTGCAAACAAACGACTTCGCTAAACTCCGCATTGCCGCCCGCCACCTTTGCGAATTGCAGCAAGTCGCGCAGCATGGTATCCATGCGGGTACTGGCATCAATGATCCAGCGGATGAATTCCCCGCCCTGTCCATCCAGTTTCTGCTTATATTTCAGCGCCAACAGTTGCGAAAAGCTCGTGATCGTTCTCAGCGGCGCTTGCAAATCGTGGCTGACCGCATAGGCAAAATGCAGCAGGTCTTCGTTTGCTCGAACCAAGCGCAGCGTCCGATTCCTCACATCCATCTCAGAGCGTTTGCGCTCCGTGATATCGCGAATGACCGCCACCATTCCGCCGCCCGCCTCCGGCGCTAACACGTTTACCGTGCAGTAAACCACCAGTTGCGTCCCGTCTCGCAGAATGTGTATGTATTCACCTTTCCAACTGCCGCGATCTCGCAAATCGCTCAGTGAGCGCTGCTCGTCTTCCGGTGCCAGCCATGCGTAGCCGTGCATTACCGGTAACGGTTGACCCAACACATCGGCTAGTCGAACGCCATACAATTTCTCAGCCGCCGCATTGCAATAGCGGATACAGAGATTGGCATCCAGCGCCACCACCGCATCATGCGTTGCCTCCAGAATGTCCGCCTGGAACTTTAACTCCTTGTTTCTATCCTTCAGTTCCTGTTCAAGCTTCTTCTGCTCTGTGACGTCGTACGTACTGCCTACTACGCGAATCGGCGTCCCAAGTTCATCCCTGACAATAAACCCTCGATCGCTCAGATAAACCCAATGTCCGTCCGCATGGCGGAAGCGAAACTCCGTCTCATATTTATTCTGGTCTTTGTCCAAGGCAGAAAGGACGCTCAAACTAGCCGACGCGGCATCCTCCGGGTGTATTCGTTCTTGCCACCAGTTCGCCGAGGGTGCAGCCTCGTCAGCCGAAAAGCCAATGAGTTTCTGCAGATTCCCGCTTCGCCGCACCACGCCCGTCCCCGGATACCAGTCGTACAGAATTCCATCTACCGCCTGCGATGCGAGCCGGAACAACTCTTCGGCCGGGGGCGCAGGAACGTCATGGAAACTTGGCGCGGACTTTTCGGGAGTCACCTTATTTGGTCCTTCAACTTCGACTGAAGGTTTCTTTAGATGTAGCAGATTGCCTGAATAGCCCACTATTCAGAAAAACTACTGGTTACACAAGAGACGGAGATCATCAACGAACCGCCGGAATTCGTCATCACGACTCTCTTCCGGCAATCGTAATAAGAACGAAGGATGAACCGTGATCAACAACTGCCTCCCGCCGGCAATGGGTATGAGTTTGCCGCGTTCTTTCTGAATGGCGAACTCTCTTCCTCCCACACTGAGCGCCGCCGTGGCACCCAAGGCCACAATCACTTCAGGCTTAACTTCTTCGATTTCGGCGGTGAGCCATGGCCGGCAGGCGGCGACTTCTACCCCGCGCGGTTTTTTGTGGATGCGACGCTTTCCACGCTCCTCTAACTTGAAATGCTTCACGGCATTGGTGACATACACCTTAGACCGATCAATGCCCGCTTCCGCCAAAGCTTTATTCAAAATTTGTCCCGCAGGTCCAACAAACGGACTTCCTTGCAAATCTTCCTGATCGCCAGGCTGCTCCCCCACGAACATCACGTGGGCTTTCTTACTTCCTTCGCCAAAAACAGGCTGCGTGGCATAACGGTATAACTCGCAACCTTTGCAACCTCGAATCGCGGACGCAAGATTCGGCAAGCTGCGTTCCGCCGGGAGGAACGCTTCCGCACTGTATGGACTTACACTCCGCATTTGAGTTTCCTTTAAAGATGCTTCTATTAAAAGGCCTGGAATGAGCGCAGCTTCTGGCAGCGTAGCCCAATGCCGAACCGGCAGCTCCTTTTTCATTACAGGCACGTTCACTCTGGCAGGGTCAAAAACACTCGCATAATACGATCTCCACAAATCTTCCAGATCATCATGCGCTGGCGCTTCCGATTTCGGAACGCCGGGACCGAACCGCAGGCGATGAGTGTTCCAATACACACTTCGGTCGGGAGTCAAAATGGCCCAGTGCATCGCGCCGAAACGCTCCGCAAACCAAGGGCCCACATGCTCCACAATGAAATGATCTGGACGATGCCACGCCACATAGCGCTCGTTTTCGTCGTCCACTTTGCGGAAACGAACAAACGCGTGCATTTTATGGATATCGCGCCTCAGAGCTTTTTGCATGAGGAAGAGTTCGCGAATATCCGGATCAACCTCGTTTTCTAACAGACGACGCTCCCCCAGCCGCGTCATTCGATACGCCGTTCTGTAAAGAAGATCCCAGCGCCGCGGATCGCGGTGCATCGCAACAAATTCCGCCAGTTCCACAAACTGCTTGGAGATCTTCACCGCCGTCGTTTCAGCCGTATTCTTCCAATTGCTCAAAAACGTGGCCTGCACGCCATCGGTAAAAGCTACGCTGTCGAAATGAACATCGTTAGACAGCAGCGCCCTCGCAAAATTCCGCCACTCATCAAAATTCTGCACCGGCACGCTCTGCATTACAGTTCCCCGGTCTGGAACAACGAAAGCTGCGGCGAAGGAGATTTCACCAACTGCGGCAAACTCTGGCTGTCGAGCCGCCAGACACTCGGATTCGAATCGCTGGTGATCACGAAAAACTTAAGCCTTACCACAGCGGCGCGCAACCTGCCCAAATCTTCCAATCGAAATTTGTGAAAACGCCGAATCTTGATAATCTTCCTTACACTGCGCACGCCCAGCCCAGGCACGCGTAAGAGCGCTTCCTCCGGCGCCAAATTCACATCCACCGGGAAGAAACTCCGATTGCGCAGCGCCCAGCTCAACTTCGGGTCATTTTCCAAAGACAAATTCGGCTCTTCCGGCGTGGTTAATTCTCCAACCGTGTAGCCGTAGAAACGCAGCAACCAATCTGCTTCATAAAGCCGGTGCTCCCGGGCAAGCGGTGCGGCAATTAGCGGCAAGCGCGAATCCCGCCGCGGGATCGGACTAAACGCAGAGTAATAAACGCGCCGCATCCGGTACGACTTGTAAAGACTCGAAGATTTCTCCAGGATCATCGCATCGGAGGCATCTGTCGCGCCGACAATCATCTGTGTGCTTTGACCTGCCGACGCAAACTTCTGTTTTTCCTCGCGCGCTTCCTCAATCCGTTCGTGAATATTGCTCATCGTGGATTGAATTTCCACATGACTCTTTGCCGGCGCCAACTGGTCCAAATCAACCTGTCTCGGCAATTCGATGTTCGCGCTTAAGCGATCGGCCCACTTCCCTGCCTCCGCAACTAAATCTTTGGAAGCCCCTGGCGCCATTTTCAGATGAATATACCCGCCGAATTTTTGCTCGCTGCGTAGCGTCTTCGCAACTGCAATCAGTTGCTCCATCGTGTAATCCGGACTTTGAATCACGCCCGAACTTAAAAATAATCCTTCAATATAGTTCCGTTTGTAGAATTCAACCGTTAGAGACACAACCTCTTCCGGCGTAAATCTCGCCCGCGGAATATCACTGGACACACGGTTTACACAGTAGGTACAATCGTAGACGCAGTAGTTAGTCAGCAGGATCTTCAACAGCGAAACACATCGTCCGTCCGGAGTGTAACTGTGGCAAATTCCGATTCCAGTCGTATTTCCTAATCCATCTTTTTCGCGTTTCCTCTTCGATCCTGAACTTGCACACGAAGCATCGTATTTAGCTGCGTCGGCAAGGATTGTCAATTTAGCTTGAAGATCCATTCAGTCCTGCTTAAGGGGCGCTCTTCCCTTTTTATTCGCCTCACCCAAAGCTAGCAATTCCCAATTCACAAGACAACAAAAGACACCGGCTTATTTCGTTTTGTATAAGATAGGCAAGCGAGCAGGACACGCGAATCCAGTATTTTTTCTGTAGTCGCAATTTCAAAATTTGAAGTCTCACAGGTGGGCGTCTTTTGCCTCTCGAGCACATGAATGAATCCCTCCCGCTTCACTCAGTCTGTGTCACTGTTGATGGTCATCCGCTCCAAGTTCATTCTGGACAGTTACTGGTCGACATAATTCCTAAGGCAGGCCGCGACATCCCTCACGTTTGCTACCATCCCCAACTCGGCCCTATTGAAACATGTGATACATGCCTCGTTGAAGTAAACGGCAGCCTGGTTCGCGCTTGCGCCACGGTGATTGCAGAAGACGCAACCGTTATCACCGAGTCTGCCCGCGTTAGAAACGCGCAGCTCGATGCTTTCGACCGTATTCTGCAAAACCACCTTCTCTATTGCACTGTTTGCGACAACAACAATGGCAATTGCACCGTACACAACACAACCGCCATGCTCAACATCGAGCATCAGAAACGCCCCTTTCTCCACAAACCCTACGCCGCTGATAACTCCAATCCCTTTTACCGGTACGACCCGGATCAATGCATCCTCTGCGGCCGTTGTGTGGAAGCTTGCCAGAACGTGCAGGTTAACGAAACACTTTCCATCCGTTGGGAGGACAAACATCCTCGGGTTCTTTGGGATGGCGGTGCGACCATCGCCGGCTCAAGTTGTGTCTCATGTGGCCATTGCGTGACGGTTTGCCCCTGCAACGCTCTCATGGAGAAATCCATGCTCGGGGAGGCAGGCTTTTTTACGGCCCTCCCCAATACCGCCTTGAACTCGATGATTGATTTTGTAAAAGGTGTCGAACCTGAGTTAGGGTATGGCTCCATTCTTCAGCTTTCGGAAGGTGAGGCCGACATGCGCAAACAGCGCACCAAGCGCACGAAAACCGTTTGTACATATTGTGGCGTGGGCTGCAGTTTCGATATCTGGACCAAAGACCGTCACATCTTGAAAGTGGAACCGAGCGAAGGCCCAGCCAATGGAATTTCCACTTGTGTCAAAGGCAAGTTCGCCTGGGATTACGTGAATAGCGGAGACAGAATCAAGAAGCCGCTCATTCGCGAGGGAGGTTATTTTCGAGAAGGCACTTGGGACGAAGCCTATNNAATGAAGAGAGCTACCTCATGCAGAAATTGGCACGAGGCGTGATTGGTACCAATAATGTTGACAATTGTTCTCGCTATTGCCAGACTCCGGCGACTCAGGGATTAACTCGCACTGTAGGGTACGGCGGTGACTCCGGCTCGATTAGCGATATCGAAAAGGCCGGACTGGTAATCATAGTTGGCAGCAACACCGCGGAAGCGCATCCGGTTTTGGCGACTCGCGTCAAACGTGCCCACAAGCTGCGCGGCCAAAGGTTAATTGTGAGCGATTTGCGCGAGAATGAGATGGCGCGCCGGGCTGATATTCTCATTCGTCCCAACCCTGGAACAGACTTAGTTTGGGTCTCCACAATTGCTAAGTACATCATTGATCTGAATCTACATGCCAAAGAATTCATTCAGCAGTGGGTGCATGGGTTTGAAGACTACAAAAACAGTTTAGAGCCGTTCACCTTGGAGTTTGGCGAACGAGTTACAGGCATCCCGCAAAACATGCTGAAGCAGGTGGCTCACGAAATTGTGACGTCCACCGGGGTTTGCATTTTGTGGGCTATGGGGGTGACACAACACTGCGGCGGCTCAGATACATCCACCGCTTTCTGCAATCTCCTGCTAGTCACAGGGAACTTCATGCGGCCAGGAACCGGAGCTTATCCACTGCGCGGCCACAATAACGTTCAGGGCGCCAGTGACTTCGGATCCGCGCCGAACTTCTTTCCTGGATATCAGGAAGTGGATGACGACGAGATCCGCGAAAAATTCGAAAAGGGTTGGGGCGTCTCTTTATCGTCCGCAAAGGGCCTGGATAATCATGAGATGGTGGATGCAATTCATGAAGGAAAGCTCAAGGCCATGTACCTTAAGGGCGAGGACATGTACACCTCCGATTCGAACGCAAACGTCGTGGGAGACGCCTTAAGCAAACTCGAGCTTTTTGTAGTGCAAGATTTATTCTTTACCAAAACATGTCAATACGCCGACATCATCCTTCCAGCAGCGGCAAGTCTGGAAAAAGAAGGGACGTTCGTCAATACTGAACGAAGAATACAGCGGCTCTATCAAGTGTTCGAACCTTTAGGTGAAAGCAAGCCCGATTGGATAATCATTCAAGACATTGCGAACTTGCTCGGCGCGCAGTGGAACTACACACACCCATCTCAGATCATGGCGGAGATCGCTCCATTAACGCCCCTCTTTGCGGGAGTGACCTATGATCGGCTCGAAGGCTATAGATCCCTGCAGTGGCCTGTTGCTGCGGATGGGAGCGATCAACCGCTTCTTTACACACACGGCTTCCATTTTCCTGACGGCAAGGCCAAGCTTTACCCGCTCACCTGGATTCAGCCCTGCGAATCGCCCGATGTCGAATACGATCTACACCTCAACAATGGGAGGCTTCTGGAACACTTCGAAGTCGGCAACATGACATATCGCGTTAAGGGAATCAAAGAAGAGACGCCAGACACCTTTCTTGAAGT
>PMQB01000332.1:12380-26781 GCA_003169195.1 Bryobacterales bacterium
CGCGTGACTAGCAGCAATACCGACCGAGCCACTCATACGCCCGCCTATAAAGAGGCAGCCGTCGAGATGCGCATTCTAGGCAAACGTGAAAATCCCTTGCCCAAAATCAATTTTCGTAATGGGCACCCAACTCCCCAAAATGGAGTTGAAGTGGAACGCAAGTGGCTGCAGCCCGGCTATTCGCTACCCGGAAATCATCTCGTGAATATTGAGACAAAAACCAGACTCGATCGCCGCGAGAAATCGGATCCCCTCTAGATCCAACGGAGACAACATTTTGGCAAAACCAATCGCTGTCATTCCCAGCACTCCCGAATCAAAGAGCGAAATAGCCGGTCGTCTCGAGGAGGCTCGGGTCTCTCATGCGAAAGCGATTCTGGCTTCCTATGAATTGCTCCAGCAGTTGCAAGACTCGCGAGTGATTGATCTTCTTCGCGGCGCTCTAAGCGCGGGAGACACTCTGGTCACAAAACTCGCGACGGCAAGCAACACGCCCGAATCTATTAACGCCGTGCGAAATCTGGTTTCACTTGCCAGAATTTTAGGCAGTGTAGATCCCGATGTGCTCCATGCCCTGGCAGATGAACTGACATCTCAATCATCGGCCAATCGTGCGAATCGGCCACCGGGCTTCTGGCGAGCGATTCAATCTTTGGCCGGTAAGGACAGTCGCCGCGCGTTGGCCGGAGGTGCCGCTTTCCTGCAGGCCTTTGGCCGAGCCCTATTAGCCGCTCGATCAAAATAATAGAAGCTGATATCCCGCATGCCACCATCTGTCGACGTGATCGTGATTGGAACCCAAGTGCTCCGACAGCTTATATTGCCCGGCGCGCCGAAGAATTCGGAATCGTCGTTCCGGAGCCTGTGCATGTCGACATGAAGCAGGTGAGAGCCCGCAAACACCGAATCTCAGGTGGTTCGCGCCAAGGCGTTGAGAAAGCTTTAGCCAAAGCTCCGAACTGTAGCTTTCACCTCGGGCACTGCAGCTTCGTTTCGAGCGACTCAGTGGAGGTAGGCGGCGAGGTATTGACCGGCCCACGCCGTTTCATCAACGTCGGCGCCAGAGCGGCGATACCCAAAATCTCAGGCCTCCATAGTGTTCCCTATTTCACCAAGTCGTCGATTTTGGAAATAGATTTCTGTCCCAAGCATCTAATTGTGGTTGGCGGAAGCTATGTTGGCCTCGAATTCGGACAAATGTTTCGCCGCCTCGGCAGTGAAGTCAGCATCATTGAACGTTCATAAGCACTTCTGCCCCGCGAAGATCGCGGCATTTTAGACGGTATTCGAGACATTCTGGGTAACGAGGGCATCAAATATAGTGTTGGGAGCTGAATGCATCGAAATATCGAAACGAAACGATCAAATTGAAGCTGGAGTAAATGGGCGGAGACGTTGATTACAGGCACACACATTTTGATGGCAACCGGCAGACTGCCCAAGACAGATCTGGGTTTGGAAAACACCGATGTGAAATGCGACCCTCGCGGCTTTATAGAGGTGCGCGATCAGTTGCCAACCCCTGTTNNTATCGGAGATTGCAACGGAAAAGGCGCGTTTACTCGCACGCCTTACAACCATTTTGAAATTGTAATGGAAAACCTCTTGGAGCATGAGAATTATCGGTTATCGGGTCGAATCAGTGCCTATGCCGTTTGCACTGATCCACCTTTAGCGAGAATCGGCATCACTGAGACTGAGGTCCGAACAACCGATCGTCCCGTCCTTTTTGGGCACGAGAGAAATGAAGCATCTGGGGCGGGCAAAGATAAGGGCGAAACCCAAGGGTTCATGAAAATCCTTATAGATGCCAAGAGTAAGGAGATTTCAGGATGTGCAATTTTGGGAACTGGCGGAGATGAGGCGATTCACTGTATTCTAGACGTGATGAACGCGAACAAGCCCTGTGCGACACTTCAGCGAGCGGTACATATACATCCAACCTTATCGGAACCGATACCCACTATGCTGGGCAATTTGAAACCTCTATGTTGACTCAGACAGTTTCCGAAGCGCAATTGAGCCTGCTGCAGCGTCTGACAGATAGCCGTGCAGAGACAGACCAACTCTTCAGCATTCTCGCTCCAAACGTTCTTTATAGCCGACCCATTCCGGAAAGGCATCGGGTGGTGTTTTACGTAGGTCACCTCGAAGCGTTTGATTGGAACCTTCTGCGAAAACATCTGGGCATTGATCCATTTAATCCAAGCTATGATCGCTTGTTTGCATTTGGAATCGATCCAGTGGACGGAAATCTTCCATCCGACCAACCCAGTGACTGGCCGGTTATGCCCGATGTGGAGGCGTATCGAAATCGCGTCCGAGATCTGTTGGATTCTGCTCTCGCGTCTACAACGGAAACCAATGAACTAACACAACTACTGAACATTACGATTGAACATAGGCTCATGCATGCGGAAACTCTGGAGTACATGTTTCATCAGCTACCTTACGATTCCAAGCAAAGCACTCCTACCGCAACAATGATGGCCGCACAAGGCGTGGAACCAGAAATGGTGGAAATACCAGCAGGAGCCGCCATTCTTGGCTTACCTCGAAAACCGGACCTGTTCGGATGGGATAACGAATTCGAGAGTCACACCGTGACGGTGCCGGGCTTCCAGATTGATAAATACAAGGTTACGAACGCTCAGTTTCAGAAGTTTGTTGACGATAACGGTTACCAGCGGCGTGAGTTATGGTCCGACGCAGATTGGGAATGGAAGACCAAAGCGAAGATTTCTCATCCCGTGTTCTGGGTCCACACCGCAGCAGGATTTCGCTACCGCGGCATGTTCTGCGAGACTCACCTCAGCATGCATGCTCCCGTTTACACAAGCTACGCTGAGGCTTGCGCCTATTCACGCTGGGCCGGCAAACAGCTCCCAACTGAAGCCCAATGGATTCGTTCGGCGCAGGGCGCTCAACCTCCAGGCCAGGCACGCATTCTTTGGGATCCTCCACCAGTTGGCTTAGACAAGGAATTTGCGAGTGATTACGGAGTGGAGGGACTGTTAGGCACGGGATGGGAATGGACGTCTACACCATTCGCAGCCTTCCCCGGCTTTCGCATTACGCCAGCCTATCCAGGTTATTCGGCCCCGTTTTTTGACGGCAGACACTTTGTCATGAAAGGCGGCAGTACCCGCACAGCGGCCTCCATGCTCCGCATAAGTTTCCGTAATTGGTTTCAACCCCACTATCAATACGTTTATGCTGGATTCCGCTGCGTGACTCGTTAATCAAATTGGATGATTAGACAAATGCTGACAGAAACCGTTAGTCCTGCTCTTACGCAATTCGCTTCTGACGTGCGCCAAGGTTTGAATACTGCCGGGCAGAAGCAGCTACCCTCCAAGTATTTGTACGACGCGGTTGGTTCAGCGCTCTTTGAAGTCATTAGCGTAATCCCAGAATACGGTGTGACTCGGGCCGATGAACGAATTCTGCGAAGCGCCGCCGAGCAGATTGCCACGCTGGTTCCGTTTCCGCTAACGGTGTGTGAGTTGGGCAGCGGAAGCGGCAAGAAAACTCGCTACATTCTCGAAGCGCTCAGTCTACACGCAGAACTCGATTATTATCCGATCGAGATCTCAGCTGGAGCATTATCTTCTTGCGAGCGCGAACTGAGCAACATCTATGGTGTCAATACAGTCGGCCTGGAACGAGAGTACATTGAGGGTTTGAGAGACGTTGCGCAACATAGAAACCCAGACACTCACCTGCTTGTTCTGTTCCTGGGAAGCACTATCGGCAACTTCGACTCCGGTTCAGACTGCCAGTTCCTATCCCAGATTCGGCAGACCCTGTGTTGCGGCGATACTGTGTTGCTGGGCACTGACCTGCTAAAGCCGGCCAGCCGACTCATAGCCGCGTACGACGATCCTGCTGGCGTGACCGCAGCCTTCAATCTTAATTTGTTAGCCCGCATAAATCGCGAGCTTGACGCAGATTTCGATCTACGTCAGTTCGAACATGAAGCCCGCTTCAATCAAATTACCGGCAGCGTCGAAATGCATCTGCGCTCCAAGAAAAAGCAGACAGTTTACCTCCCGAGTGCCGACTGCAGAATAAGCTTTCGCGAAGGCGAAACGATATGGACGGAGAGTAGCCACAAATACTCGTTGGCCGAAGTAGGCAAGCTAGCACACAGTAGCGGCTTCAGATGCGAGCAACGGTGGGTTGATGATGAATGGCCATTTGCCGAGAGTCTTTTCGTTGCGATTTAAAGAAACGGGCAACTAAGAAGACGCCGAACTGCCCGCAGCCCGAGGTGATGGCGCTGCGGGCAGGGCTTTAGTAACGTGAGAACCGAACTTCAACGCATAGACCCGTGTCAGCACCGCCCCGAAGAAAAAGATTTGGGCACTGTAATACATCCAGGCGACAAAAGCTACTAGCGATCCAGCAGCGCCGTATGCGGAACCGATGGCGGCTTTAGTCAAATAGAGTGTCAGCAACAGATGGCCTACTGTAAATAGCACGGCGGTGACAACAGCGCCCACGCCGACATCGCGCCAATCGATAGGGACATCTGGAACAAATTTAAATAGAAAGCCGAACAAAAGTGTGAGCGCAATCAGAGACAATCCAGAGTTTGCAATTTGCCCAATCAGCGCGGCGCCGGCCGGCAAAGAAGAAATAAACAGTTTCTCGATCACTTGCAGTGCCACATCGAGCAACGTTGAAATAAGTATCAAGAATCCGAACGCAAGCACCAGTCCAAATGAGGCGATGCGACGGCGAACGAATTCTTTTATGCAAGTTTGAAGAACTGGTGCCTCCCAAATAGTGTTTAGGGAATCCCGCAGTTCCACAAAGACACCCGACGCGCCAAAAAGAAGCACCCCGATAGCAACCACACCCGCGATCACGCCCGTGCTGTTGGGTTCAGTATTGTCTATCAATGTCTTTAACGTGCCCACCCATTGTTTGCCTGCCAGATTTCTCACTTGATCAAGGAGATGCTGTTCGGCACTGCTTCTTGCAAATACCAGACCACAAATCAAGATGAGTAAAACCAACACAGGAGCAAGCGAGAGGAGCGCATAGTACGCCAGCGCCGCGCTCAGACGGGGGGCGTTATGGTCATTCCACTTTCCCGCAGCCTCCTTGCCAAGAGACCGAACATCCTTCAACGTCATTCGTGGTTCCGACGAAGATTGGACGACATCATCCGCAAACTTAAGACATGTAACATACTCGGGAGCGTTCGCATCACACATTGGGAATGAGTGGATGTTAGGGAGGAAACGCGCGTGGGTAACCTGCTTATTTCTTACCGCCTGGCCGCGCGGTCCAGCGCTGGCGGGTGCTGCTGACACTGAGTCGCTGCAAGGAAAAAAGGTGATCGACATCCGCTATGATCCGGCGCAGCAACCTATAGATCAGCGGGACCTCGCATTTTGTCAACTTTCTGCAGTGGGCAAACCTCTCGACTTACTTCAGGTAGGTGCAACGATTGATCGCCTTTACGCAACTGGTCTATATAAGGACATCAGAGTTTACGGCACGAGAGATGCCGAAGGAGTGCACCTCCGATTTCAAACAAGCGCGGCAAACTTTATCGGGCACGTAGAAATTCGGGGGAAGGTGAAAGATCCACCTAACCGATCAGTTCTTCTAGGCGCTGCGGGTTTGGAGTTGGGGAAACCGTTCGATTCTGAAACCATCGAGAATGCTCGTTCGGCGGTCGAGCGGGAACTCCGTTTGAACGGTTTATTCGAGTCTGCTGTCGGTGTTACGACCATCGAAGACCCTGTCACCCACCAGATCACAATTGGCTTCATCGTTAATGCGGGCAAACGCGCAAGATATGAGATGCCAGTATTCAGCGGCGACACCAAATTGCCCGTCTCCACAATTCTGAACTCCACGGGATGGCGTATCCGTATCATTCACAGATGGCGTTACGTAACCAAAGCGTCGAATGGCGGAGGGGTGAACGGGATCGAGAAGAAGTACGCCAAACAAGACCGGCTAATGGCGTCAGTTCAGCTCACTGCGGTTGACTCCGACGAGAATGGCAAGCGCGCCCGTCCGCACGTTGAGATCGACGCGGGACCGAAGATCGAGATCCGCGCCCTCGAAGCCAAGATCTCCAAGGGCAAGCTGCGACGGTATGTTCCTGTCTATGAAGAAAGCTCAATCGACAACGATCTGCTAACGGAGGGAGCTCGCAATTTACGAGATTACTTCCAATCGCGGGGCTATCCAGATGCAGACGTAACGTTCAAACGTGAGCCGACAGAAAACGACAAACAAATCGTCAACTACTACATCTCCACAGGACCTAGACGCAAGCTCGTTCAAGTAGACTTTGTGGGCAATCATTACTTTCCAGAAGAAATATTACGCGAGCGGATCTTTTTGACTAAGGGCTCGCTGTTACTTCGCTACGGCAGATACAGCGACGCTTTTCGCAGTAAAGACGAAGAGACCCTCAAGACCCTTTACCAAGCCAATGGATTTCGAGATGCGAAAGTCTTTTCCACGGTCAATCCTCAATATCAGGGAAAAGTGAATGATCTGGCGGTAACATTCCACATTGAGCAGGGGCCACAATGGACGATTTCCTCGCTAAGCATCGAGGGCGCTCAGCACCTCGACCTGACGCCACTTCGTGATCAACTGGCTTCAACGCAGAAACAGCCGTTTTCTGAGTTAAATGTCGCGACGGATCGAAATCGGATATTACAATACTATTCTTCGAATGGCTTTGGCTCCGCAACATTTCGCTATCAAGAAGCAACAGACCAAGCCACTCACTCTGTACAACTCACATATTTCATTCACGAAGGCCGGAGAGAGTTCGTTCGTAAGGTCTTGGTTTCCGGGCTTGACATCACGCATCCAGCAACCATCGCGAAGACGATGAGTGAAATTCAACCTGGCGAGCCCATTTCCTCTCAGAAGATAAGTGACGTGTCGAAGAAGCTTTCAGATCTCGGAGTTTTCGCCACCGTAGATACCGCCTTTCAAGATCCTGGCGGCAGGAACGATTACAAGTATGTTCTGTTCGATTTCGATGAAGCCAACCGTTACACATTCAACACTGGTATTGGCTTAGAGGTTGGCCAGTTTGGCCAAACAACAAACTCACTTTCAGAAGCCGGAGGCGCTAAAGGGATATCGCCCATTGTCTCGTTCGACGTCAACCGCAACAACTTCTTAGGTCGGGCACAGACGCTCTCTTTGCAAACCCGCTATTCGACACTGGAACAACGAGAATCGCTCAACTATATTGTTCCTCGGTTTCTCTGGTCGCTGAACCGAACGTTGACACTCTCTGCACTCTATGATACGACCCAGGACGTTCAGACGTTCTCGTCGCGGCGAGCAGAAGCTTCCGTCCAAGTTTCTCAACGGTTCAATCGGGCGTCGACTATGCTCGCACGCTTTGCGTATCGACGCGTGAGTGTCGGGAATGTCTATATACCCGCTCTTCTCGTTCCACAGTTGTCTCAACCGGTTCGAATCGGGAGCTTTTCCACGAGTTACATCCAAGACCACCGCGACAACCCCTCGGATGCTCATGGGGGATTCTACAACACCGTGGATGCCGCGCTCGCGGGCAGTTTCTTTGGGTCACAACGAAGCTTCGCCCGGGTTCTCGCGCGTAACGCGACCTACACCCGAATCGGGAGAAAACTGGTCTTTGCCCGGCAAACGCAAGTCGGAGCTATCATTCCCTTCAGCATTGCAAATGGACTGAGCAATTTCGATGCTATCCCCCTTCCGGAGCGCTTCTTTGGCGGTGGCAGCGTTTCTATGCGAGGTTTTGGCGACAATCAGGCCGGTCCGCGCGACATAGGCACTCCGAATGAAGTTGGACCCGGAGCAAGCAATGCGACCGGTTTCCCAATTGGCGGCAATGGACTCTTCTTTAATACGTTTGAACTACGGTTCCCACTGTTGGGCGCCAACATCAGCGGAGTTGTATTTCATGACATGGGGAACATTTACCGCACCTTTGGCGATATTTCTCTCGCCTACAAGCAAAACGGAAACGCCAACTTCAACTACGCAGTTCAGGCTCCCGGCGTTGGCATACGTTATAAAACACCCCTTGGTCCGGTGCGAGTTGATTTCTCTTACTCCCTCAACCCTCCTAACTACATTGGTTACAACTCGAATCTGACAATCCAGCAACTTCTAGTCTGTGGGGCCGCCTGTCCCGGCGGTCCTCAGCGACTCAGTCACTTTAATTTCTTCTTCTCCATTGGGCAGGCTTTTTGATGCGTATATTCCTAGGTTTGCTTTTAGTCACACAGGTCCTTGCAAAGGAAGAACTCATTGATCGAATCGCGGTCGTCTGTGGCACTACCGTAATTAAGGACAGTGACATCGATCGAGATATTCGGGTCACGGACTTTCTCAACGCCCAACCACTTGTTCTCAACCAAGCCGCGCGTAGACGAACTGCTGCCAAATTGCTGGATCAAGCGCTACTAAAGCAAGAAATCCGCATTGGCGGATATGAGGTAGCTACGACGCAAGATGCTAATTCTCAACTAGCAACGCTAGCGAGGGAAACGGCGGCATTTGGAGCCAGATTATCCAAATATGGGATCGATGAAAACGATCTCCGTGAGCACCTCCGTTGGCAGCTAACGGTACTCCGCTTCATTGATGCCCGCTTCAAACCGGCAGCAGTCATTGAGGATGCAGCGTTGAACACCTACTATACAGAACACAAAACCACGCTGAAGCGTCAGCATCCCAATGACACTGATGAAAAGCTCCACGCCGACGCCCGAGACATTCTCGTTGGGGAAGAAGTCAATCGGCTGCTATTTTCTTGGCTTGACGAGCAACGAAAACAGACCTCNNAAAACAGACGAAGGTTACGTTCCTTGAGGATGGCCTGGCTTGACTCAACGCCGGACAATACTTTATCGGATCGCAGTTGTGGTCATCTTCGTCTTGGCCAGTCTTACCACGGCCTCCCTCATCGTACTGCAAACCAGATGGTTCTCTGATTATGCACGCAGTAAGCTCACTGTGGCCCTGGAAGAGTCTACTGGCGCTAAAGTTACCGTAGGGGACTTCCATCTTGAGCTATCGCGCTTGGTTGTAATCGTCAGAGATATTGTGATCCACGGATCCGAAGCTGCAAATACCGAACCGCTGGCTCAAGTCAACTCTGTCTATGTACGATTCAAGCTTTTTGGCGGTCTGCGAAAGGCCTTGGATTTGGCGGAGCTACGGATTGAGAAGCCGAGGGTAAACGTTGTCACTAACGCGGATGGCTCTACCAACATCCCCGTACCCAGAACATCTCGGCCGGCAAATAGCCCTTCACCGCTATCCACAGTCGTTGATTTGGCAGCGGGTATTTTTCGTTTGGACAATGGCGTGGTGCACTACACCCAGCGAACATTTCCGCTTTCGGTGAAAGGCACGGGCGTCAACCTTTCGCTCGATTACAATACATTCGCTAGCCGCTACCAGGGTGTTCTTCACATCAATGCGCTCGACCTGTCTTCCGGCGCGAATAACCCCTTAAACGTTAGCGTCGATGTGCCTATTCAAATCCGACGGAACGGAATTGACGTAATGAAGGCTCAGTTCGATACGCACTCGTCCCATTTGCTTCTAAACGCCTCACTTGATAACGCGAGTAGCCCGCGCATTGCAATTCGTGCGGATGGCAAAGTGCTTGTCTCCGAAGTTGCGAATGCCATCGCCATTCCCATCGGAGGGAATGCTACGGCATCACAATCATTTGTGACAATCCAGCTTGACGGTCAGTTCGACGAATCTGCGGCGAAAGTAACGATTAATCATCTGCAGCTTGCACTTAGGGGCACTCATTTAGAAGCTAGCGGAACTAGCGAGCCTTCTTCGAGTAGTACGATTCACTTTTCAGGAAATGCCTCTTTGGGAGAATTCAGCCAACTGCTCAGATGGAACTCCCCACTGGTGAACGGCGATCTTCATCTGCAAGGAGAAGCAAGTCTTGATAGCCAGAAGAACTATCGCATCAATGGGAACATTGACACATCTCAGCTCTCCTTTTCTGATGGCGGAATCCATCTATCTAACGTTTATCTATCGACACCCTTTCGCATCACACCTGAACGCGTTAGCCTAGACTCCCTCCGCGTGGCGATACTTGGAGGAGCGGTCTCCGGTCAATTGCTCGTTGAGAGCATGCGCAACTTAACGGCACGTGGTCAGATTCGCGGTGTCTCGCTCAGTTCACTTTCTGCGCTTGTCTCAAAGAATAGACTGGGCTACGGGGCCGTCATATCCGGACCCTTTTCTGCCTCCGACGATTTAAAGGCGAGTCTTTTTAACGCCACCACGAACCTCCGTCTCACACCAACATCCTCGGGAGTTCCACTCAAAGGTCAGATTAATGCAAACTATCAGGGGGCCACGCAACTGGTCAGCATAACACGCGGAACCATCGATTTGCCGGCCTCCAGAATTAAGGTCTCAGGCTCCTTGGACAGATCGATCGCAATAACACTACGCTCAACGAACCTTCGCGACTTTGCCCCACTGTTGCGGACTACAATGCCAGTGACACTGAAGGCCGGCGAAGCGATGCTTGATGCTCAAGTCCATGGAAGCCTTTCTACACCGCGGCTTACCGGACATGCAACTGTCACTCACTTCGTTGTCCAAGATCGTCTGTTTGACGCACTATCGCTGGATTTCGCTGCATCTCCTGAAGGAATTGCCATGCGGGATGGGAGCTTGCGACGAAATACGATGGAAGCTGACTTCGACGGCTCCTTAGCCTTGGTGAATTGGGAGCCTGCCAGTCGATCTCCGGTTTCAACAAACCTCACGCTTCGCAACGCAGATCTAGGGGATCTTCTCGCACTCGCCAACCGTTCTGGCTCAGATAGCTCAGGAAAGGTTACGGCTGATGTTCATATCCGCGGAACGTATAGTAACCCATTGGGAGCGGCTAGCGTGCAGATAGCAAGTGGCGTAGCTCTTGGTCAGTCCTTTGATGGTTTAAATGCAAACGTCACCCTTACCGATCAATCCATTACTCTCAATGCCTTCCAGGCGAGCACAGCCGGAGGAAATATCGCTGTCAATGGCATCTATCAGCACCCTCCCGACCGATTGACATCTGGACACACAAAACTTTTTTTGCGGACGAGTGGAATTGACCTTTCCAGGATCGCGCGATTGCAGCAGGAAAACGCGGGCGTCAAAGGATCCGTAACGTTCTCACTTGATGCGGCCGGAAATCTGTTAGACAAGAACGGCCAGAGCCACTTTCAAATGACAAGCCTTAACGGTCAGCTATCAGCCAATGGCCTCAGAGTCCGCGATCAAAACGCTGGCAGCTTCTCCGCAAATATCTCTACCTCTACGGGCGACGTTATCTACACCGTCCGCTCGAATTTTGCAGGCTCTGATATTAACGTTGATGGCCGCACTTCGCTCGCCTCGGACTATCGCTCAAACACACACGCATCCATCCGTAACCTTCCTGTTCAAAACGCACTCGCACTGGCCGGTGAGGCCGGTCTGCCAGTTTCCGGTCTGTTAACAGCCGATGGGGTTTTTACTGGAGACTTGAAATCGCCCGATGCTACTCTCAATCTCGAACTCACGAAAGCCGTCATCTATCACGAGCCCGTGAGTCAACTGACGGCAAGAGTGCACTATAGCAAGGAGGTGGTTGATCTACCGCTTTTCAACCTTTCTGTTCCAGCGGGACAACTTAATCTGACAGGCCGCTACTACCATCCTAACGACCTCACTCAAGGAACGCTCCAGGCTCACCTGACGAGCAGTAATCTAGCGCTCTCCAGGGTCAAGCAGATTCAAGTTTTAGAGCCAGGTCTTTCCGGCAGCGTGCGGCTCTCGTCCGACATCTCCGCCACTATTCACAATAAGGGCTCGCGTCTATTTGACTTGTCCAGTATGAACGCTGATGTTTCCGCTACCGGTCTGCGGCTAGCAAGTAGGCTACTTGGAGATCTAACGTTCGCAGCCCGTACGAATCAAAACAAAGTGACATTCCGCTTAGATAGTAACTTCGCACAGAGCGAGATCCACAGTTCCGGCGTGTCTCAGCTCACTGCAGACTACCCTACCCTGGCAGAGACCTCGTTCAAAAACCTTCGTTATCAAAATATCACGCCATTTGTCGTTCAGAATCTTGGGATGCAGTTGCCATTCGATGCGTTAATAGAAGGAAAGGCTCAACTCAACGGTCCCGTCCTGAACCGACGCGCCGTCAACGCACGACTGGAATTAAGCCGCCTTGAAATCACTCCCAACCAGCAGCGAGCCTCAGCTCCCAAATCCATTCGTTTGCAAAATGACCAACCAATTATTGCTTCGTTAGACAAGCAAGTCCTAACAGTGCAGCGATTCGCGATGCGCGGGCCGAACACCACTCTTGATGTTACTGGGATTGTTAACCTGGCCGACAGTACCAAACCTCTTCACCTTAATCTAAATGGGAGTCTTGATTTGGGGATACTGCAAGATTTGGATCGAGACTTCTATTCCTCTGGACAACTTGCTCTCAACACCGCCGTAGGGGGAAGCGTAAGCACGCCCAGCCTCAACGGTCAGTTGAGCCTCCACCGCGCAAATGTGAATTATGCGAACGCGCCTAATGGCTTATCCGCCGCTAACGGGGTCATTTTGCTGAGTGGAACCACCGCAATCATCAAGAGTCTCAAGGGCGAAAGCGGGGGGGGCCAAATCGACCTTGCAGGATCTTTCGGGCTCACTCCTACCGCCGTCGTATACAATCTGCGTGGCCAAGCTACGCACGTTCGAACTCGTTATGGGAGCGCCAGCATCACCTCCAGTGCTCACATCTCCCTTACCGGCAATAACCGCCGCTCCGTTCTCTCGGGCAAAGTCACAGTGGAACGGATCGCTTACTCCAGTTCTAGCGACATTGGCTCGTTTCTTTCTAATGCCTCTACCCCTCCATCCACCAGTGAACCATCAGCTCTCCTGGCGGGTATGCGTCTAGATATTGACATTACGACGGCGTCAGATCTCCGGGTTTCCACTGCGTATGTAGAGAAGATCGAGGTTAACTCGCACCTGACACTGCGAGGTACCGGGGCCCTACCTGGTCTTATCGGCCATCTCAATGTGACAGACGGCCAACTTGTTTTCTTTGGCAACACTTATACGGTCAACCATGGCTCTATCGATTTCTACGATGCAACGGCAATCCGTCCAATCCTAAATTTGTCCCTAGAGACGGTCGCGCAGGGTGTCGATGTGACACTTGGGGTGAGCGGTCCGGTGAGCGATATGAAGCTAAGCTACCGTTCAGATCCTCCCCTGACCTTCGAGCAGATCGTGCAACTACTAGCCACGAATACTACACCTTTTGATCCCACTATAGCGGCTCATCAACCAACACCTCCTGCCCAGTCGTTCAGCCAGATGGGAGAATCGCAAGTGTTAGGGGCAGCCATCGCTAATCCGTTGGCGAGCCGAGTCCAAAGGGTATTCGGACTCACCCAGTTTAAAATCGATCCTTCCGTCGCGGGCACCAACGGCCAGCCAACCGCCAAGGTCACGCTGCGTCAGAAAATCACAAACAACCTGACCTTTACGTACATCACTGACGTCACCCAAACAAATTCCCAAATCGTCCGTGTTCAGTGGGATCTCAGCTCAAGAGCCTCTGCCGTCGCACTGCGGGATTACAACGGAAACGTCAGCGTACAACTGTTTTACAAATTCCAAATCCGTTAATCCAGGCCCGGACGAATACCCGCGTAAGATTGGCAGCCCGAATCAGGAGCGAAAACTTGTCTGAGAAAGCGCCGCGCATATTCTATCTCCTAGGATCGCAATCCTTGCACAATGTCTGAACTCACCAACAACGACAGCATGAGTAGGCGAACTTTTGTAGGAATCACCATAGCTGGAACCGCCGGATTCGCAATCGCAGACGAGTTTCAACCGGGTTCCGTTCAACCAGTCAAACCCGCTCAACTCAATATCAAGATCAACGGTCGCCAGCATCAACTTGAGGTCGACTCCCGAACCACCCTTCTCGATTTATTACGTGAGAACCTCCATCTGGTCGGAACAAAGAAGGGCTGCGACCATGGCCAATGTGGCGCGTGTACTGTGCTTGCCGATGGCAAGCGAATCAATTCCTGCCTCAGCCTGGCACTGATGAACGACGGAGTCGAGGTCACAACGATCGAAGGCCTGGCTGATAACGACACCCTTCATCCCATGCAAGCCGCCTTCGTGGAACACGACGGGCTTCAATGCGGTTACTGCACCCCCGGTCAGATTTGCTCCGCCATCGCCATGCTCGATGAGGTGAAACAGGGCTCGCCCAGCGCAGTAACAGGCGACGTTGGACGAATTACAGAGATTGACCTATCAGACGCCGAAATTCGCGAACGAATGAGCGGCAACATCTGCCGCT
>PMQB01000620.1 GCA_003169195.1 Bryobacterales bacterium
ACGACCAAAATCCTGAACAAGCGGCTATCCTTCTTTCGGCGCCGAATCCAATCTGGGTCGGAGCGCGCCTGCATTTACAGATAGGCGCAACGGTTCAACTTCTCATCAATGATGTGCTGCGTCCGTATACCGTGGCCGGCGTTCTTAAATCGCAGCCAGGCGAGATTGGCGAGCAAAATGTCATCGTCGCCGACATCGGTCTCGCGCAAGTCGTCACAGGAAAAGTCGGCAAGGTGGATACGATCGACGTCCGAATTCCTCCCACCAAATCCACCGAACAATGGCGTCGAATCATCGCCGCGCAAGTCCCCACCTCCGTTGAAGTTGAACCGCAAGGCTCTCGCACAGATGAGAATCGCAAGATGCTCTCTGCCTTCCGCTGGAACCTGCGCGTGCTCAGCTATATCGCTCTCGTTGTTGGAGCATTTCTCATTTACAACACCATCTCCGTCTCCGTGGTCCGCCGCCGTAATGAGATTGGTGTATTGCGCGCCCTCGGAGCTACCCGCGCATTCATCGGCATCGGTTTTCTCACTGAGTCACTCTCCTTTGCTATCGCTGGCAGCGCTCTCGGTTTGTTGCTAGGTCGAGTCATGGCCGTAGGCGCAGTCGCTCTCATTGGTCGAACCGTCGAGTCTCTCTATGTCAGCAGCGAACCATCTCCCATCCATCTCACTCTCGCGAGCGCCGCCATGGGAGTGGCCCTCGGCGTTATCATTTCTTTGCTCGCCGCACTGGCGCCTGCTATCGAAGCGGCTCATGTCGCCCCTGTCGAGGCGATGGCGCGCGGTCGTGAAGAGTACAACGCTGCCCAGCGCTCACACACAACAATTTGGTGGGCCATTCTGATGCTCATCCTTGGCGCAGGTCTCACGCAACTCCCCGCCGTTGACGGTCAACCACTCGCCGCCTATGCCGCCGTCTTATTGCTGATCTCCGGAACCTCGGCGGCCATTCCCACCATCGTCGTTCTCTTCTCGCGTTTCGCCGCTCGCCCAATACAACGCCTCCTCGGAACCGAAGCCATGCTCGCCCTTCGTTCCCTCCGCGCCTCCCTCGGACGTACCTCCGTTCTCACTGCTGCTCTCACCACCGCCGTCGCTATGACGGCCAGCGTCGGCATCATGGTTGGCAGCTTCCGCCAAACTGTCGCGGTGTGGATGGACAACCAACTTAAGGCCGATTTCTATCTCCGCCCCGCTGGATCATCCTCAGCCGATCGTCATCCCACCATGGCCGCCAATATTGCCGACCGCATAGAACAACTCCCTGGAGTCGCCAGCATTTCTCGCTTCCACGCCTATCCGATCTCATACCAAGGTCTGCCCGCCATCCTCGCCGGAACGGATTCCACCACCAGCACCCATTTCCTCCCAGGTGAAGACAGCGACGAAATTCTGCGAACCATGCCCACCGGTGATTTCGCTGTCGTGAGTGAGCCCTTCGCCAACAAGCACAACGTCCACATTGGTGGGTTAGTGACGCTGCCTCTGGCCGGTGCCAATAGAACGTTTAAAGTGTTGGGTATCTATTACGATTACTCCACCGAACGTGGCTATGTCATCCTGGCGCGCAACACTCTACTGAAATACCTCCCTGACCCTGCATCCTCAAACCTTGCCGTAGATCTCAAAACGGGCGCCGACCCCCGTGCGGTCCGAGACGGCATCGACAAGATCATCGCCGGCCGCGCGGTACTCGTCTTTCCGAATAGCACTCTACGTCGCGGCGCAATCGAAATCTTCGACCGCACGTTTCGTATCACCTACGCACTGGAAGCCGTCGCCATCTCTGTCGCCGTCATGGGCATTGCCGGTGCGCTGCTGGCTATGGTAATCGACCGTCGCCGCGAATTCGCTCTTCTCCGCTTCCTCGGAGCGGCGCAACCGCAAGTGCGCAGCATCATTCTCTTCGAAGCTGGCTTGCTCGGTTTACTCGCCAACATCATCGGTCTCATCCTCGGCGCACTACTCTCGCTAATTCTCATCTTCGTCATCAACAAGCAATCCTTCGGCTGGACATTTCAATTCCACTGGCCTGTCGCCATACTGATTTCAGCGTTAACAGTCGTCTATCTCGCTACCGTTCTAGCTGGCCTATATCCAGCGCGCACGGCCTTACGCATGAACCCGATTGAGGTGATCCATGAGGCATAGCGTCATTGGATTCTTCCTCTCCATCTTCGTCACCGCGCAGCCTGGCTACCACTATCAATTCCCCACCGACCACTTCAACCATCCCGACTACCAAACTGAATGGTGGTATTACACCGGCAACCTCCAAGATTTATCCGGCCATCGCTATGGCTTCGAACTCACCTTCTTCCGCCAAGCCATCCAACTTCCAAAATCGGCCGCAGTTTCCACTGACCCAATATGGAAGCCGGATGAAATCTATCTCGCTCATCTCGCACTCACTGACGTAGACGGCCGCACCTTCTATCACACCGAACGTCTAAACCGTGCAGGTCCAGGTCTCGCAGGTGTCGATGGTAACGCCCACAAATATTGGAATGGTAACTGGCAAGTTTATTGGAAAAATCCCGGAACCTCCGAACAGGAGTTAGAAGCCGTGTGCGATCGCTTCACGCTCACTCTCGACCTAGCCACTCTCAAGCCACCCGTGATCAACGGCGTCGACGGAGTCAGTCAAAAAGGGCCGGACGGAGGCGAAGCCTCACACTACATCTCGTTCACACGTCTGTCCGCCCGAGGCAAACTCAACGGAGTAGCTGTCTCTGGGCAGGCCTGGATGGATCACGAATTCTTCACGCAAGCCCCTAATCCCACGCTCGCCGGTTGGGACTGGTTCGCCATTCAGCTCGATAACAACGAAGAGCTGATGCTCTACCGCTTGCGCAACAAGACTGGCGAAATCAGCCCGTACTCATCGGGCACCTACGTGAACGCCAAAGGCGAAGCCCACCATCTCACCGCTGACCAAATCACCCTCACTCCCGGGCGCCCCTGGCACAAATACCCCGTCGAGTGGCAGATCTCCGTTCCTTCACTCGACCTCCAATTCAGTGAGAAACCCACTCTCGATAACCAGGAACTCGCCTCCGAGTCAAGCCCTTCACCTACCTATTGGGAGGGCGCCGTTACCTACAGCGGAACCTTTCATCAAAAGGCAATCAAAGGAATTGGTTATTTGGAGATGACGGGCTATGGTCAACCCATCCGCTTGGGCCATTAGTGTGTAGGCCGCGGTTGCATCTCCCTGGACAAAATTGCCGAGACTACACAACACCCCACCACCACCAACAACGCCCCGCGCAGCGTCATCAACTGAGACAAGAAACCGATGGCCGGTGGCCCAATGATGAACCCTAAATACCCAATCCCCGACACAGTCGCAATTCCGGCTCCCGCCGCCACCCCCTTCACTCGTCCGGCCGACCCAAACACCAGCGGAATGATAATCGAAAATCCGCATCCGGCCACGCCGAAGCCCGGAATTGCCCAAGCCGCGTCTCGCATGCACAACGCCCAACCAAGCCCAATCGCCGCCAGCAAGCTGCCATTTCTTACCGCTCGCATCGGCCCAAGTCGCGCCGTCACAAGATCGCCCAAAAACCGCATCGTCGCCATCGCGCCCGAAAATACTGAATACCCCGCCGCCGCCGTCCCCTGCCCCGCCTTCAACACCTGCCGTAAATAGAGCGCCGTCCAATCCGCCATCGCCCCTTCGGAAAGAAAGATGCAGAATCCGATCGCACTGAGCGCCAGCAACAGACGCGGCATGTTACGGAAGGGTAACCGGTGATCCACATTTTTATGCGCATCATGTGTATCCAGTAACAATCCGCTCACCGCCAACACCGCTGTTGCATTAATCGCCGCGCTCACGAGGAAATGGATCACCGTTCCAAAGCCGCGCGCCGCCACTGCACCGCCCACCGCCGCACCCATCATCGCGCCGAAGCTAAACATGCTGTGAAAGCGCGACATCGTCGGCCGTTGCATCGCCTTCTCCACCTCCACCGCTTGCGAGTTCATCGCCACGCCCATGCCCGCCGCTACTGCGCCATAAACAAATAGCGCCACCGCCAATGTGAGAGAACTAACAGCTAGCGACGGCAACACCAAACCCGCACAGAAGGCAGTACTTACTACCACGCTTACCTTCTTGCTGCCGAACTTCCCCACCAGCATGCCCGCCGCCGGAATGGCGCACATCGCCCCCAGCGCCGAAGCCAACAACGTTAAGCCCAGCACAAAATTATTGAGTTTCAGTGCGCTCTGCACGGCGGGAATGCGCGAAATCCATGTCGCTACCACTAAGCCATGCACCAGGAACAACACAACGGTGCCCCACCATGCGCGTCTGGTCTTGCTTTCCATGCTTACGGCTTGCGCGAATAGATGGCTACCGTTTGCCCTCGCATGCTCCACGAAACAGTTTCTTGCAGGCCCAACGCCTCGCATTGCTCGGGGCTAATATCAGGCTCCCACTGATAAAAGCGCTTCAGAAACCCTCGCACAAACTGATTGTCCGTCACACTGGGCGCAGGAACCCATTCCCGCGTATAGGTGATCAGTGTGTCAAAGCGTTCCGGCGCGATCGCCTTCACCGATGAATAATGCAAATCGTGCGTCTCCACCGTCTTGATGCGGTGCTGCACGAATCCCATATCCGAGTTCCGCAACGCGCCTGTATACGGCCAGGCCGTGGCAATCTTCCGATCGCGCAAATTTTGTTCGGCATAGGTCGCCGCCGCTTCCTGCAAGTGCAAAAAGTCCACCATCGCGTAGTTGTTCTCAAACGGAAACGGATAAGGCGGATTCCACCCGATGAAAAATGCCAGCGACAAAATCATCACGGCTGTTGCAGCAATCATGATTCGCTTTGGTAAAGCCGTCAATCCCACGCTCACCGCGATGTAAAACAAGGGTAATGCCGGCAAGAGATATCGCTCCAACTCCGCGCCGCCCAACACCGAGACCAACAGGATGTTAAACCCGCCCACCATCACTACCAATGCCCAATCCCGCGTATGGAATACTTTGCACGTCGCCACCGTTCCCAGCAGCACCACCGTACCCACCAATCGCATTTCGGCAACGCCCAGATAGAACAATCGGCGCAGCAATGCAATCACCATGCGCGCCGGTCGCAGCGCATAGTTAACGTTGTAGCGCGCAAAATCCGGATCGCCCAGCCAATAGCCAGTCTTCGCATGCAGTATCACCAGCCAAAGGAACAGCGCCACAGCCGAACCCGCGAACCACGCCGCGCGTTTCCAGTCTTTGCGTTGCACCAGCACGCAAAAGAACACGAAGGGCGTCACAATGCCCGTCTCTTTCACCAGCACCAGCACCACGCAAACCGCCGCCGCCCACGCGTATTCGCGCTTCACAAATAACAACAGCGCCAACAAGGTAAACACCATGGCCGGCATATCCAACTGCGCCATCATGCTTTGTGTGAAGAACAACGGAGAGACCAGCAGCAACAAAGGCGGGAGGAAAGCAGGCGCACCCCTGGCCCCGCGGCTCAATTCAATCGCCAGCAGAAACGTGAGCAGTAATCCGCAAGCCCCAACGGCCAGCATCGCCATCCGCGTCACAATCACAGAGAACCCGAACAGCTTGTAGCAAAGTGCCAGATACGCCGCCACTCCTGGCGGATGCACGTTTGGTATCGCCGAATGCGCCACAATCGCGCCACTGCGCAACAGGTCCAGCGCCGTCGGAACGAACTGCCCCAGCTCATCCCAAAAATACGGCAAAGACAACAGCTGCAAATGGATCAAGAATAGCGGTAGCGCAAAGACCGCAAAGAAAATGAGGAGGTGAAGCGGTTTAGTTTTTCGGGGAGGCCGCTCGTTCATCAACGCGAACGGCGGCAACTTCGGCATGGGCGGGCGACGTTGAGCCGGCATCTCCAGGCCGCGAGACTACTGAATCACGCCGCCTTGGCCGCCCTGCGCTTCCAGCCGGATCTCGCCAAAGGTCGCTTCGTATTGACTCAAGTTTTGCAATAAAAGGTTCGACAAGGCCTTCGCTTGCTGCGGACTCAAAAACACACCCTGAAAATTCTGAATGGTCACCGCATCCGCCGCCGTCTGGTTCGCCTGCCCGAACATTAGGAAGAAATCCCACAAGCTCACCCGCATCTGCACGCTGTTGGCGTAACCTTCCCGGTAATCGGCCGTTTGCGTAAGCTGCAATTTCGGAGCTGGTTGACCCGGTGTCATTTCATTAATGCTTTCGTCTAATGGCTGGAATGGCTAAAGAGGTTGGCGGGGACGACGGGGCTCGAACCCGCGACCTCCGACGTGACAGGCCGGCGCTCTAACCAACTGAGCTACGTCCCCTTACTCTTTGACAAACGTCGGACATTTGCAGAATAGCATAGCGCCCCGCTTGTTTACCGCGC
>PMQB01000315.1 GCA_003169195.1 Bryobacterales bacterium
CCGCGAGCACAACTGTGTGGTAGATCAAAAAGGTAAAGAACAACTCGTCTAGTTCACAGCCGATAAAAGTGAACACAGTGACAAGTGTCCACTCAGCAATTTGCCCAGTCGGTCACGCCGATCTATGCCCGACTGTGGCAGCCGGGAAACTGAACCGCACAAGAAAAGAAAAATCCCTTTTGCATAGGTAAGTCTGCTGCCTACATATACAAAAGGGAACGAGATGACGAAACCTGAAAACTTTAATTACAAAAAAACTGTCTCGGGTGAAAATTCCCAGCAGGCTCTGGTCAAAAAACCACTCCAGCGGGGCGGTGCAAGCCTCTCGCTTTCGATCAGCCGCCCGCTATCTCGACGGATTATATGAGGACATTCCATGACCAAGTTTCGCGGTGGACTATCGGGAGATGCCCAAATAAGAGTTTCGCCCGCCAAGAATAATAGTTCGGCGTTGCTAGGTATAGGGCAGTGCTTACTGTTCAAGCTACTTAGCGGCGGCAGCGAATAAATGCCAACTTTGCCGGGATTCGGGACTTTGCCGTTGGTTGCCCACGACGAATAGGCTCGGCGTATCTCCAGCGTGGTTTCCCAACCGCCAGACTCAGGATCGATCAAGAATTGTAAACAGGCAGCGAACAAATCGTGTCTGTCGCAGTAGAGGGCTCTGCGGAATCCGCGCGGTAGATCATCCAGCAGGCCGCCCCGGTATTCGTGGGGTCTTGAGCTGCCAAGCGTGGCTTCGAATGTTGACTCGCCATCTTGGGTAACGCAATCCGACTGATAAACGTGCCGGATCATTTTTCTTTTCTCTATCCTTCCGTCGATCTTGTTGCGGTGGCGCGAATGCGAGCCGTTTTTCGATTTTTCGCAAGCGCTCTTCGCGTACAACACGGCTCGGTCTACCAAAGATTCGAAAAGGTTATTTCCTTTGTATCGGCTAACCAGCGATCTAAAGTTCGTTAGCAAGGAGGTTATACCATCCTGGGCGGCATCCTGCGGCGAGGTGCGGTTAAGGGCTTTTGCGGCCTTCACGCTAAGGTCGGCGGCCACTGCGCGGTGGATCAGATCCGAACCACCAGCGCCAACAAACTCTTCGGGGTTCATGCCGACTCCATGGTTGGGGTTTTCCGTAACATTTTCGTCCTCGACTGTTTTTCCTTTTCGGGAGCAGGCATGCCTTTTCGCTCTTACTCTGTGACACATGTGCGAGATACGGCGTCTTCGCACAATATGGCGGGTATCAAGGCTGCAAATTATAAACGAGAGCGTGGTCCCACTCGTCGTTGGCCTATGTAAGGCGTGACACGATCACCGCGTGTCGATCACATCGGAGCACATGAATCAGGTTCGTGTGCCCCTGATTGGAGTGTGCTTCGTTTTGAGTGGTCGCGCTAGATGCATTATTACCAGCAAAAGGAAGAAAGCCTCTATATTTGAGATTTCATTTTGTCAAATCGAAATTTTGTTTTTGACTCACGCTGTGGACCGAAGCAAATGCCGAACAAAGCGAAGACTCACTGATGAAAACAAGGCCCACTTTACAGCTCGATGATAGTTATCGATTGTGGCCGTCTAAAGGCACTCGGTCATATCAGGCACTTCCGACTCTCTTCCGACCCGACCGTTGCGATTTCCCGTTTTGGCTCCTGGAGGGTTGAAAGTGTAAACGTTTTGGCCTTTGGCTTTGTCCTCTTTGACAATCATGCCGAGCCTATCTTGAAAAACTTTCGTGTGCGTCCTAAACTGCCACGCCAAGTACTTCCCATTCACCCGCGACTTCATCGCAACGTCGTAGTCGAGAACTCCGTTGACGTGCAAACAGTTTGCCCAAAAACCGGTAGTGTATGTCTTGCCGATTAGGTCCGGCGTGCGTTCAAACATGGACGCGAGCAAATCCACTAAGGCGTTATTCTCGATGGCGGTGGCCGATTGGTCAGAGACAAGCTGGTTCAACATCGCTTCGGCTTCTTCGGCCCAACCTTCGAACTGGGCGCACCTCATGACGAATGAGCCGAAATCAGCAACCGAATAGCTAGTCGTTGTCGTCGGAGATGTTTGAGAGAGGGCTAGCAGGGCATAAGCGCAGTTGCGCAGTTCTTCCAGGCGCAGATCTTGACGAACACCAATCAGCTCCGGAATAATGTCCAAAGTCATGGAACGGTACCTGGTATCGCCCCGATCCGCCAGCGGAACGCAAATGATGCGACGAAAGGATCCGGCAGCTCGCATTGGGTCCGAATTTCTCGTCATCATAATCGCCGCGTTGCACAGAATGGTGTGCTTGTCTTCATCGGTATAAAGTGCGCGTTTGGCAAACGGCGCACCTGTCAGGATCGCGTTCAGTAGGTTCTCAATCTTCGCATCTGTTGTGTCCCACTCATCAAACGCTGCAAGCGTCAGCTTGTTTATCTTGATCGCCAAATCTTCACCGGACGTGGGCTGCTGAATCACATTGAAGTTTTCACCTTGCATCATGAAACCGAGTCTTTGCATCAACGCCGTTTTGGTGCTGCCAGGTGGGCCCTGTAGAGCAATTGCCGGTTTGGATTTGAAGTTTGTCGCGAATGAATTGAAAAGGCTCCAGCATTGAAGAAGCTGCTGGTAGTGAGTCATATTGCTTTCGTATTTGACGCCGTCCCAAATGTGTTTTTTGATTAGAGAGTCGGATTTGAGGCGCATGCCCCCACCCTTCTCAAGATGAATTTGCTTGTCGATGTCATCACGCGTTGCCAACCAGGGCTGAAGAGCGGCGGCGTGATCATTTGAATTCTGCGCGAAACGCCAGAAGAAGACATCGTCAGTTCCAACAGCGACTCGGTCTATCACCGGGTGGGCACTGGGCCCTTCACCTTCAATCCAAATTACGATCATGGTGCCGTCATACACATTCTTGTAAAGCTACTGCCTTTCTGGGTCATAGAACGCCTCCGAATGGATAACGCTGCGAGGGAAAATGGACACCTTTTCCCGGAATGCCTCGGCCACCGCAGCTAACCAGCGCCTTTCCGCAATTCCGTAACCCTTCATCCTTTTCCCGAAGTTAGCGTCGTCTGGCGTACAGCGGATGAGATCACCGAAATGAGTGTTTGAGTCGATTAGTACCGGGTTATTGCCCACTCGACGAAGCTTCCAACGTTTGGCTGCGTCCTCTGTAATGATGGAACTGACGCTGATGATCTTGCTGTTCACCTCTATGCTCTTGTCCATAAGAACAGCCGCAACGGAATCAGCCACTGTCTTGATGTTCATCCGAGCAAGACTCCGCTCACCTATCATGTCGAGGAAGTCACTGTAATCAAATTTGCGTCGGTCTTGAATTAATTCTTCGATCAAATCATCGAGATCTTTGGCGCTACTTCGCCCGCTGTCGTAATCGGCAGTCGAGCAGACAGTGCAGTACATTAACTCATTGATGGATCGGACCAGGTCGAACCCACCGGGTTGGCCAGTTTCAGGGTTGATGGCAACATTGTCATAAATCACCAGAGGGTCTTTGTTCTTACAAAATTACTTGAGTGTGACAGTGTCAGCACCCATTTTGCAACCCATCGCAACAACGC
>PMQB01000217.1 GCA_003169195.1 Bryobacterales bacterium
CCCGCGAAATTCGGAAACTGCCAGTGGCTCGAAATCCGTCAACTAAGCCAGTTGCCGTTGAGCACAATTTTCAAGAAAGCCCTGCGCGTTTTGGGGCAATTTGTAGGAGACTGGTAGAGATGCAAAAAACGTTGGTAATCTTCTGTTTCATGGGCTGTTTGCACGGCCAGCAGCCCGCTGCGCCCACTTCAGCACCAGCGCTCAAGGAACGAACGGAAATACCGGCCAACAGCATACAGGTGGACGCCGGCACGCACGTTCTCCTGAGTATGATCAACAGCGTGAGCACCAAACAGGCCGTGGTCGGCGACCGTATCTATCTCGAAACAGCTTTTCCGGTGATCGTCAACGGCAAGATGGTCGTCCCGCGCGGCAGTTGGGTTACGGGAACCGTGACAGAAGTACGGCGTCCGAAGCGTATGAGCGGACACGCCGAACTGGCCGTGCGCTTCGATTCGCTAACTCTGCCGAACGGCACCTCGCGCAGCTTCAAGTCTGACTTGGGCGCGATGGATGCCGCAAACCCAGGCACGCTGGATCGGGAACACAGTCAAATCAAAGGGCCCAGCGACAAGAAGGGCGAGGCCGAAACGGTGTTACGCACAACAGCAGAAGGAGCGGCCATTGGCACAGCCGTTGGAGCGGCTTCCGGCCACATCGGCGGCGGCAGTGTGATCGGCTTGGCAACCGGGGCGGCCGGCGGACTCATCGCCGTGCTCGCAAGCCGCGGCCCTGACGCCATGCTGCAGCGCGGTTCCACGGTCGAAATGATTTTGGACCGTCCGTTGGTTTTCGATCCAGCGGAACTCAGTGGTGCAGGCGATGGACGAACCGCCCGCTGAGATCCCAATCACCGATGTGTTTGATCTGCATAGCTTTGCACCGCGTGACATCAAAACTGCGGTGGAAGCCTATTTGGAAGAAGCGCAACGGCTAGGCATGACTGCGTTGCGTATTGTCCACGGACGCGGCATCGGAGTACAGCGGGAAACCGTTCGAAAGGTTCTCGAGCGGACTCCAGCCGTTGTTCACTTCAGCGATGCTCCCGCGGAAGCGGGTGGCTGGGGCGCAACAATTGTCACTTTGCGATCGGCTGGCCCCACCGACCTTTAAAAACCACTTCCGAAAGCTCCTTACGCTTTCGAGGAGCAACTTCCTGTTGTTTCATCTGATCGTTCGGGAGTTTTTCGGCCGAATCGGGATAGCCGATCGCCACCACAGCCCCGACTTGAAATTCGGGCGGAATACCGGCCACTTCACGGGCCTTTTCGTGGTCAAACCCCGCCATAGCATGCGACTGCAGGCCAGAGGCTGTGGCTTGCAGCATCATGTAGGCGAGCGCTGCCCCTGCGTCATGAAGAGCATACCCGTTCGGAGTCTCATTGTGTGAGAAATTGCTGCGCGCGGCCGTCAGGATCAACACGGCCGCACTCTTAGCCCAAGCTTGATTAAACGGCAGGAGTACGCCGAGCAAAGCATGGAACGCCTCGGGGTCGTCTTTGGTCGCCACGATAAAGCGCCAAGGCTGTTCGTTGTAAGACGAAGCGGCCCAACGGCCGGCATCGAGAATGGCAGTTAGAATCTCGGGCGCTACTGGACGATCCGAAAACGATCGGGGACTCCAGCGGACTCGAAACAATTCGGCAACACCGGGTACGGTTTCAGCGTACTTTCCCTCCGGCAAGGGCGCGTGCAAAGGTTCAGTGCTCAAAGTCTATTCGGCTTCCACGTATTCGTCTTCTTCCTCGGCCTTCTTGCTCTTCGACTCGTCAGCATCGTCACCGTAAGAATAGTAATCGTGATAATACGTGTACTTGCTGTAGAGTTCACCACGGCGTGCGCCATTCACGACAATGCCCAACACGTTGTTTTCGCACAACGATTGCAGTGCGCGCGTGACGGAATCAAAAGTGGTAGTGCCGATTCGGACCACCAGAACCGTACCGTCGCACATGGTAGCCAGCAGATTACCATCGGCGGCGAACAGCAGCGGCGGGCTATCGATGATCACCCAGTCGAAGTGGCTGCGGAGCTCAGCAATCAGGCTCTGACATTCGCGCAAGTTGAGCAGTTCGAGCGGATTCGGGACGGCATCGCCCGCGGTCATCAGATAGAGGTTGGAATCGTTGACGCGCATCAAGATATCGCCTAAGGAAGCGGTGCCCTGAAGATAATTGGTCATACCCGGCGAGATCGGGATCTGGAACGTTTTGTCGACGGTCGGGCGGCGGAAATCGAAGTCGGCGAGCAAGACCCGTTTGTCGGCAAGTTGCGCCTGCGTAAGGGCCAGATTCGCAGCCGTGAAAGACTTGCCCTCTGCCGGAGAAGCGCTTGTCACAACCAGGGTATGCAGAGGTTGCAGCGTTTGCAAATGGTTAAGCCGCGTGCGAAGCGTACGAAATTCTTCGGCCGGAGCTTCACGCGGTTTAGCGGGATTGACTAAGAGAGCATCGCTCAACGGGTGATAGTCAACGCGGCGGGCATTCTGGATGTAGGCCTCGATGTCGCCGATCTCGGCCGACGGTTCGGCCTCAACAGAACGCGGCGACTCGCTGGGCTCGTAGCCAGTGGAAAATCGCGCCGACCGCGGCGGAGCCGCACTTTTCGAAGACTCTGGGTTTTCTTGTGCCGCTTTGCGCAGCGCGTCGTGAACTCGGCTCATATTGTTATCTTTTTATGATTTGCTTAAGAAGTAGTGCGCCACCGAGCCAGCCATGATGGCCAAGCCTAGAATGGTCGCCGTTGCCCAGCCCACCCACATTACCTGTTTGCGACGCTGCACCACAACGTCGTTTTCAAGTAAGGGAACGCTGCCCAAAATAGAGAGCTGCGTGTAGAGACGCGCGTCTTTCAGATTCTTGAGAGACGTATCGCGTACTTCACGAACACCTACGAGAATGAGGCCCAACAACAACCCACCGACAATGCCAATCGGAATAATCAAAGCCCGTTTAGGCGCGGCTGGTGCGGTGGGAGTAGATGCGGCATCAAGCAACTCCAAACTCTCACCCTGCTTTTGCTGTTCCATGCTGAGAGACTGCTGAGAAAGTTGGAACTTTTCCTGAGCCCTATCAAAGCGGACTTTCGCGCTTTCGTGGTCGCGCTCTAGTTCGGCGTATTCCTTTTCGCCCGCCGGCGATTCCTCAATCCGGCTTTGAAATGCATGCAGCTGAGCGTTCACGCCAGCGATATCTCGCGCAGTCGCCGAGTCGGCCAGTTTCAATGCGTTTAACGCACCCTGAATCGCCTCTACCTGTGCCTGCGCATCTAACTTCTCGCGTGCGCTGTTTGTACTTTCCGGACCATTGTCAGCAGCCTGTGCCGGCGCCTTCAGAGCTTCATCCTTTTGGCGCTTCAGAACTGCCAGCCGATCTTGCGCGGCCTGTAGATCGGGATAGTCTGCGGTATAACGATCTTTCATCGAAGCGATCTGCGACTGCAAATCTTCGATTTCCTTCTCAGTTTCCATCGCCTTTTGATTGCGAACCGCTGACGTAGCATTAGTGGATTTAACTGCAGCTAGACGATCCTTCGCCGAATGCAATTGCGTCTCGTACATCATCCGCTGTTCGCTATTGCGCGTTTGGTTGTCGGTAAGCGAACTCAGCCGCTGCTCCAAGGCGCCCATAGACGCTATGTTGGCGTTCATCTGTTCCGGCAACGTACCCTGATGCTGTATTTTGTAATTCTGCAATTTCTGATCGACCGCTTCCAGGTCACGCTTCGCGGCCTCAAACTCGTCTTTCAGAAACGTGTCCGCGGATTGCTGTGCACCCAGCGCATCCTGTGAATTCTGGCTCATGAACCGCGTGACTATATCCTCACAAACCTTGTGGGCGACAAGCCGGTCATGATAGGAAAACTGGATCGACATGGCCGGAATATTGCGAGTCGCTTGCAGGTTGCTAAGGCCCGTCGCGGCGCCTATCCTAATCGCATCCTTCATCTTGGTGAGCACGTCTTCCATCGGCTCGCGCTTCAAATCTTCTTTATAAAGACCATAGCTGCTGATCAAGGAACTCAGCGTTTGACGGCTCAAAATCTGCTGCGCTAAACCCTGAATCCGGTCTGTCACATCCTGGGAACTAATGCTATGAACGATGTCGCCAGAAATCTGCTGCGGCACAACACGAATCATTGCCTGCGACACGTAGGTGTCTTCCATCAGAAAGGCAACAACGGTAGAAATAACAATGCCCGCAAAAGCTGGGCCGATGATCCAACGAACATTCCGTCGAAAAATGTCGATGTAGTCTTCAAAATCTAACGCCCGGCGAGGGACGGAAAGTCTATCTAGCATATAGTTTTTTGTTCAGCACCCTAAAAAATTGCCTTCGCCACTACTGCACCACCTAGTTCACGACAACGTGATCCCCTGGCTCAAGGTGAATATTCTGTTCCATGTTCTTCCCATGGATCACTTCTTTGTAATTGAACGGAATTCGCTTATCGCCCCGCAGAACATAAATTTTCTTTGGGTTTGCAAACTCTTGCAAGCCGCCGGCTTTGCTAATCGCTTCAAGAATGGTGGTCGGCACCGCCAGCGCGTACTCGCCAGAGTGATTCCACAAACCGTCGAGATAATACTTCTTACTTTGAACCTCCAAAACCGTCACGGTTACCAGAGGCTTCACCACATATTTGGTAAGAGCCTTCGCCACCGCCACTTCAATCTGCTTGGGTGTGGTATCGCCGGCTGGAATATCACCAACTAGCGGCATCGTGATATTGCCGTTCTGCTGGACCACCCTTTGCCCCGTGAACTTTTCTTCGTTCCAAACGCTGATCATCAGCACGTCGGCCGGACCTACCTTATAGGTATTCAAGTCAACGGCGGCTCCATTGGGAGCAGCATCGGGCTTCCGATCGTCTTTCGGATTATCTTTCGCTTTGTCTTTATCGGAGTACTGCGGTACTGTCGCCCCGACTGGAATTTGTTGTCCGAACGACAGGGAGCAAAACAGCAATACAGGTAATACCACGGAGATTCCTGGAACGGGGAATAGTTTGCGCATGGGCTTCAAAGAATGACTGTTTGAAAAGGGAACTACCTTGATTCTACACGCTTTCATGGTGGATTTCAGCGGCATTTTATCGATTCTCAGAGTGCTTTTCCGTACCAAGTGAATTGGCCGTTGTCACAACTTGCTCGGATCGCGATACTGGAAGCCAAACTTCCATAGGCGTAGCCTCGCGGTTTCCAATGGTGTAGTACGGTACAAAGGTTAGATTAACCATGTGTTTCGCCCGACTGGCTCCAGCAGCATACGGCTGATAAAGTGGTTCCTCTCCTACAGATCTGTCGGTCACAAGTCCCGCGACCTTTAGCGTAGCCACCCCTCCCAGAAAATCTTTCCGGAATTCGACCGTAAAGCTACTGCTTCCTTTTAAGAAAACGTCAGAAAGCGCCGTGCCGTTCTGGTCAATTTGTTCCAGCGCATAAATCAAAGGCCCGCGCTGCACCGCCACGCGCCCAAAATCATCCGTCAGCCGGGGATTGGCCGCCATCATCTGAGCCTGCATTGGTAGCGAGATCGTCACTATATCCCCCGCCGTCCAGGTGCGCGTGATAGGCATGAACGAACCTTTATGAGAGGGCGCCACTAAGAACGCCTGCCCGTTCACTTGCACATCAAACGAAGACGCCCAAGCCGGCCAGCGCACATAAATCGTAAAATTCGCTGGATGCACCGGAGCAATCGTAATTCGCACGTCGCCGGTCCAGGGATAGTTTGTCGTTTGCGTCAATTTGTACGGTGTTCCATCATCCAAATGCCAATCCAGTTCGGAACTGTGATAGAGGTTCACGTAAACGCCATCCCGGCTGGCCGAATAAAAGTAGGCGGGCAACGATTCGAACACTCGCTGAATATTTGGCGGACAGCACGTTGTGTCGTACCACGGGTTGCGGAGCTTATCGCCAGCCGACGCCAGCGGATTTCGATAGCAGTAAAGATTCCCCGAAAGAGAAATACCAGAATTGACGCCGTTATACAGCGCACGTTCCAACAGGTCTGCATAGCGCGCATCGCCCGTCAGCGCCAGCAAACGGTAATTCCACATCACGTTGGCAATCGCGGCACAGGTTTCCGCATAGGCCTGTTCACTCGGCAACTCATAAGGGTCGCCAAACGCTTCCCCGCCCGCGCGCGAACCCACGCCGCCCGTGATGTACATCTTGCGCATCGTCAAGTCCGTCCACAGTAGATCCAGCGTCTTCTTATAAGCGGGGTCGCCCGTTTCCGTGAAATAATCCGTCGCGCCCGACGCCGCATACAGCGCGCGCACCGCATGTCCTTCAAATTCCGTACGCGAAGTGAATGGCTTGCCGCTGAACATATAGTGAACGTCCGAATCCTTCAGTTTTAGCCGTTCGCGTTCCACTCCGCTCAAAAGATAGCGCGCAAAATCAAGATACTTGGGTTGGCGCGTGGTGCGGTACAACTCCACCATCGCCATCTCCAACTCCGGATGACCGGTCACAAACGGCCGCTTCGTCGGTCCAAAGTTTTCAACTACGTAATCGGCAAAGCGAATCCCCGTATCCAGCAATTTGCGATTGCCCGTCGCCCGGTAATACGCAATCCCGGCCTGCAGCAAATGGCCCAAACAATAGTCTTCGTGCGATCGTGTCAGTTCCGTAAAGCGCAGATGCACTTTGTCGCCAACATAATAGGTATTGAGATAGCCGCTCGGTTCCTGCGCGCCAACAATATGGCCGATCAACGAATCGATATCCCCTTTGAGTTGCGCTCGCTCCGCATCCGGAGTCTCATTCGAAGCCAGCGCCCAGGCCGCCGCCTCCACCCACTTATATAGGTCCGAATCCGTATACAACGGTCCCCGCCGCGGCAGTTCCGGCCGACCAGCCAACCGCCGGAAATTATCAACCACCCCATGCTCTTCCAGCAGCAGGAGCAACGAA
This sequence comes from Bryobacterales bacterium, assembly GCA_003169195.1. Lineage (GTDB taxonomy): Bacteria > Acidobacteriota > Terriglobia > Bryobacterales > Bryobacteraceae > Bog-105. Next base: position 6,926 of record PMQB01000217.1, read on the forward strand.
GGCAGACTTTTATCCGTCACAGCACGCCGGCGCGGCGACCAAAACCCTTCGCCTACATGCACCGCTTGCACTGGCACCGGATGCTGCCGCGCATTCGGCGATTCATCCAGAAAAATGACGCCTTGCTGCTTCCAATCCGGGATCGAATTGTCGCGCGCCGCAAAAACCGCCATACAAACAAAAATAGGCAAAGGAGCAAACAGCAGCCCCCAGCGAAGGCTGCGAAGAAATCGCCATAATGCGGAAGATAAAGGCGTCATAACAGTTTGAGATGGGAATAAACCAACGACACAGGCAGACCAACTACGTTGTGATAGCAACCTTCTATTTGCGTTACGAAGCGCGACGCCCAACCTTGAATAGCATAGGCCCCGGCTTTATCACGCGTCTCCCCGCTTCGAGTGTACTCCTGAATCTCCTCTTCTGTCAGCACGGCAAAAGAAACTTTGGTGGCGGCCAGATCCTTAATGGTGCGTTCTTTATTTAGGATGCAAATGCCAGTGTATACAAAATGATCGCAGCCCGACAGGCGTCGCAGCATCCGCATCGCGTCTTCGTCGTCGCGCGGTTTGCCGAACATCTCTTGCTCCGGTCCTTCCTCGCCAAAACAGACAACTGTATCGGCAGCCAGGACAATGTCGGTAGCCTCATGCGGAATCGCCCGCGCTTTCTCTTGTGCCACTCGCTGCACAAACACCGTAGGTGGTTCGCCAGGCAAACGCACTTCCGGAGTGGCACTTGTGCGCACGATATGTGGCAAGCCCGCCGCCAGCAACAGTTCATGGCGTCGCGGCGACGCCGAAGCCAGAATCAGCATATATCCAACGAACATAGCGCGTTGGTAGATTACCCATCGAAACCCGCCGCCGCCAGCCTCCCTCTAACCGCGGGGAGTCATTCACTCCTTAAGAGGTAAACAAATGGGTTTTCTTACACCAAACAACATCAAAGACTTTCGTTCGTTATATACGCTGCAGGTGCGCTACCTGCTGTCTACTGAGAACCAGATCGTCAAGGGTCTTCAGAGCATGATCGAGAACACAACCGATGATCAGCTCAAACAAGCATTTCAGACTCACTTGCAAGAAACACAGGGGCACGTCTCTCGCCTGGAACAAATCATCGCTGAAATCAACGACGGCGATGTGGACGATAAAAAGGACCCCATCATCACAGCGCTCATCGGCTCCGGCGAAAACATCGTCAGCGAATCCGACAAAGGTCTGTTGCGCGATGCCGGCTTGCTGGCCACCGCCCAAAAGATCGAACACTACGAAATCGCCAGCTACGGCTCAGCCCGTAATTGGGCCCAAGTTCTGGGCTTTTCGGAACACGTAGAACTGCTGCAGCAGACTCTCGACGAAGAGAAGCATGCGGATGAACTCCTAACCACCATCGCTCAACAGACCAACCAACGCGCCGCAGCCGCAGCGTAAAACCGATATGACGCTAATACCGTTTCAGTGCTTTACGTGCGTTGCGTCTTCCACGCAAGCTGTCTGGCTCTGAAACAGATTGCTATCGGCACCAGCAAAATGGCGCCACGCCCAGCTTTCACAATCGTATTCATTCAGCGGAGTAACACGCGCAGGCTCAAGTCAAAAGTGCGCGTGTTACCTGCAATAGTCGCATTCAATAGCACTTGCCGGATTCGTCGTAGGGGCCGTGGCGCTCCGTTCCTTCTTTGCATAATCATTCACCGGATCATACTGAGATGCTTTGTCCGGCCCGGGTCGCGGCTTTAGGTTTCGTTTTGGGACATGCTGCTTTCATCTTCCGCAAGAACGCCGGTGTCTTGATAACCGCATGCAGGGAATGGCATACGCCAATGGCGTATTTTATGCCAGGATCGTCCTTATATTGCTCCTATCTTTGGTCCAGGCACGCTGTCTTTTGGGAGTGCCCGCAACCCACTCGTACCCACTCCAAAAAACCGGTCACAACTCTTGTAAGTTTTTTTCCATTCCCCCTCCGCCCCTCATTGCAAACCACTTAACCCATTTCGACCCCTCCCAAAACCGCAAACTCCATTCAGCCAGACTCACGCGCCGGGTTACTTTCTAACCAGGAAACGAGGACCGAACAATGTCAGACCGCACCATCCGACGCGCCGCCGAGCGTGCCGCCAGAAAGGCAGCTACTAAAGCCGCCAAAGTCGCGGAAGCGAACAAAGCCAACGAGGCCGCCAAAACCAGCGGAGCCAATCAAGTCATGACCGCCTCCGCCAACAACACCACTCCCAC
>PMQB01000386.1 GCA_003169195.1 Bryobacterales bacterium
AAGGTGGCACACAGGCCGATTGGACCTTGCGCAAACACGGCCACCGTGTCACCCAAGCGAATCTTGCCGCTCTCTGCGGCGCTGAAACCGGTGGACGCGATGTCAGCCAGAAGAATCACGTCTTCGTCGGCAAGGCCGTCCGGTATGATCGCCAAGTTTGCTTGGGCGAAAGGCACACGAAAATATTCGGCCTGCACGCCATCGGCGGAATTGCCCAAACGCCAACCGCCGAGTGCTCCACCGCACTGGGAGGTGTGGCCGCCCAGACAGGGTTCACACTGTCCGCATGGAGTAATGGCGCCCACCAGCACTCTTTGACCAACTTCATAGCCGGTAACTCCTGGGCCAAGCTCATGAATGACGCCCACTGCTTCGTGACCGATGGTCAGACCTGGATTCACTGGATACTCGCCGCGCACAATATGGATGTCCGTTCCGCATATCGTGGTGAGGCGCACTTTCACAATTGCTTCGCCCGCGCCAGCTTTGGGTATAGGTTTATCTTCTAACTGGAATTGCCCTTTACCGCGGAAGACCAAGGCTTTCATTGTGCCGCTTGTTGTTTGTGTTCTAACGGCATCGTCAAGTTCAAGAAGTGGCATGGTTTTCATCATCCTTTCTGTTCATAGATAATGGATGCACACAGCGGACCACCGCATGTTCTTGTTTCCACTGCAATCACAAACGGACGGCGCGCAGAATAACTCGTTCCTGCGCTATTTCACGCAATAAGTCAGCTACCTGGCGGAGAGTTCCGTTTCAGGCACCAGGCGCGCTTGCACAATAAAGCGCTTGGGTGCTGATCCAATGTAGTAGAACGGATAGCAGGTAATGAGAGTGAGAGACTCATGGCCATCGGACTGCAAGACAGCGACATCGGTGGGCTTGACGATAAGCGTATGATAGACGCGATACGTGTAGGTCTGGTTTTGCGACTCGAATGTGATCAGGTCATCGAGCCGAATATCCTTCAATGCGCGGAACAAGGTGTCACGATGCGCCGCCAAAGCAAAATTGCCCGAGTGGCCCGGCAGAGGCGTAGACGGAACGTGACCTACTGAATTGCTGAGCGTTCTTGAGTCCACACCTTCGCGAACCATGGCGGAAAGATTAAGCCGGCTAATTTCTATTCTTCCCAGCAGAGCGTCATATTGTGGTGTAGCTGGGTGAGTCCCAGGAAGCGAAGGAGTAGTTGACGAGGCCGCACTCTCATCCTTTACTAAGAAAGTAAAGGGACTGCGTTCACGCAAGTAATCCGCAAGATCCGCGTTTGGTCGACCGGCAATGTGCTGTTCGAAAACCCAGTTATCGTAAGACTGATTTAATCGCTCCATTCCTAGTGTGTAAGCGCAATATCCGAGACATCCCAATCCAAGCCACAGAAAGAGATGTTTCATACTTTTCCGCTAGCCGAAGGAACGCGGAACGTGGAACGTGTTTTGCAAATCAGCCGCTGGCCCGAACGCTCTGCAGTCACTTTAACTGAGCGAATCTCGCCATCCCCTTTCCCTTCGCTCGGAGTGAAGCCGATGGTATAACGATGGCGAATGTCTTGCGAGATTTGGGAGAAGACACTGCGCACGTCCGCCAGTTCTCGCGGTTGAAAATAGGAACCGCCGCTGATGGCTGCCATTTTCTTAAGCACGCCCGGCTTTAAATCTTTGTTCTCGGGGTCAACCAACCCAATGGTGTAAATGGTTGCGCGCGACGACTCGATCTGATTCAACAAATCGGGAAGCGCTGTCTTGCTGATATTATCGCCGCCGTCACTCACAACGATCAACGTTCGCTGTTCTTGATGCGCCAGTTCCAAGTGGCGTAACGAGTAAGCGATTGCATCATATAGGGCTGTCTGGCCGGATGGGCTTCCATAGTAGAGAGCTTGATGTAGAATCTGCAGATTGTCGGTAAACGGAAGCTGAGGGGGCAAACCTGAGATAACAGAGTTGTTGAAGTTCACCACGAAAAACTCGTCTTTGGAGTTGCTTTCATGAGCGAATGCAAGACCTGCCTGCAATATTTCGGATCTCTTCGACCGCATACTGCCACTGTTATCGACAACCAGACCTACGGTGACCGGTGTGTCTACGTTGCCAAACTGAGTGATCGGTCTTTCTTTGCCGTCCTCCAAGATCCGAAAGTTAGATTTCTGTAAATCTGCCACGTATCCAGAATGCCGATCCTTCACACTAACGTCGAGCAAAACTAGATCGACATTGTCAGAGATCGTGAATCCACCCCGAATGGCTGGCGGAGTCTGGGATTGCGAGAAAGAACCTCCCAACGCCAGCAAACCTAGACTACAAGCGAAATGGCGAACGCATCTCATATCTGGCTCATTCCGAGAGGCGGGCACTGTTGCGCCCGCGCTCTAAGAACCACTGTAACGGAGTTTATCGGCGCTTTGGCGCCAATGAGAACATCGCTGCTAAACCGAATGAGGCCAAGCCCAAGAATGCAATGAGTGGAATGTTGCTGGCTGTGTGCGGCAGAGTGTTTGTGCTGTCTTGCGGCGCAGGAGCGGCATTATTACTAGCCTCCGGTGCTGGTTGTGGCTCGGGTGCGGGTGTGGGCTCTGTTGCTTCAGGCTGTGGAGCTGGTGCTAGAGCCGCTGCTGCGGGAGACGGTGCTGGAGCGGGCTCCGGTTCTCGATATGACTCGGAAACAGGCACGGGAACAGCGGACGCGAGTTGCGCGATTAACTTCTTGGGATATTTGAACTCTTGTCCGAAGTTGTCTCCGGGGTAGAACCAAGCGCGAATTGCTTTCGGTACGCCGGGAGGCGTTTCCCAAAACGAGAAGCGCGAATTGCCCGTCGGCTCTAAGCGGTAGTTGGGTATCGCCAGGATTGTTTCTTCTAAGTGCTGCTGATCTTTGTCAAAAATCTGAACGATGTGGCGGTCGCTCTGCGAATCTAGCAGCTTCCACACATAGGTGCCTGGCTCCAATACTTTGTTGCCAGCGATCATCCTCTCGTGAATTGTGAGATAAGTTAACTTGTCCCACTGATCTGCTTTTGCAGGTTGCGCGAAAGCAGATGCGATTAAGCCGATTCCAGCAACTGCCAAAGAAGTAGCAATCAGGGGACGGAATTTTTGTTGCATAGGTTTGATATCTCCAGAAGTAAAATTCTTCTACATCTAGGAGACGAGTTGTGAGTATACGAAGACTGCGAGGAAACTTACTAATTGAAGCGCGGAGCTGGTTGATAGTGACTAGGCGTGCTAGCGCTTACGGACTAGAAAAACGAGTTCAGATGAGTTGGGAAGCGATGATCGCACTACGATTCCGGCCTTCATCAAGTCTGCGCCGACTGCGGCGTAGTCTTGCGACGTGTGATCTTGAAATGTGAGTGAGTAGACGCTTCGCAGCTGCAATCCGAGCAAAGGAAAGCGATGAGTTGTTTCGCTTGTATCTGTACCGTGGAATGCAAATAATACACCTGCTTGAGAGTTGGAATCGAAGTATTCGATGCCATCCCAGTGTTCAGCGGTGGGTCGATCTGACACGTGATAGAGATTAGCTTGGCGAATCAGGGGACGAAGTTTTTGCTTATATAGATCAAACTCCGTACGTGCGACGGCGTGCTGCTCCGGTGTCCAGGTGTTGGAATCCATCATGAGAGTAAACCAGCCCATCATGCCGCTGCGCAGCATGTAGCGGAAGTTTTCGATTTTGGGAGTGGGCCAGTTTTGCACATAGGTTTCGAGCATGGCGGGAGGAAGCACGTAGCTTGCGTCGTAGAAGGCGCGGCGGTTGGAGAGTGGGTCGTAGGCGTCGGTGATGGAGAAGTAGTCGCCGTGGNNCGGCGCTGCCGAAATCTACCATGCGGCCACCGTCGTTACAGATTTCGAGTAGCAGGTTTGGGAACTGGCTGCGGAGTTTTGACTGGATTTGATAATAGGCGCGAGTGGCGTGGTCGCTGACGTCGGTATCGTTCGGGCCTTCCACCCACAGAGAGCCTTCGTCTTTGAACTGTTTCGTTGTGGCTGGAGCATGCGGGTGATCGGTACGGTCGCAGCCTTCGGCTACTAGATAGCCATCGTGCTCGAGCATGTCGATGTGGAGATCGTGAATGATGCTTTGGATCTTCGCAGCTGCCCAATTGCGGGCGGCGGGTAAGCCGATGTCAATGGTGATGCCTTTGAAATCCTCGGGTTTCCAATCAGCGGGTGCGTCTGTGGTAAGCCAGTCGCGAGTTTTGGGATCGAAGACGTTCAATGCGCCTGGTCGCGTGCCTATGCCAGCCTGAGTCCAGTCGGTCCAGAGACCGAAGCGCAGGCCTTTGTGGTGGGCGTAGTCGGCAACGAAGGCGACGCCGTTTGGGAATTTCTCGGGATTCGAAGTCCAGTCGCCGATGGTGCGGAACCAGCCGGCGTCGAGATGGAACATCTCTAGGCCGAGTGCGGAGGCATCGTCGATCATATGATGAGCTTGTTGTTCGTTGATGGCCATGCCGCTGCCCCAACTGTTGCTGACTAAGAGAGGATAGTGCGGGTTGCGGAGGGTGAATGGATTGTTGAGTGCAGCACGAATCCAGCGGTGCAGTGCGTTTCCGGCATCGTCGGGAGTTCCTTGAAATGCGCCTAGAAAGATGGTGGGTGTCTCGTAGGTTCCTCCTGCAGGCAACCGAGTTCGATAGGGACCGGGATTCGGGTTGAGTCCTGCTTCGCCAGAGAGTGAGTCACCGCTGCGCTGTAAGCGAATTCGGGTGCGGCCGCTGAATTCAATTCCCATATACCAGCTAGTCGGTTCGCTTTCGATGAGTAGGTAAGGGATCATCTCGCGAGGGACGTCTTTGCCAGCGTGGGCGTAGGTGCTGGAGGTGCCAATCCACTCGCTGCCTTCCTGGAACGGGACGATATGGGTGCCTATATCAGAAGGTGAACTGGCGCCTTTTTCAACCCAGAACTGAGTGAGTGGCTTGCTGGTACGAACTTGAAAATCAAACCGCAGACTGTCTTGTAGTGGAAGCCAGAGTTCGTCCGAGCCTAGGTTCCGTATTCGGATGGAGTGTTCGATAGGTCCGGGT
>PMQB01000544.1 GCA_003169195.1 Bryobacterales bacterium
GTTTCGGTCTGCCACCATGTATCGACAATGGGGCACTTCTCTTTGCCAATCACCTTGTAATACCACTCCCACGCCGCCGGATTGATTGGCTCTCCCACCGAGCCGAGTAATCGAAGGCTGGAGAGATCGTGCTTGTTCGGCCAATCGTCTCCCTGCCGAATGAGTGCACGAATCGCTGTAGGCGAAGTGTAGAAAATCGACACCTTGCGCTTTTCCACAATCTGCCAAAAGCGATCAAACGCAGGATAATCGGGGGCGCCTTCGTAAATGACCGCAGTGGCACCAGCAGCTAGCGGCCCATACACGATGTAGCTATGCCCAGTGACCCAGCCAATATCGGCAGTACACCAATAAATATCTTTCGGTTGGAGATCAAACACCCACTTCATAGTCATGGATGTTTGCAGCAGATAGCCGGCGGTTGTATGGAGAATTCCCTTCGGTTTGCCAGTGGTACCGGACGTGTAGAGAACAAAGAGCGGGTGTTCCGAATCGAGTTCTTCGGCGGGACAACTCTCCGCTTCCTTCGCGTTGAGTTTCTGATCGAGTTCGTGCCACCACAAATCGCGGCCGGCCTTCATGGGAATAGTTGAGCCGGTCCGTTTGTAAACTACTACGTTGCGCACGTTGGGACACTCTTCGAGTGACTCATCGACCGCGCCCTTGAGGTTGACCTCTTTGCCGCGCCGCCAGCCGCCATCCGCCGTAATAACAAGAGTGGCCTCTAGATCCTGCGTCCGCGCCTTTAATGCTTCCGCAGAGAAACCACCGAACACAACACTATGGGTGATTCCAAGACGCGCACATGCCAGTAAGGCAATAGGCAGTTCGGGGATCATGGGCATGTAGACTATCGCGCGATCGCCGGCTTTATATCCGAGTTGTTTGAGTACAGTGGCAAAGCGGCACACCAAGCGATGCAACTCGCGATAGCTGATATCACGCGTATCGCCGGGTTCGCCTTCGAACATAATCGCCGTCTTATCGCCGTTGCCCGCGGCAATATGCCGGTCCAGGCAGTTGTAACTCGCATTGATCTTGCCGCCGGTGAACCATTTCGCGAAGGGCGGATTCCATTCCAAGCCTTTGGTAAACGGCTTGAACCACGAAAGCTCCTGCTGCGCGAGTTCCGACCAGAATTTTTCCGGATCGGCTTTGGCACTTTCGTATAGCGCGCGATAGGCGTCCATGCCTTGCACTTGCGCAGTTTTTACAAAATCTTTGCTGGGCGGATAGGTATTGACAGTGCTCATAAGACTTGGCTAGGCGTTAGTTTATCGCAAGAGCCAATGTCAACCGTACGAGCCTATTGCTTGTAGGTCATGCCGCGCAAAATGTTGCGGTTCCTTCCCGCCTCGCGCGTAACAGCATAATCAGCTTCCACGGCTCTTGCCTGCATTGGGCCGCAAAAGAATTCACTCGGCGCGTTGCGCATCAATACATGAAAGGGATCGGGCACTTCCACTTTGACTGTATCGCTCGCTGTTGTGATCACAAAACCCGTCAACTTTCCTTTAGAACAGAGCACCTCCGTCAGTTCTCCGCTGGCGTGTTGGATTTGATCAGACGGTTCAATAAAGGGATTCCAATCTGCCGTTCCGTGCGGCACGCGCGTGGTGATGATGTGCGAATGGCCTTCAGCATCTGTAGCGAACTGCACTGTAAAATCGGTGTCCGCCATTAAAACGGTACGCCGGGCGGACATCTTCTGATCATCGGTCTGGGCAACTCTAAAAGCTTCCTCTGCGGCTGCCTTCGCTTGCTCATGCTGTTTCAATTCGAGCAAGGCGGCGGCCAACGCGATCCAATACGCGAAACGCCGCGATGCAACAGGAAGGCGCATAGCCCGCAACTGCACCACCGCCGATTGATATTCACCAGCGCGGTATTGGAGCAGAGCCAATTTGTAGCGTGCATCGTCAAAGCCAGGGTCTAACAGAACAGCTCGTTCCAGTGCGCTGGTCACCTCCGTAGACGAGACTCCAGAATCCTCCGCCAGCAACGCATAGCGGTAACAGAGATCCGCATCTTTGGTTTCATGGTCAAGAGCTTGCCGCCACAAGTGCAACGCGTCGCCCAGTCGGTCCTGCTTTTCTGCAATATCACCAAGCGCGGCCAAGAAATCAGGATTGGCTGGTTCCAGGCGAGCCAGATCCTGATACCGAACGCTTGCCTCATCCAGGTGCCCGGCCAGCACCAGTAACTGGGCGAGTAACGAACGAGACTGGATCGCTGAAAGGGGAGAAATCTGCATTTCCTGCAAATCACTCGCGGGAGAAACGATTTCGCGCGGTAGATGCTCATCGCGCACCCAAATCTCCAGATCGGCGGCCACTTCTTCGAGTGACTTGCCATATACCTTCCTGAAAAGCTGGTCTCCGCTGGCCCCTGCGTTGGACTGTGCTACAAACTCCGCGAAACGCCCAGAATAAGCGGCTGAACCCATCAACATATCTACCAGCGCCCAACTTTCCGCATAGAAAACCTCTGCGCCTTTGCGAGAACGGAACACACCGGATTCACCGTTCACGGCCAGCAACTCAGTTAGCGGCAATAGCCCGTTCCTGTCGCGCTCTAGCGTTTGGCTGCGAGCCGGCAGATCGCCCCCCAATTCGTATCCTTGGTTCTTAACACGCAACGTGGAGAAGAACTCGGCGAGCCCTTCTTGAATGCAACTGGGCAGTTTCAATCCATTGGCGTGCAGAACATAGTGGGCATACTCATGCGCCGCCACACCAAATTCCTTAGGTTTCATGCTGGCCAGAACAATGTATTCGCGCTTCCCGTTCGAGGTATAGTAAGCATCGGCCAAGGGACGGATGCGGTATTCGGCGTAGTCTCGTTCCGAGCGGAACCCAATTACCCGCAAGGTGGGCCGGCCTTGATCATGAAAGCCCCCGGCGAACAAGCCACTTTGCTGAAAAAAACTTCTCAATTGCTCAAACCAGAGCAACGCGTTTTGGGCAGTTTTATCGGCGGTTTGCGAATAGATCTCAAAGTGCGAGTTTTGCGCGAGTGTCCACCGATCGGGGCTCTGCGCAGCCGCGGTAGAGCAGCCAAGAGTAAGCAGGATGGCCAGCAGCCTCACGCCTGTAAGATAACAAGATTCTTCGAACGGCGTGTGTCCGGCAGTTAGCAACTCCGCGGAAATAGTGAAAGTTCATGCATAATCGAGAACCGTGAGGGTTTATGCTAACAGCAATGACGAAACAACAGTTGATTGAGCAAGTGGCAGCCACTACGGGCCAATCAAAAACAGATGTCGAACGCCTTTACGAAGCCCTTGTTGAAAAAACGGCGAGTGCTTTGGCGGCGGGAGAAAAAGTAGAAATGCGCGGCCTTGGCATCTTCGAGGCAAAGGAGACGAAAGCCCGTACCGGTCGGAATCCGAGCACAGGCGCGAGTATTGAAATTCCGGCGAGCCGTAAGGCCACCTTCCGGCCCAGCAAAGAACTGAAAGAACGCGTTGCCGGTTCAAGGCGGGAACCCGCAGCCGCAGAACACACCGCTTGAGCTGAATCACTGGCGGCCGCGACTTAGGAGAGTGGTGCCCGGGAGTCTGTTCAGTTTCCCGATGCGCCACTTTTGTGCCTAGACGTTTGACCTGAAGCCAACCTTCACAGATAGTTTCCCCTGCACCCACTTCCTTCGTCCAACCTCTGGCTAACCACTCTCGTTCGGTAAATATTCCACTGCATTTTTGCCATGCAGATGTTCGCCGGAGAAAACGCGTCAGACGGGTGAAAGTAGACGCGAGGAGAAGTGCATGGCTAACTTCCACAGTGACCTGAATGAAAGATTTACACACCTTGGGAGGTTTAGTTACAGTCGGGCTTTGCCGCTTGCGCTCTGTGCCATCGTGAGTCTTTCAGTCCTCCGCGCCAGTGACCGAGGCACTAACGGCGAGAGTAACCAGGGTTGGGACTACTGGCAATCGGAAGGAGAATCTCTTTTGCTGGCCGGAAACTATTCGGCCGCGGCCGACGCGTTCCAAACAGCACTCCACACGGCAGAAGAGAAACACCTCAACCCTCAAGTATTCGCCATGCTGCATGATGACTTTGCCGCCGTTTACGCGGAAGAAGGACAGTTCGCCAAGTCTGAACGAGAGTTTCACCAAGCCATGGCGATCGTGGAAAAAACCGAAGGCCCACAATCGCTGGACTATAGCATTCTTATGGCGCGCGTGGCCCTGCTACCTACGCACAACGATGACCGAACTGATGTGATCGAATCTCTTCAGAAAGCGATCGCCAATCACTCGGCGAATATTTCAGAAAGAGACTTGGCTATCGCCCGAGACTTTTTGGCAAAACTGTTTTGCAGTCAGAGCCGTTATCAAGAGGCGGAGGCTGCATTATTGGATTCTGAGTCAGCCATTCAAACAAAGGGGAACCTAGATCTCCAAGTGTTGGCCGAACTGTTGAACGACATGGGCGCCATTCGCAACCACCAGCAGCGTTACCGGGAAGCCGCGGAAGCAGAAGAGGAAGCACTACGCATTTTGGGAAAAGAATTAGGACCTGAGAATCCCGCGCTCGTCGTGCCGCTTAACAATCTCGCCACTATCTACGTGCATGATGGCAATCCTGAACAAGCGGAAGTTACCTTTCAACACTCGCTCGACATTGCCGCTAAGAAATTGGGGAAAGACCATCCCACGTATGCCGCTGTGTTATTGAATTACGCCGCGCTGCTTAAGAAGATGGGCCGAAAGCGCGAAGGAAGAAAGATGGACGCTGAGGCTCGGCAAATTATGGACGAATCTAATCGCCACAATGGAGTAGGAATGACAGTGAGCGTCGCCTCGTTACGGTCTAATCCGAATTAACGCGCACTGCGAAGCAAAACAGGAAAGTAAAATGAGGTATGCAACTCGCGCGGGTCATGATCCTTGCCGGAGCCGTCTTAATCGCTCTCGGCTTAGCCGCCGCACTTGTCGCTAACTTCAATTTGCCGCTTGGCCGTATGCCGGGAGACGTAGTCTGGCGAGGCAAGAACAGT
>PMQB01000358.1 GCA_003169195.1 Bryobacterales bacterium
CGGTGGCGATTTTCTTGATGAAGCGCGGGACATCAATGTGTGTGGGACAGGCGGCGGCGCAGGGGGCATCGAAGCAGAACAGGCAGCGGTTCGCTTCGGTTACCGCTGCCTGTGGAGCTAAAGGGGGATGGAGTTCCGGGAAGTTCAATTGAGACTCCTGAAAGCGCAATCGAGACGTTTGATGAATTCGTCGACGTCGGGCTTCTGGATGTTGAGAGGCGGTGAGATACGGATGACGTTGCCGTAAAGGCCGCCGCGGCCGATGAGAATGCGCTGTTCGCGAGCGCCTTCCATGACGCGTAGGGCGTGTTGCGGGGCAGGCGTTTTGGACGCGGGATCTTCGACGAGTTCGAGACCTTGCATGAGACCCATGCCGCGGACGTCGCCGATGACGGGATGTTTTTTCTGGAGTTCTTCGAGTTGGGCGCGGAGATAGGCGCCGGTGTCGGCGGCGTTGGCGGCGAGGTTTTCTTCTTCGATGAGATCAATGACGGCCTTGGCGGCGGTGTTGGTGATGGGGTTGCCTCCGAAGGTGGAGATGTGAACACCTTTCCAAGCTTCGGCAATTTCCGGGCGGGTAACGGTGAGACCAATGGGCATGCCGTTGCCAAGGCCTTTAGCGCTGGTCATGACGTCGGGTGTGACGCCCCATTGTTCGATGCCGAACCACTTGTTGCCAGTGCGGCCCCAGCCGGTTTGGACTTCGTCACTGATGAAGATGCCGCCGTATTTGCGGACGATGTCGGAGACGATTTTGAAATATTCTTTGGGTGGTGTGATGAAGCCACCGACACCTTGGATGGGTTCGGCGATCATGCCGGCGATGCGGCCGGGCGTGGTGGTGCGTATGAGTTCTTCGACGTCTTGCGCACATTTGACATTGCAGGAAGGATATGTGAGGCCGAAGGGGCAGCGATAGCAATAGGCGTTGTGGGCGAAGACGACGCCGGGTTGGGTTTGCGGACCGACTTTCCATGTGGCGTGACCGGTGACGGCGAGAGCCATAGAGGAGCGGCCGTGATAGGCATGGCGGAGGGCGATGATGTCACTCGAACCGGTGTAGCAGCGGGCGAGCATGATGGCCGTTTCGTTGGCTTCGGTGCCGCTGTTGGTGAAGAAGGACTTGGTGAGATTGCCGGGAGTAATGGAGGCGATTTTTTGGGCGAGTGCGACTTGGGGTTCGGTGAGAAAGACGGTAGAGACGTGCTGGAGTTTATCAAGCTGCGTTTTGACTTTGGCGTCAACTTTATCGTTGCAGTGGCCAACGCTGACGGTGAGGATGCCGCCGAAGAAATCGAGGTACTGGTGGCCGTCGGCATCCCAGACGAATTGGTCTTTGGCGCGTTCGATGACGAGCGGGTCTTTGAAGTAATGGAAGACCGAGGGGAAGAGGAATTCTTTTTGGGCGAGGATGATTTCTTGTTTGGTCACTGAGATACCTTTTTACCAAGTTGTGTTTCGGCGACGCGTGGCAGCGACGGGGCGGCGGGTTGTCTTCTAGTTTAGACGCAGTGATAGTGTTGGCGTGAATCATGAAGGCCGCCGGGCATGGCCCCGCGCCACCTTTTCGCAAATGTTGGACCTGCGCCACCCGATTAGGCGGTGGCTTGCTGGGTTCCGTTGAGTTCCTGGTATTGGATGGCGGGCTTTTGCTGGGCGAGGAACTGGATGAAATGGTCTTTTGAAAATTCAAAGCCAATGGAATCGAAGTCGAAGGGTTTGTTTTGGGCGCGAGCGGCGACGTAAAGGTTTGCGGCTTCGAGCATGTCTTTTTGTTCTTGCGCTTTGCGTTGGGCTTGGAGGGCTTTCAACTCGGCCATTTCTTTTTCGCGGCGGCGCGCGAGCCGGTTCTCCTGGAGTTGGAGATTGCGGAAGTCCTTGACGTAGATGCGGCGGATCTCCATTTCGAGGATGGGGGTGAGGGTGGTTTGGTTGAAGCTTTCGTCTTGCTTAGCCAACTCGGCGCGGCCGATGGTGAGTAGAGCCATTTCGAGTGACGGAATGCGGTTGAGGCGCCAGCGGAGGTCGGCGATGGATTGGGTAAGCGCGCATTCTTCGGGGCCGACGGGTTTGAAGAGATTTTCGTAAGACAGGATGTGGGACTTGTAAGCTTCGGCATCATCGGAGGGAAGAAGGACGGTGACTCCGGTGAGGCCTGTTTTTAATGCGTTTAATGAGACTTTCGCTTTACCTTCGGTACTGGTTGGACCGGTAGAGGATTGGGCATTGGTTCGGTTTGCCGCGAGGCGAGCGGCGCTGATTTCGGGGGATTCTGGTTGTTGTTGCATGGCTTGGCGGGCGGCGGCTTTGCGGGCGGCTTTGAGGGCTTCGCGCTCGGCGGCGCGGCGGATGGAACGGTCAGACATGTGCGGACTCCTTGTGTGAGTAGAAATAGAAAAGCCCACCGAGAGGTGAACGCCTCTGGTGAGCCTGGTTGAAATTAGCATGAGTAACCCCTGAAACGAACCATCGGAGAAAGATATGGGAGAGGAAATTGGCGGTAAGTTACTGAGGGAATTGGGGATAAAAAAGTTAAAGATTTTTTTCGAGAGCTGTGACTCCCCCACGACGGCCCTTCAGGCCGCCGCAACGAGGGATGAAAAGGGGCCTGCGGCCGGGGAGTCCAGGGGGATTTGTTTGGGAGGGTCAAATTTTATCCTATTGATTCGGCAGGGTTTAAAAATACGACTTTTCGAAGGATTCACCACGCCGCGCGCGGCCACCGGGACGCGGCGAAAAATTGCCGCGGCGGCGGTCTAATTTTTTTCAGGGGATGCTCGGCTTGCATGTCATTGATTTCGTAAGAGTTCAAGTGCCGCTATTTTTCGTAGGATTGAGATTTTGGGAGGATGATTTTCGGGCGCTTTTTGAGTTGTGGGAAGCGGGAGCTTCCCACGCGGAGCGGGACCTCCGCCCCACACCAGACCACAACACGAGAAGTTCACTTTGAGTGATCGGCGTTGGTGATTGGATAGGGCCAACCGGCGCTGGACCAGCGGTAGTGGGATGGTTCGGTGGCGAGGCCAGCGCGGACGGGGTTTTGTTCGATGTAGTGGTGGATGCGGGTGGCAGAGGAGGAATCGCGGACTACGCGGTCGTAGGTTTCTTCTTGCCAAAATGCATTTCCCATTTGGCCCAATATTTCGTTGGCACTTTTGGCGGTGAAGCTCCTGAGATGCTGCATGAACTGAGGGAGCGGGACGTTTCGGGTAAGCAGCAAGTGTACGTGGTTTGGCATGACGACGAAGGCATGTAGTTGCAACGTTGCAGAATCGTGGAGGTGTGGTACAAGGACTCGACAACCATATCGGCGACGGCAGGTTTGGATAAGTAAAGAGGGCCGGAAATGGCTGTGTCCAGAAGGCGGTCCATGGCTACGAATGCTTTGCCGGATTCGAGCGATGGTCGAGGAAATGACCGATGGGCAGGAAGGGTGTTATCTAAGACGCCAAGTGAGAAAGAGGGGATGATCGATCCGCCAGATGTGGGGCAGGCGGCGACGATAGGATGGCATGAAACATAGTTTGAAAGGCTGAAAAGAAATCTCAAAGTTTGACGGCTATAAAGCGGAGGCGGCGGTAGTCGGCTAGCCAGCCGGAGGGTTTGTGGAGTTTGGGGCGAAGGAGGGAGATGACTTCTTGGAGAGCGGTTGGGGGGAGACCTTCGAAGTAGTAGAGCTTGAATTGTTTGAGCCAGTTTTCCATGCCGGCGTCGCCTTCGAGGGGGGTGGGACGGTCGAAGAGTTGGGCGGTGCGGACCTCCAGACCGTGAGACTCGAGGATGGATGTGTACTCGCTGACTGATGGATAGTATTGGCGGGAAGGCGGGAGGGGGTGGTACTTCTTGACTACTTCGTGGATGGCGGAGACGATGGTTTGGATGTTGCCTTTGCCTCCCATTTCGGCGACGAAGCGGCCGCCGGGTTTTAGGGCTTTGGAGACGGCACTGACAACGGCGACGGGATCGAGCATCCAATGGAGGGCAGCGTTGGAGAAGACGGCGTCGAATTCGTTTTCGAAAGTCATGGAGGCGGCGTCTTGGAGGATGAAGCGGAGCTTGGGGAAGTTTTGGCGGGCTTGGCCGATCATGCTGGGGGATGAATCAACACCCACAACTTCTGCGCCGCTTTCGGAGATTTTTTGAGTGAGTTGGCCGGGGCCGCAGCCTAGATCGAGGATACGTTCTCCAGCTCGAGGTGCGAGTAACTCGACGACGCCTTCGCCCATTTTCCAGACGAAGTTATGGCGGGCCTCGTATAACTCGGTGTCCCAACTCATGCGGTGTAGGCTCTCAACATGAAGAAGACGATCACTCCGGTGACTGAGACGTAGAGCCAGACGGGGAAGGTCCAACGGGCGATCTTTTTGTGAAAGCGGAATTCGCTGCGGAGGGCCCACCAGAGAGTACCTAGTATGAGCGGGAGGGCGACCATCGACAGACTGATGTGAGTGATGAGGATGAAGAAATAGATGGGTCGGACGATGCCGTGGCCGGGGAACTTCGTGTCGCCGTGGAAGTAGTGATACGTGATGTAGCTGACTAAGAAGATGGCTGAGAAGGCGGTGGCACTGAGCATGAAGCGCTGGTGAACGACGCGATTGTAGCGGCGGATGTTGATGTAGCCGAAGATGAGGCAGATGGCGCTGAGGGAATTGCAAACTGCATTGACTGCGGGGAGTATGGAGATCCATTCAGGACCGGCGACGCGACCTTTGAAATAGATGAGCCAGATGAGAAATGCGGCGATGA
This sequence comes from Bryobacterales bacterium, assembly GCA_003169195.1. Taxonomy (GTDB): domain Bacteria; phylum Acidobacteriota; class Terriglobia; order Bryobacterales; family Bryobacteraceae; genus Bog-105. The sequence goes on from PMQB01000358.1 coordinate 4,750, forward strand.
TAGCGCTGAGCGTGAGAATCGCAGGAGCGGGTTTGCGGGACAGATCGGATGTTGCTGGTTGTGCCAATGAATTATTCCTTCCTCAATGTTTGCAGATCTTTGAGCAGTTCGGGGATGGCGTGCTCGTCGCTTTCGGTGTCGCCTTCGGCGGCGAGGCTTGAATAGTAACCCCGGATGTAGCCTTGTCTATCAACCAGGATGAACTTGGTACTGTGTTCGATTTTGCCTAAGATGTCGCCGGCGTGAAAGATGTCGAAAGCAATATGATGCACGGTTTCGGGAGAGCCGGTTAAGAAAATCCAGTCGGGGGTGGCGCCGCCGTAGCGGGAACCGAAGGCTTTGAGAGCGGAGGGTGTGTCTTTGGGATCGACGGAGAAGGAGACGATGCGGACGTCGGAGAGGCCAGCGATGTCTTTATGAACGACTTTCATGCGGGCGCTCATCATGGGGCAGGCGGCGGGGCAGGTTGTGTAGATGAAGTCGGCGACCCAGACTTTGTTTTGGAGGGCGGTGCTGGAGAAGGGCTGACCGTTGGAATCGGTCATGGTGAATAGGGGGACTCTATCGTACTTGGGGAGAGGAGGCGTGTGGGTGCACGACGAGAGGAGTACCAGTGTGAGTAGAGCGTACTTCCGATTCATCACAGGCGAACTGGGTCTAGAACCATTAGAGCGTAGAGGGCTGGTAGATAGATAACCGATGTGAGGAGCACGCGGCGGGCTTTGGCGCGGGTGCGGTCGAGCGAGACTTGGACGCCGGAATAGAGGAACCATACGCCTAGGGCGAGTGCGCCTACCAGATAGATGCTGCCAACCATGCCCATGTATTTGGGAAGAAGGCTGATGGGGATGAGGGCTAATGAATAAAGAATGATTTGGCGTGAGGTGGAGCGGCCATCGGGTTCGACGACGGGCAACATTTTGATGCCGGCGCGTTGGTAATCTTCGCGATACATCCAGGCGATGGCGTAGAAATGCGGGAACTGCCAGAGGAAGAGAATTGCGCTTAACACCCAGGCTTCGGCAGTAAGTTTGCCGGCGGCGCCTGCAAATCCGATGAGTGGAGGCATGGCGCCGGGGAAGGCACCAATGGTAGTGGACCACCAGGTTCGCTGCTTCAGCGGAGTGTAGAGAAAGAGATACATGAACAGGGTGGCGACGCATAGACCGGAGGTGAGCCAATTGACTCCGAAACCGAGCTCTAACGTGCCAGCAACAGCAAGGGCGATGCCGAAACACATGGCGCGATGAGCGATGAGGCGACCGGAGGGAAGCGGACGCATCTTGGTGCGATTCATCAATAGGTCGCCTTCGCGTTCATACCACTGATTGAGGGCAGCAGTTCCGGAGGCCATGAGGGCCGTGCCGATCAGCGTGTGTAAGGCATTTAACAATGACCAGGAACCGGAATGGCCGAAAAAGTAGCCGATTGCGGTGCTCATGACGATGAGCCACGTAATACGAGGTTTTGTTAGTTCTATGTAGTCTTTCACTGTTTGAACGCCGCGTCGAAGAGGGCAAAACGAGCCGAAGGAGTCGCCGAAGCAACATTTTCAGTGTACTCCTTCTTGTTTGGCAAGAATGTGATTGGAGACACCCCGAGAAGTAAGCTGGTTTGCGAGTACTTTTCGCTATCCGTAATTCGTGAAGTTGTGCAGGGAGAGGGTAAGGCGGACAATCGGACGATGCCACTTCCAAATGACGAACGAGTTGTTGCGCTGGCGGATGAGTTGGTGAAGCAATTTGACACGATTTTCGGGTTGCACCCGGGATTTCGGCCGGCGCATGCCAAAGGGATGCTAGTTACGGGCGCGTTTACGCCTGCCGCCGGGGCGAGCGAGATTTCGCGGGCACCCCATTTCGCGAACGGGACGACGACACCTGTGACGGTGCGCTTCTCAAATTCGACGGGGATTCCGGTGATTCCTGACAATGATGCGAATGCGAATCCGCGCGGGATGGCGGTGCGGTTCCATTTGGGCGAGCGGGTGCACACGGACATTGTGAGCCACTCAGCGGATGGATTCCCAACGCGGACCGGGCAGGAGTTTTTGGAATTCTTGCGGGCCTTGGCGGCTTCAAGCGATGGAGCGAAAGGGTCCGCGCCCACGCCGATTGAGGAGTATTTGGGGGCGCATCCGAAGGCTTTAGCGTTTGTGCAGATGCCGAAGCCGACACCGGTGAGTTTCGCGCGGGAGGCTTATTTTGGGGTAACGGCGATGCGGTTTGTGAATCAGGCCGGGGCGGGGATTTTTGGGCGCTATCGCATTGTGCCGGAAGCGGGAGTGGAAGCGCTGGAGGACTCGGCGGCGGCGAAGAAGAGCGCCAATTTTCTGTTTGATGAGTTGGCGGAACGGGTGGGCCGCGGGGCGATTGAGTTTAGGGTGATGGCGCAATTGGCGGGTGAGGGTGATGTGGTGGACGATGCGACGGTGCATTGGCCGGAGAGTAGGGCAGTGGTGGAGTTAGGGAAGATTACGTTGCGGACGGCGGTGGCAAGTGATGCGGAGGAGCAGCGGCACATTATTTTTGATCCGATCCCGCGGGTAGATGGGATTGAGGCGTCGGCAGATCCGTTGTTGGAGTTGCGAGCGGCGGTTTATTTGATTAGTGGGCGGAGACGGCGGGGGGCGGAGGTGGGGAGAAGCGCGAAAATCGGGACAGCCTGATCCAGGCGGATTTTTCATTTTCGCGAAGGAGGCAGAGCGCTCCGTCCCATTGAGCACATTGAGCAATTTGGCGACTTGGGTAATCGCGGGGCGGCCGACGGGTCGCCATTGGCGTTGGAAACGATTGGCGAAGTGTTGGACGAAGTCTTCGGTTCCGTAGGATTTGCCAGAAAAGGTGCAGGCGCGTAGGTTGCGGATGTCAGCATAGTCTTCGACGTCGCCGACCTTATCGCGCCATCCTGCGGCGTGCCCAGGTTGACTCCAGAAATCCCAGTCGAGGAGGTCGGCGCCTTCTGGGTTGGCGTGGTTCGTCATGAGACACCAAGCCAAGATGCGGACCTCGCAATCTTTTACGTTCAGTTGAGCAAGGCTTAGATAGGTGAGGCGATCGGCGCGGGAAAAGAACACGTCCCTGCGGTCTACCCCGCGCTGGGTGACGTGGTATATCTCGCCGGGTTCGACGCAGCGGGCATTTCTGAGCATATATACGAGAGTCGGGGGCTTACATGCGAAATTCCCAAATAGGGAGGGAGCGCTCTGACGGTTTGGGGTAAATGGGAAATTTCCTTGGATCAGGCTGTCCCGATTTCAGGTGTGGCCGATTTCAGGTGTGGCCGATTTCAGGTGCGCCATTTCGGAGAATGGGAGAGATGGATAAGCCGCAGTTTGATCCGGGGTTGACGCAGCAGTACACGGGTGTACTGAAGCGGGCGATTAACCCGAATGGGCAGTTCAACGTGCGCCGCACTGGGGCGGGCTGGCGCGACTGGCACCCGTACCTGTTTATGATCAGCACGCCTTGGCCGGTTTTTTTTCTGCTGATCCTGCTGGCATTTCTGGTGGTAAACACTCTCTTTGCACTGGCGTATTGGGCCGTGGGCATCGAAAATCTGAAGAATGCCGAAGCGGCTACCGCGATTGAAACCTTGTTGAATGCTTTCTTTTTCAGTGCGCATACGCTGACTACGGTTGGTTACGGGAACATGTGGCCAGTGGGACCGCTTGCGAATCTGGTGGCGGTTTTTGAATCGGTAGCTGGGGTACTGGGCTTCGCGATAGCTACTGGATTGATGTTCGGGCGATTCTCGCGGCCGTCAGCGCGTTTCGGGTTCAGCAAGACGATGCTGGTGGCACCTTACATGGGTGGAACGAGCTTGCAGTTTCGCGTGGTGAACCGGCGTTCGAACAACATCATCGACCTCGAAGCGCGGGTGCTGCTGATGCTGGTTGAATTCAACGAGGAGGGAGTTCCACACAGGAAGTATTCGCAACTGACTCTTGAGCGGCCGTCGGTGTTGTTCTTTCCGCTGACTTGGACGGTGGTGCATCCGATCGTAGAAGGAAGTCCGATGTGGGGGAAAACGGCCGAGGAGTTGGAACGTCAGCAGGCGGAAGTGCTGATCATGATGCGCGGGCACGATGAGAGCTTCGGGCAAAGTGTGCATGCGCGGTTTTCATATCGCTACGACGAGATCGTGTGGGGAGCGAAGTTTGCGACGGCGTTTGAGCTAGAAGAGAACGGCGACCTACGGATTGAAGTGGATAAGGTGAGTTTAACCATGCCCGCCGAACTGCCCGGCAAACAGCTAACCGACGCTGCCGCCGATGGGCGATGAGGTTTTCGAAAGAGCATCGATAATGCGTTCTCGTTCGGCGATGCCGCGCTCGACGGCAGAATCAAGCGCGACGCGATAGACCACATAACCGACGATGAACTCGAAGGCGAGAACGCTCAAGAGAGCCCACTCGGAGCCCACAGCCCAACGCGCGAGATAGCCAAGGCCGATAAGGATGGCCATACCGATGGTGCAGAGCAAAATCCAGAGTTGGATTTTCGCATTGCCCTGTTTGCGCATGGTGGAGCTGGGATCGATGGGGCGCGGCATCATAACGGAAAGTAGATTGCCCGCCCACATTAAGTTTATGGTTGCAACGGCTGAGGCAAGGAAACCCGCAGCCAGATTCATGGGAGTGACATGCATGAAGAGCGGCGTGACGGCAGCAACCAATAGATTTTGCAAAAGGATGAAAAACCAAGCGACGACATTCTTAGCTTTGAAAATACTAACCAACGGGGTGGGCGAAAGAAAGTACAGTTGGGCCGCGCCGCGGTCTGTACCGAAGATGTTGAGCAGTAATACATCGGCAAGGATCAGCAAGGCATAGAGATTCACGAAGGGGAAATAGTCGCGCCGGAAGAAGCTGGGGCCACTGTGGCCGCCTTCGCCCATCACGATGGGCAAGAATATGACCGCGCTAAAGATGCAGGCCATGCCGAACATCACACGAACGCGCGGCATGCGGACGAGGGAACGCAGTTCCTTTTGCACAAGAGCAGCAATAGGGTCTTGGAAAAGATTGCCGAAGGAATCGAGGACCGAGCCAGAGGCTTCTTTCTTGTCGGACGAGTACGCTGCGCCCCGTCGGAACGAATCGTCCTGTGTGAGCCCGTTGGCAAATTGCCAGCGAGCCAAGGCGAAAGTAAGTAGGGTCCAGGCCGCGAGGAGGGCCAAATTCAGAAACGAACCTTGCCCCAGACTGAGTGCGGAGGTGGCTTGCCACGGGGTGCCATGACCATTGGCGAAAGCAAGAAAATACGGCTTGAGTTTCAGACCAAGCCCGGTCCGAACGAGAAGCTGCGGCAAAACGCCAATGCTTACAAAAAAGATGGTGATGATTTCCCGGAAGCGGTTGCGCGCAAACGCGTGTGTGACGAACTCGCGGGCGGCTAACTGGAGGAATAGATTGAGCGGGATGAAGAGCAGAAGGCAAAACGCTGCCAGGACGGGCACGTCGGAGCGGCGGGCCAAGCCGATGACGCCGCCCAAAAGGATGACTATTGTTTCGGGAGCGCTGGTGATGCGGAGAAGGACCTCTAAAGAAAAGAGTGCGCTATCGCGGATTGGGTAAACCTGCAGCTTGTTAATTTGCAAAGCCCAGCCTGTGCTGAGGGTGAAAAGCGGAATGGTTTGGTTATAGAGGAAGAGCGCGAGCAAGGCAATGGGTAGCGCTTGGCGCAACGTCTCCACTGGTACGTGGGGAATACCGATGACAGCAACGACCGCAAGGCCGGCAAACATCGCGTACCAAAGGGCGGTGAGGAACCACATCAAAACAGCGCCGAAGGTGGTGCGCGGCAGATGATTGCGTGTGATACGGAATTGGGCCCAGATGATGGCGAGAATCTGTGGAATCATGGGACGCTATAACCAGTCGAGTTTGTCGGAGTATCGTTCCGCGCCAACGATGTTGACGAAGATGTCTTCGAGGGAGCTGGCACCATTGACGGACTGACTACGGAGATCGGCCATGGTGCCTTGCGTGACGATTTTTCCTTTATTAATGATGGCCACTTCGTCACAGAGGCGCTCCACAACTTCGAGGACGTGAGAGGTAAGAAATACCGTGGCGCCATGCTGCACTTGCTCGAGAAGGATATCTTTCATGAGGCGTGCGCCGACCGCGTCTACCCCCTCAAACGGTTCATCCATAAGAAAGAGTTTGGGGCGGTGGATGAGAGCGGCAGCCATGGCGATGCGTTTGCGCATTCCTTTGGAATATTCGCCGATAAGCTTGCGGGCGTTGTCAGAAAGTTGGAAAAGCTGCAAGAGTTCGATGCCGCGTTCTTTAGCTTGCGGTTTTGGGAGGCCGTAGAGGCGACCAACAAACTCCAGATATTCGGCACCGGTGAGATAGTCAAAGAGAAGAGAATCGTCAGGGACCAAGCCGATTTCGCGGCGGATTTCCAGAGACTTTGCGGGCAGCGGCATACCGAGAACTTGGATGGTTCCGTCGTCGGGCTGGGCGAGGCCCATGAGCATTTTGATCGTGGTCGTTTTGCCGGCACCATTTGGACCGAGGAAGCCGAAGAAGCAGCGTTGAGGCACGGTGATGGTGAGACCATCCACAGCGGCGAATCCGTTGTAGAGTTTCCGTAGACCCGTAATTTCGATGGCGGGCACTTCTGCGGAGGTAGACATGAGAGCTTAAGGAACTGGTGCCGGCGGGATGGCCCGCAGAACAGCGAGAAGCGTACCAGTCTCCCGCAATATAGCAAGCTTGGCGCGCGTGACTTGCGTTTCCGCCTCATAAAGAGCGATCCAGCGGTTGCCTTCTTCCAAGCGGGCTTGTTCCACGCGGCTCATAGGCACTTGGCCTTCGCCCTGTTTGGCAAGAAGAACAGTAAGTTCTTCACGGGCAAGATCAAGCTGCATGCGCGAGAGATCCCGGATGTCTTCAGCTTTTTTCCACATTTCATAACTGCGGCGCGTATCGGAGATGATTCGATTGCGAGTTTGATCCATCTGGATGCGGATCTTTTGCATGTCGGTACTGTTCTGTTGAGCCAGCCCCTTGGACGCGGAACCAACCAGGATCGGAATGGTGATGGAGGCACCCACTTGATAGTTGTTACGCTGAAATTTCTGAAAATAATTGACGTAGTTATATTTCGCGAATAGGGCGTATTGAGCGACCAGATTGACTTGTGGGAGGCGCTCGGCACGGAACGATCGCACTTCGAGCTCTTTGGATAGAACGGTGGACTGCATCTGGCGCAACTGGCGATTGTTACTCAACGCCATATCGGCGGCGTCTTCTTCCGAGGGAGGTGCCGGCGCGGCAGAAACATCTGTATCAACCGGCTTGACGCGGTCGCTGGCAGGAAAGCCGAGGGCGACGGCTAGCATCATTTCGTAGTAATCGAGATCGAGCTGCGAAGCGTTAAGACGTTGCTGCGAAGCAGCCAGATTGACTTTGGCGCGCTTGAGTTCGAGAGGCAATTCACTGCCCTCGTTGACGGCGGCGTTCATGGCTTCGGATACTTTTTCAAGACTGGGGATCTGACGGGCGAGTGTTTCGCCTTCATGAGCGATGGTGGAAGCAGTAAGAAAGAGATCGGCCGCTTGATAGGCCACATCCTCCGCTTTGGCTTGGGCGCCAAATTGCGATCCACGTGCCGTTTCGCGGGCAGAGGCCACATCATAGCTCTTGGGGCGGTTGAAGAGAGCCATATCCGTTTTGAGTTGAATGAGGCTGGGGGCGTTGCCGTCGATGCTATTGGGGTAACCGTAGGTGTACGCAAGACCGCTGCCACCGTAGACTTTGGGTCGAAACGGATCGAGCGCGACCAACACGCCTTGGGAGGCGCGTTGTTCATCTAGGCGGGCGAGGGCAACCTCCGGGTTCTGGCGGGCGGCCAGTTCTAAAGCTTGTGGCAGGGTGAGGGAGTGGACCTCGGCGCTCACCAGCGAAGCAAAAAGTAAGCAGATGCTTCCGAGTTTCGGGATGGACACTTCCCCATGCTAGCGGAAAGGAAAGAAGCGTCAATTGCTGGAAGCCGCGATAGTGCGGCTGTAGAGTTGGAAGGGCGCCCAATAATAAGGGCGTTTGTAGTTGCTGGACTGCAGCATTTTCAATTTGGCGGCGCGGAGGGACAAAGCATAGGAATGGCCGGTGGTGACAGAGGCGTAAAAGTCATCCATGAGTTGGGCGGTGGAGTTGTCGGACACATCCCACAGGCTGGTGACGACGTTTTGCGTGCGGGCTTGAAAGAAGGCCCACGCAAAACCGACTAAGCCTTCGCCACTCAGCGTACGCGCACCGGCGCCGCGGCAAGCGGAGATAGTGACGAGGTCGGCATTCAGCGGAGTGCGAGCAACGTCGCGCGCGTAGAGACTAAAGCGGCCGGATTGGGGCGAGAGAATGATGGCGGAATCGAGTGGGCTTTGGGCATTGGCATCCACGTGGGTGGCGAAGTGAATGGTAGAGAAGTTTTGGGGCTTAGCGGCGATGTAGGCATCGACAAAGGCCTTAGCGCCGGTGAGAACGGTGGAATCGGCAGCTGGGAAGCGGCGTTGGATGTTAGCAATCTCCAGTGCGGCTTCCGGAAGAGGGGCATAGCCCGTGCCCGTTGTGATTGGATCTCCCATGAGTAGGAGAGATCCATGGGAAGTGGCGAGAGACTTCCCTGCTCTGAGAATACTGAGTGAGGGGGCGACGGAAATGGTGGCATCTTCGATCCAGTAATGAGGTTGAGGCGCGGATGCGATCAAGGTTTCGAAATTCAAGTTATGGAGGACGCCGTCAGGGATTATGACAACGCGACCGTTGGGAGGTATGAGACTGGCGACCGGTGCGATGAGTTCCCGAAACAACTGGGTGCCCGCGTGGCTGGGAGTGGGAGACAGTGGGTTGCCTTTTGTTTCTTCAACCAGTGTGCGGTAGGAGTTGACGTCTTGCGCGATCTGCTGCTGATCCGTGAGTCTAACAGCTTTGTCTTGGGTGGCGCTGATAGCCCAAAGATAAGAGGTTTTGGGAGCCAGCCAATAGAAGAGAAATACGCTGTGGCTGACTTTGGCGGCATTTTGTATTTGAGAAAGGAGATGAGCCCTAGTGGGTGCGCTTTGACCTAGCAGGTCTTCGGTTAATACGCTGGCGCGGCTGGAATCGGCTATTTCCAGGGCACGGTTCTCCTGACCGTGCTGCATGAGGAGATCGACATAGTCTTGATAGAAGCGAATTAAGTTGGACAGAAAGGTAATTTTGTAATCGGACTCTAACTGGTCGGCGCGATTCGATGCAATGACAGAAAGGGCCTTGGCATAGTTGTTGTCGGCGTTGCGGAAATCTGCTTTCGCGGAGTATATGTCTGCAATAGCGGCATAGGCTTGCCAGAGAACGGAAGGCGCATCCACTCCGAGGCCGAGGACAGTTTGGTAGATCTTGAGAGCTTGGTCATGATTGCCGCGACGCTCGGCGATAGCGGCCTGGGTGGAAGTCAGAGAGGCGATGCTGGAGCTATCATTGGGAGAAGCAAACTGAAGGGCGATTTGATTGAAGTGTTCTGCCTCATCAAGCGCGCCGGTTTGTTGAAGCACGCCAGCCAGATTGCCGGCCGCGAGTGAGTACTGGGAAGGCGCGTCATTGCTTATAAGCTGGAATGCTTTTCGAAAGTATTGAAGGGCACTCCTGGATTGGCCTTTCTTGAGGTAAATGCTACCCAATTCGGAATAGCCATTGCTAAGCAATGTCTCGAGCCCAAAGTGTTCCTGCCGTTCGACGCTGTTTTTTTGCGCATCCAAAGCTCGATCAAGATCGCCGAGGCTCTCGTAGCACTCGGCTAAATTGTTTAGGGCCAGCGCACTGATGAAGGTAGCCCCTGCCCGGTCAGCGGAGTCGCGGGAGGCTTGCAGAAGAGGGATGGCATCGGCGTAGCGTTCACGCTTAATATGAACAAGACCACGATCATTCAGTGCCTCCGCGAGTTGCCAGTCGAGGTGATTTGAGGTGGCCAAGTCCTGGGCGTGCCGGAAATATGCCTCATCGTTTGCAAATTGATCGGAAGACAACCGAGACATGCCGCGCCAGAGCCACGCGTCTGCCTCTGTTGCGGAGTCATGGGCAGCATGGGCGTCAGTGAGTGCTCGTTCAAAAAACTGCTGAGATAGGGGATAGCTTTTGTGACGAGCCAGGGCGTATGCATGAAGCATCTCCCAGCGAGGCGTGAGGGCTTTAAATCCGACGGGAGGACCATCAGCTAGCAGGTCGTCTGCTGTTTTCGTCTTGCCGTGAAGCAATTGCAATTCTGCCGAAAGGATCGCGAATTTCCAGTGCCACACAGACTGAGGATTTTTGAAACGCTGATAGCCCTCCTTGGCTTTGGCGGTGGCATCGACAAAACGGCCGGCCTTGTAAAGGTCTTGGGCAGACTGGAAGAGTTGTTCGGGCCGCTGCGCGCAAGCTGCGGCCACACAAACCAGAGTGATGATGGAAGTGAGAACGAACGAAGCCCTAGGCTTGCGGCGGCCATCCCTGGCCGTTCGATTGCACGTCGCAGGCCGAGCCGTCTGCTCCAACAGGTGATCCAAGCTGAAAGCGTAGCAAGGTGAGGCGGCGCGAGTTATGCTCGTACAAAATTTCACCGAAGAAGACGGAGCCGATGCCTTCGATGATCAAGCGATTGCCGCGAATTTCAGTGCCCGGGGCGGGCTGGGCGGCCCAGCGAAGACTGGTGACGACGGTGCCGAGGATGAGACCACCTGCGTTCGGAATGGACGATTTCGTGAGTAGCGCACCGACGCCAGTCTTTTCATGGCCCGTGGGATAAAAGAGCGCGCCGAATTGCTTGCGAAAGTTGCTATCGTCCTGGTACGCCTTGACTAGCTTGTCATAGGTTTCGTGCTGGGTGCACACCTCGGGCGCAGTGGTGACAATCAACTGGTGGCCGTCGACACTCACGCCGTTGATCGTCGCTTCGAGGCCGCGAAAAGCGATGGGGGTGCGGCGGTCGGAGAAACTCTCGATACGGGCGTGGAGTTCATCTGCAATGAAAGTGACTGGTTTACCTGTGGCTGGTGAGCCGACAATTTTGAGACCACTGAGACGAGCATCGACAAACGTCTGAGTGGATAACTCGTTCTCGCCAAAGTTACCCTGCGTGAAATCAACAGCGCGCCGAGTATCGGCAAAGTCTCCTTCGGCGCTGGTGGAAGCTGCCTTGAAGGAGATGGTTTCGTCAAAACTCTGGGGACCGGATGTTGCCTCGGCCAAACCGCCGGTCACCGGGAGACAGCTACTGGCGACAGCTTTGAACTGAAAGTCTTTGGGACGGCGGATATGAGCGGCGAACGCAACGGCGTTGGCGTGATAGATGAAGCGCTTTTCGATGGCCTGAGGTGTATCCATGTTCTATTGAGACTCGTTCCTTACAACAAATGAATAGCGGCTTACTTCGCCTTGTTGGTTAGATGCGGGCCGCAGGATCATAGTATATCCGCCTGCGGGAAACCTGGCCGCCGGCAGCAGGAGACTGAGAGTAAATTCAGCAGTGGAGTGCTTGCCACAATCGATGGTTGCGACAGTGTGTTGACCTTCGCCTTGGAACTCGCAGGAATACATCGGGAAAGCCGAAGGAGCGACCACCTCGAAGCTCGCAGCAAAAAAGGCAGCGCCGGAACGAACGACGGCCACCTGTTGAGAGGCGCCACGAGTGGCGGGAACGAACGGAGTCGTTTCCAACACTTGCGGCTGGAGCATGCCCGGAATGGAGACCATATTCTGATAACCAACGATACAGGCGAGGGCAACAGCAGCGCAAGCGGATATGAAGGTCATAGGCCGAAACCAATCACGCCATCCAGCAAAAGTTTTAACAGACTGCACTTTGGGTACGGGAGAAGGTTCCTCCAATACCGATTTCAAATCGTCAATCATGGCAAAGTCTTGCTTCACCTTGGCCGCGCACTCAGGGCAATCGAACATGTGCTCTTCGAATGCAAGGCGTTCCTCCTGAGAGAGTTCGCTCAAGAGATATTTGTCAATTGTATTGGTCTGATGTGCCAATGTATGTTCCATAGCGTCTAGTTAATAGTGAAGTGAGGCAAGCATAACGTTTCACCCGGTTGCCGTACTTCCTTTGGGAAATGGAGTGGATTGCTTTTGGAGGGCCGCGCGAATCCGAGTAAGAGCGCGGTGGAGGCGCACTCGGAGGTAATCGCGATCAATACCCATTTCTTTGCAAATCTCGTCTTTATCTTGTTCTTCGAGAAAATATTTGCGAAGGATCTGCTGGTCGGGCGCAGCAAGGTCAATCATGACGCGCCGAATGATGCTCTTGCGCTCTTCGCTGAGACACTGCGATTCAGCACTGGCGGCCTCGTCGGCCGGTTCGACGGCGTTTTCGGGCACCTGTTGAAAACGGGAGCCGGCGCGGAAGAATTCAGAGAGAACGTTTTCGCAGACGGCGTTGACAAAAGCACCCAGGCGCTCGGGATGTTGGATGCCGCCCTTATTGCGGAGGACATTAAAGACACGCAGAAAGGTTTCCTGGCGGGCATCTTCGACCAACTGCGGCGAACGGAGACGGCCGCGGAGTTTGATGAGTAACAGGGCACCGAAGTAATTCGTAAAATGCGTTTCGGTATCGGCGTCACCTTGTGTAAGCCGGTTCACGTAGTCTTGGTCAAACACCTTACGCTCCAGGCCCCCTCCGACCCGGTAGACTCGATGGTACAACGGCGACGCGACGGTCTGATTGGCTTGGGGGATTGGGATTCGTTGAAGAGCGGCTTGCATGGGGGCGGTTGAGTTCGTAAGTTCTGTGATTTTAGTTACACTCGCCAAATGGCTCACAAGTTGTATTGTGAAGACCGCCTAAAAAGCGTTACACGGGATTTTCTCTTTTCTTTTCTCGGAAGTTGGGCGATTGCGGGCCGATAAGGTCAGCGGAGCGACCACTCACGGACATGGATTATCGGTACAAGATACGCATATATGAGACCAGAGAGAAGGATGGGAGTTTGGCGGCAGGCGCCGTAGTGGTACCGACGGACCGAAGTTTTTCGCTAACGGCTGCGTCAGCAGGCGCAGTGGAGCGAATATTATGCGAATACGTGACGGGAAAGAAGCTGCCGACGGGGCGCATTTACCAGATCTGCCCGGGCATCGGCAATCCTGAAGAGATTCTATCTGTGGCCATTGGGGAGGGCGCAGAGTCCAAGCGGGTGATTCTGGAGGCGGCGATCGGGATGTATAGTGTGTACCGCCGAATTCGTTATGCGGAGACGAAGGTGAGTGAGCAGGAGGTTGTGACTGAGCAGGAGTTTGCTCTGGCGTAGCGCACTGCACCAAAAGTAAGTGCGGGTACACTGCTAAAGTGGCACAACGGATAGCAGTAGTGACTGGCGCATCGAGCGGGATTGGTGAGATGTTCGCGCGAAAACTAGCGCGGAACTATGATTTGCTTGTAGTGGCGCGGCGCCAAGATCGCCTGCAGGAGTTGGCGAAAGCACTGATGACTGCGCCGAACACACGGGTAGAGATCTGCACAGCCGACTTAACGAACGATCAGGATGTGGCATCACTGGCGGCAAGGCTATCGGCCGAACCGCGACTGGGATTGTTGGTGAACAACGCCGGCTTCGGAACAAAGGGGCGGTTCTGGGAGACGACTCTCGACAGCCAGATGCAAATGCATCAGTTGCACGTAATGACCACAGTGCGACTGACGCATGCCGCGCTAGAGAACATGGTGCCGCGCAATGAAGGTGCGGTGATCAATGTCGCCTCCGTGGCTGGTTTTGTCCGCCGCCAAGGCAGTGTTAGTTACTGCGCTACAAAAAGCTGGATGAACATCTTTACGGAAGGTTTGTATCTTGAACTGAAAAGCATAGGCTCGCGGGTCAAGGTACAAACGGTGTGTCCGGGATACACTTATTCCGAATTCCACGACAAAATGGCGGTGCAACGGGAGATGGTGGCGGGCAAAGGGTTTTGGCTGACTCCCGAACAAGTGGTAGATGCGTCTCTGAGCGGGCTGGAACGTGGCCAATTATATGTGATTCCTGGATGGCGATACCGACTTTTGACGGCACTCGTGTCTAAATTGCCGTCGCGCCTGCGGATTGGAGTGGAAAGCATGAGAAAAGCGGCGAGAGCGGATCAAGGGGCTACGCAATGAGAACAGTGAGAGTGGAAGGTTTTACCGCCGTCGGGCAGGAGGCGCGCACGAGTAATGCCAAAGAGATGAGTGGCGAAGGCGTGATTGGCAGTATGTGGGGCCGTGGCGTGCAGGGTTCGCCGGTAGTTGCGATTTATAGCTCGTATGCGTCGAACAAAGACGGCGAGTACAATTACCTGCTCGGGAGAAAGATGGGTGAGGACGAGACTGTACCGCGTGGGATGACTCATCGCGTCGTCGCGCCTGGGTCGTACCTCCTTTTGGATTTTGCAGGATCTGTCTCGCCAGAGGCAGTGATGGGATTGTGGCGCCATGTCTGGGAGTTAGAACACGAGGGGAAGATTGAGCGCGCGTACAGGACGGACTTCGAGGTGTATGGGCAGACCGGGTTCGAGCTCTACGTGGGATTGAAAGACTAGTTCTTCCTAGGCAGCGCTCGAACGGCGCCAGTAGAGATGCCGCCATCGACTAATAAAGTTTGGCCGGTGATGTAGCGGCTTGATTCAGCGGCGAGAAAGACGACGGAGGAGTCAAGATCGTCGGGCTGGCCAGGGCGTTTAACGGGAATGCGGTCACTCAGATACGCGACCCACTCTTTGTCTTCGTACATGACTTTGTTCTGGGTAGTTTTGAACCAGCCAGGTGCGAGGCAATTGACTGTGATGCCATACGGGCCCCAGTCGTCGGCAAGACTCATGGTGAGTTGACGGACTCCGCCGCGGCTTGCTCCGTAAGGACCGAGGCCTGCATAGCCGGCGACGCTGGTGACAGAGCCAATATTGATGATGCGGCCATAGTGGCGCGGGACCATGCGCTTGGCCACTGCCTGCGCGACGAAGAATGTGCCGCGCAAGTTGGTGTCTAGAATTTTGTTCCAATCGTCCCAAAGAACGTCTAACGCAGGCTTGCGAATGTTCATGCCGGCGTTATTGACCAGGATGTCGATTTTGCCGTAGGCCTTTTCGGCGGCTTCGGCCATGGTTTCGATGCTTTTCAGATCGCAGACATCAAGGGCGAGAGGGACGGCGCAGCGGCCGAGTTGCGCGATTTCATCGGAGAAGGGCTTGAGGGATTCGGGGTCGCGGCTGGTGATGACAAGATCGGCACCTGATCGGGCCAGAGCACGCGCGAAGTATTGACCGAGGCCACGGGAGGTCCCGGTCACGATGGCCACACGGCCAGTAAGATCAAAGAGTGGATTTGACATTACAGCTTGGGGTTGAGGACGATTTTCATCAAGTTCGCTTCGCGGTTGTGTAGACGTGTGAACCACTGAGCGCCGTCTTCGAGTGGCGCTACCGCAGTGATGAGCGGTTTCACAGTCACCGCTCCACGCGCGATGAGCTCAATGGCTTGCGGGTATTCGCCGGCGGACGCGGCAGAACCTTGGAGTCGAATTTGGCGACTGACTACGGCCTGCAAGGGAATCTCGACAGTGGGAGCGATGTTGCCGATGAGAGTGACCGTGCCGCCGCGTTTGACGCTTTCGATGGCGGCTTTGATGGTGGGTGTGCTGCCGACGGCTTCGAGAGCGGTGTCAACGCCTGCGCCGTTGGTGAGTTTCTTGATTTCGGCCACGGGATCTGAGGTTTTTGCGTTGATGGTGGCAGTAGCGCCGAGGTCGCTAGCGAGTTTCAGGCGAGTGTCATCGATATCGGAGACGATGATTTGCGAGCAGCCGGCTTCTTTAAGTGATTGGAGAACGAGGAGACCGATCATTCCGGCACCCACGACCATGGCGGTGCTGCCTTTTTCGATATGACTAACGGCAACGGCATGCACGGCAACGGCTAGAGGTTCCACCATGGCGGCTTCGGCGAAGGAGACACTGGCGGGAAGCGAGTAGAGAACGCGTGCGGGAACCACAACATAATCGGCAAAGGCACCGGCGCGACGGAATTCTGGAGTAGAGACACCGAGCACTTCGCGGTGTCCGCAGAGGTTCATCAGGCCCTGTCGGCAATATTCACAGTCGCCGCAATAGATGGTGGAATCGAAAGTGACGCGGTCGCCTTTATGGAAGTTGCTCACGGCGGAGCCAACGGATTCAATGGTGCCGGCGGCTTCGTGGCCCATAACGATGGGCGGAATGCGGCGGCCGGAACTGCCATCGTAACCGTGGACGTCGCTGCCGCAGATGCCGCAGGCTTCGACGCGAATGAGGACTTCTTGAGCGGCTGGTTGCGGGACGGGGAGGTCGGCCATTTCCAGCTTGCTGTATTCGGTGAGCAACAGAGCTTTCATCACTAGAGATGGTATCGAACGCTGCTGGGACTTTGTAAAGATAGTGGCATGGAAAACGGACCAGAATTCGGAAAGGTGGAAGGTGCGGACGGCATCTTTACAATTCGCAACAGCGGCACAGTGCGGGGTTGGAACAATATTCGCTACAAAGCGGGGCTGTCGGGCAAAAATGTTCGGGCGAAGAAGCTATCGATGAATGTTGCGACGATTCCGCCGGGCGGAGTTGCGTATGCCCACATCCATGTGGATTTTGAGGTGATGCTCTACATCCTGGCGGGGCGAGTGCGGCATGAGTATGGACCGGCATTGGAACACAAGCTTGAGAATGAAGCGGGCGACTTTATTTTTATTGAGCCGGGCGTGCCGCATGAAGTGTTCAACATGAGTGATACGGAGCCAGTGATGGCGGTGGTGGCGCGGTCGGATGCAAGTGAGTGGGAAAACATTGTGAACTACAAACGTCCGGAAAAAGCGGTGTAGACGAGGTTGACGCTGGCGTGAATCTGGATGGTGCCCGGAGCAATGGCCCCTTGATCTGGTGCGGCCTCTTTGAGTGCGGACACTTCGACTTCCCGGGCCGGCGATATGACGACGGGCTGCACTTCTTCTACGCGAGTCAGTTTGCCGAGGTGCAGTTTGAGGGAGGACGCGAGAGCCTCGGCACCAGACTGGGCTTGCGCGGCGGCTTGGGAAAGGGCGCGGGCTCGAGCGGCCTTCTCGTCTTTCAGATCAAAGGTGAGGCGGTTGATGCTGCTGGCGCCGGCTTGGGTGGCGGTTTCAATGACGCTGCGGAGTTGTAAGAGATCACTCACGACGATGCGAATGGTGTTGCTAGCGGTATAGCCGGTGACGACCGCTGCGCCATCTTTTGGATAACGGTAATTGGGATTGATGGAAATATTGACGGAGTTGATGGCGGTGGGAGGAATGAGGCGCTGCAACTGAGCGACAAACTGTTTTGACTTTGCCGCATTTTGCTCCGCAGCGGCCTGGGAGGTTTGGGCTTGGGAGATAACTCCCACGTCGAGGTCGGCGATGTCGGGTTCGACTGATACGGTGGCTTCGCCGTGAACCAATAAAGTAGTGGGTTCCTCTGCAGCGCGTTTGTTTTGGGCGGCTAGTGGGAGCAGGCAGCAGAGTAGAAGAGCGCAGGAGTTGCGAAGCACGTTATCAGTTTACAGATGTAGCGGGCGGGCGGTATCCTGTCGACTGTGAGCGGCATTTCAAGGCGCGGTTTCTTGCAGGCGGCGATGGTTGCCGCATTGACGCTGGATGACGATCACTTCTTAGAGGATCTGTCGCGACGGGCCTTTCTATACTTTTGGGAGCAAGCTGATCCGCATACTGGACTGGTGTTGGATAGAGCGGCGGTGGACGGGAACCAACGAACGAGTCATTCGCTGGATGTGGCCAGTACAGCCGCCACCGGATTCGCGATCACAGCCTGCTGCATTGCTGCGAAAAGAAATTGGATGCAAGGCAACGCCGTGCGCGAACGAGTGCGCGCCACGCTGCGGCATTTGGCATATGAGCAAGCGCATCAATTTGGCTGGTACTACCATTTTGTAAATCGAAAGAATGGGGAGCGCGTTTGGAACTGCGAGGTCTCTACAATTGATACTGCGCTGCTTTTGGCTGGGGCCTTGACGGCGCAGCAGTGTTTTGCGGCTGATGATGAGATCTACACGCTGGCGCAACAGATTTATGACCGGGTTAATTTTTCATGGATGCTGGATGCGAAGTCGGGGTTTCTGCGGATGGCGTGGAAGCCGGAATTAGGATTTTTGCCGCCCGTTTGGGTGGATTATCGAGAGAATGTACTGCTGCACATTCTGGCGCTGGGTTCTGCACGCAGCACAATTCCGACGGAGACTTGGTTTCGTTTTGCCCGCGATCCAATTGTGTTCGGAAACTATGGATGGGTAGGACGTGGGCCGATTTTTACGCATCAATTTCCGCAGGCCTATCTGGATTTGTCTCGTTTGCGAGATGGGCAGCGCTATGGCATCAACTACTTTCAGAATTCTGTGGTGGCGACTTATGCGCATCGGGCTTACTGTTTGAGTCTGCGTAGTTTTTACGCGGATTATTCGGAGAATCTCTGGGGTGTGACGCCTTCGGACAGTAGTATTGGCTACGTAATCTGGGGTGGTTGGGAGACGAATCATCCGCGCAGGGACTTGGACGGAACGGTGGTGCCTTGTGCAGTGGGAGGATCTTTGATGTTTGCGCCGGAGATCTGTGTGCCCGCTTTACGTACGATGCGAGAAGATTTCGGAGAGGTGGCTTATGGGCGGTATGGATTCGCCGATGCATTCAATCCTGCTAGTGGGTGGGTTGACCCGGAAGTATTGGGGATTGATCAAGGCGTAACGCTGCTAAGTGCGGAGAACCTCCGGTCTTGCCAGGTTTGGAAGTGGTTTATGGCCTCGCCTGTGATTCAGCGTGGGGTCGGCAAGGTGTTTGAACGAACCGCCGGCTAGCTGGCGGGGCCGATGGCGCGTTGCGATCTCTGCTTGAGTTCGGCGAGCAGACGATCTACTTCGGATTCGCGATCGATGGCCTCTAATTGGCGGCTAGGGTCGAGAGCGGCTACGCGCAGTTGTCCGGCGGCCATGGCAGCCGATTCATCTACTTTGTTTTTTGCACGTTCGAAGAGTAAGTCATTCTTAAATTCGGCCGAAGTCGTTACGCCCGCGCGCTGAGCAAGTTTAGCGCGGCGGTTCTGAGCGATGAGCAAATCAGCTTTTATCTTGGTTTCGGTGATCTTTTGTTCGAGGCGATGCATGGCGTCGCGCAGGAGTTCGACATGATGGGATTGCTCTTCCACTTGCTGGGCAAAATTGAGCGCTGCGTTTTCGAAGACGAGCGAGCGTTCGAGTGCGTTGCGCGTCAGCGCTTCATCCTGCCTGGTTAGCGCGAGTTCGGCTTTGCGCACCCACTCGCGTTGTGAGTTCATATTTTCCTTCTGCTTTTTTTCGAGCAGATGCTGGTCTGCAATGGACATGGCCACTTGCGTCTTGACCTGCATGAACTGGTTTTGCATATCTAGGAGAAGCTGCTTGAGCAGCTTCTCCGGATTTTCGGCCTTCTCAATCAGGTCATTGAGATTGGCTCTGATCAGAGTTGTGACTCTTTCCAATAAAGGCATTACTGTTCCTTCTTAAAGGTGCGGTTCTGCAGAGTTTCCGTTTGTGCTGACGGGCACCACGGAACGATCCGTCAGCGTTTTGACTTTGCCAAGCAGATCAGACATCTTCATGCCAGACAGTGATTCAAATAGCGCCGGCAACTGCGCGGCAATGCTGGTCATATCGCCGGTAATTTTGTGCATGCCGGAAGTAGCGGATTCACCCGTTGAGACGATGGTGATCTTGTCGACGTTCGCCAAAGGCGCAGTGAGAGCGCGTACCATTTCAGGCAAGTTGCTGATGAGTTTATCCACCACAGCGGCCTGGTTCCATTCCTGATAGGCCTCCGCTTTCACGTTCATTGCCTTCGCTTCGGCCTCACCTTTGCGAAGGATGATATCGGCGTCGGCCTCACCTTGCGCCCGTGTGGCTGCGGCAGAGCCTTCGGCTTCAATGGACATCTTGCGGCGTGAAGCTTCGGCCAGCATTTCGATGCGCTGTTTTTCCACTTCGGCCGACTTCAAAACGGTGGCGATCAACTCTTTTTCATGGCGCAGGATTTCAAATTCCTGCACTTTGACTTCGCCTTCTTTTTCGACTTGGCGGACCTTTACCGCTTCGGCTGCCACCTGTTGCTGCATGATGTTGGTTTGAATATCGTAAGCTTTATCGGCTTGCGCTTGTTGGCGCTTGACGGTTTCGACGTACTGAGCACGGCGAATTTCTAGGTCGCGCTGTGCCTCGGCTTGCGAGGCGAGGGATAACGCTTCCGCCAGAACGCGTTCCTGATCGGCCTGTGCTTTCGCAACGGCTGCCGCGCGAGTGGCGTCGGCGCGGCGAATAGCGGTATCGCGCTCGGCTTCGGCAGCAGCTACATCGGCATCGCGTTTGATGCGGGCGATGTCTGGACGTCCCATGTTGAGGATGTACTCGTTCTTGTCGCGGACTTCCTTGATGGTGAAGGAAATCACTTCCAGCCCCATCTTGTTCATGTCGCCCGCGCAGGTGTAGCGCATGCGGTCGCCCACCATTTCGGGCTCCTTGACGATCTCCTCCACGGTAAGCTGGCCGATGATACCGCGCAGATGCCCTTCCATCACCA
>PMQB01000044.1:0-3056 GCA_003169195.1 Bryobacterales bacterium
GAAGGTCCGAACATCGGTTTGATCTCGTCGCTTTCTTGTTTTGCGCGGATCAACGAATATGGCTTTATTGAAAGCCCGTACCGCCGTGTGCGCGAAGGCGCGCTGGTGGATGAAGTCCGGATTCTGAATCCCGGCGATACCGATTTCAAAGTCGGCGCGGTGGTATTACGCGAAGCTGTGGACAAGGCGAATCACAACGTGCAAGGCAAAAAGCAGATGGCTGAAATTGAAGCCCATTCTGATTACTTGTCGGCCTGGGAAGAAGACAAGTACATTGTTGCCCAGGCGAACGTGGCTATCGATCAAAAGGGACGAATTGTTGAAGACTTGGTGAACGCACGCCAAGCGGGCAACTTCGTGCTGAAGCATCGCGACGAAATCGAATACATGGACGTCAGTCCGAAGCAGTTGGTCTCCGTAGCGGCGAGCCTCATTCCGTTCCTTGAGAACGATGACGCGAACCGCGCGCTCATGGGTTCCAACATGCAGCGCCAAGCGGTACCGCTGTTACGTGCGGAAGCGCCTTTTGTAGGCACGGGTATGGAACGCGTCACGGCACGCGATTCCGGCGCCGTGGTTATTTGTAAGCGCTCGGGCGTGGTGGATTCCGTCGATAGCGAACGCATCATTGTTCGTGTAGAAGGCGGCGCGCACGAAGGACAGATGTCGCGCGAAGTGGGCGCGGATATTTATCAGCTCACTAAGTTCAAGCGCTCGAATCAAAATACTTGCATCAGCCAGAAGCCAATTGTCGCGCAAGGACAAAAGGTGAAGAAGGGCGATGTGCTGGCGGACGGTCCTTGTACCGAGGCCGGTGAATTGGCTCTCGGCCGTAACGTGCTGGTGGCATTCATGCCCTGGCGCGGTTACAACTTCGAAGACGCTATCGTCGTCAGCGAAAAGCTGGTGAAGGAAGACTACTATACCTCGATTCACATTGAAGAATTTGAAATTGAGGCGCGCGATACCAAGCTGGGTCCAGAGGAAATCACCCGCGATATTCCAAACATCGCGGAATCGTTCCTGAAGAATCTGGATGAAAGCGGCATCATCCGCATCGGCGCAACCGTGAAGCCAGGCGACATTCTGGTGGGTAAAGTGACGCCGAAGGGCGAAACGCAACTCACGCCGGAAGAGAAGTTGCTGCGTGCAATTTTCGGTGAAAAGGCTGGCGATGTGAAAGATGCGTCGTTGTACTGCCCGCCGGGAATCGAAGGCACCATTGTGGATTGCAAGGTGTTTTCACGCAAGGGCGCGGAGTTGGATGAACGCTCGAAACAGATTTTGACGCTGCAGGAAGAGCGGCTGCACCGCAACCTGGAAGANNAAGAAATTGCTTTCGAAAGAGACGCCGCTTTCGCGCGACGTATTGGAAAAGCTGCGTGCGCGCGATTTGAAGCGCATGCGTCTTTCCACGAAAGACATTCGCCTGAACGAGCAGATTGACGAAGTTGAGGAAATGACCTCACGTCAGATTGCCGTTCTCGAAAAAATCACGGAAGAACGGATTGCCAAGCTTCGCAAAGGCGACGAATTGCCGCCCGGTGTGATTAAGCTGGTGAAGGTCTACATCGNNATGGAACGCCGGTGGAGATTGTATTGAATCCGCTGGGTGTGCCTTCCCGTATGAATGTGGGACAGATTCTGGAAACGCACCTTGGCTGGGCCGCCGCGAAATTGGGTCTGCACTTCGCAACGCCGGTATTTGACGGCGCGACGGAGAAGGACATCAAGGCGCGGTTAGTGGAAGCCGGTTTGCCGACCTCGGGCAAGATTACCCTCTGGGATGGTATGACGGGTGCGCAGTTCGAGCAGCCAGTGACAGTGGGCATGATTTATATGCTGAAGCTGAGCCACTTGGTTGACGACAAGATCCACGCCCGCTCGATTGGACCGTATTCGTTGATCACGCAACAGCCGCTTGGCGGCAAGGCGCAGTTCGGCGGACAGCGGTTCGGCGAAATGGAAGTTTGGGCGCTCGAAGCTTACGGCGCCGCTTACATCTTGCAGGAACTGTTGACAGCCAAATCCGACGACGTTTACGGACGCGCTAAGATTTACGAAGCTATTGTGAAGGGCGAAGCCGCAGCCGAACCTGGCGTGCCGGAATCGTTCAATGTTTTGATCCGCGAACTGCAGAGCTTATGCCTGGATGTGGAGCTGATGAAGAAGCCCCGCGAATTACAGGACATGGCACACGCCGCGGATTAACAGCGGAATGCTTAGGCGAGCGGGGCGCATAGTGGCGCCCCACGTCCCGCTCGCTTTGTTGAGTAACGGGCCCGTGCTGAAAGTTAACTAAGGACTATTCATGTATCGTTCCTCTCCGTACGAAAGAGCCAATCTCATTGCCGACTTCGATTCGATTCGAATCAGCTTAGCCTCTCCGGAAAAAATCCGGAGCTGGTCGCATGGTGAAGTCACCAAGCCGGAGACNNGCGGCAAATACAAGCGCATGAAACAT
This sequence comes from Bryobacterales bacterium, assembly GCA_003169195.1. Classification (GTDB taxonomy): domain Bacteria; phylum Acidobacteriota; class Terriglobia; order Bryobacterales; family Bryobacteraceae; genus Bog-105. The sequence goes on from PMQB01000044.1 coordinate 2,465, forward strand.
CGCGGAGTTATCTGCGATAAGTGCGGCGTAGAAGTGACTTTGTCGCGTGTGCGCCGTGAGCGTCTCGGCCATATCGAACTCGCGAGTGCGTGTTCGCATGTTTGGTTTTTCAAAGGTCTGCCGAGCCGCATTGGTTACTTGATCGACATCACGCTCCGCGAGTTGGAGCGCGTCCTTTATTACGAAGCGTTCGTGATCATCGATCCAGGTGAAGGTACTGGCTTGAACCAAGGCGAGGTGATCAGCGATGAACGCAAGCGCCAGTTGGATCAAGAGTTCCCGGGCAAGTTTGTAGCGATGATGGGCGCGGAAGGCGTGAAGGAATTGCTGCGCCGCCTCGACATCGAATCGTTGAGCCTGGAAATTCGCGAAAAGATGAAGACGGAAACTTCAGCGCAGAAGAAGCTGAAGTACGCCAAGCGTCTGCGCGTTGTGGAAAGCTTCCGTAAATCGGGCAATAAGCCGGAGTGGATGATTCTGGATGTCATCCCGGTCATTCCTCCGGAGCTGCGCCCGCTGGTACCACTCGATGGCGGCCGTTTTGCGACGTCGGATTTGAACGATTTGTACCGCCGCGTGATCAACCGCAACA
>PMQB01000044.1:3114-4239 GCA_003169195.1 Bryobacterales bacterium
GTTCGGTGATCGTGGTTGGTCCGGAACTCAAACTGCATCAGTGCGGTTTGCCCAAGAAGATGGCGCTTGAATTGTTCAAGCCGTTTATCTATCACCGCTTGGAACAGCGCGGTCATTGCACGACGATCAAGCAAGCCAAGGAATTGGTGGAGCAGCAAGATCCGGTGGTTTGGGACATCCTGGAAGAGGTCATCAAGGACCACCCGATTCTGTTGAACCGCGCCCCTACCCTTCACCGTTTGGGTATTCAAGCGTTTGAACCAGTGCTGGTGGAAGGTAAAGCGATCAAGCTGCATCCGCTGACTTGTACGGCATTCAACGCCGACTTCGACGGCGATCAGATGGCCGTCCATATTCCGTTGTCGCCTGAAGCGCAGATTGAAGCCACCACTTTGATGCTCGCTTCGAACAATATTCTGTCGCCTGCACACGGTGCGCCTATCGCGATTCCGACGCAGGACATGGTGTTGGGCTTGTATTACCTCACCAAGATGCGTCCGAACTCAAAGGGTTCGGGCCGCACGTTTGCTTCGATTGAAGATGTTTTGATTGCGCTTGAGATGGGTGAAGTGGAAACGCTCACCGCGATCAAGTTGCGCTACACGGGCCGCGTCATTGATTTGACAAAGGCGTTCGATAGCCAGAACATCATGTACACCGAGCCAATTGAGTTCGTGAAGCAGTACATGGATACGACCGTGGGCCGCGTGATTCTGCACGACGTTTTGCCGAAGCAAATGCCGTTCATCAATGGCTTGCTCAAGAAGAAGGGGCTCGCACAGCTTGTTCAATACTGCTATCTGAAGTTCGGGTTGCAGGTGACGGTGGGCATGTTGGACGAAGTTAAGAAGCTCGGCTTCCTTTATGCGACGCGCGCCGGTATCTCGATCGGTATCGACGACATGGTTGTACCGGAAGAAAAGCCGGCCTTAGTGCATGAAGCTGAAAAGCAAGTGATTGAAGTTCAGCAGCAGTATCAGGAAGGCGCGATCACGCAATCGGAGCGCTACAACAAGATCATCGAAATCTGGTCTAAGGTGACCGAAGCGATTTCCGACAAGTTGTTTAAGAATCTGGAAGAGGACGACCGTACGGGCCGTGTGCTCAACCCGATTTACATCATGG
>PMQB01000585.1 GCA_003169195.1 Bryobacterales bacterium
TCGATTCCGCCCCGCGCCTCCAGTCATTCCAACGAAATCTTCGGTTTAATCCAATATTGTCTGTTGGTGCAATGCGGAAGTTGGGTTTCCCTGCTAAATAGAGAAGCCTGCCGGTTCCGTCGTACGAAATCCGGCAGGCTTTTTCACATCAAGACAGCGAACTAGGGAATCACCGGAGGCAAAGTAGAACTGCCAGACGAGTTGAGACAAGCGGGGTGTCCGTAGCCGCTTGGACTCACCCCCGAACCGCCATTCGGATTCGGCACAATGTCGAAGATGATGTTGTCCGGATGCGACGGGTCTCCAGAAACGCCACCGACTGGCAGCAGTGAACCGCCGCCCAACATGTGGTCGTACCCAAGGTTGTGGCGAACGCGCCAGCCAATGTTGTGGTCGCCACAAGCCGTGTCACCGCTGACACCGACCCCACCGATTCTTTGTCCCACCATCGGATCAAATTGGGTTCCATAGTTGGATGGCGGACCGGCGTACGCTGCCTCGGCATTCACCGGATTGGTGGCCGCTAAACCAAATAAACCGCCGCCCGGTTGAGCGCTCGAATAAAGATTCGCGCTGGAAATCGCCAGACCGTAAGGCTGACCCGAACCCGCGCTTTCCGACGTGCTATCGAGGCTAAACGCGTTCGCCGTGTTCGCTTTTGTTGCCGCAATGATGCGGCTTCCAGGAAATTGCGCGCCGCGATTGATGCCCGTAAACGCCACCGCGCAAACGATGCCATCCCGATCTACAATAACGCCCCACATATGATTGTTGAGTCCGCTGGTTTCGGTCGCCGTCGCGGATATAAGTGCTGTCTTGAGTGCTGCCTGACTCGGCAAGCCAACGCAAGTGTTTTGCGGTTGCCCAAATGATTGCGATAGGGCCATGGAAGCGGCTAACGCGGTGAAGACTCCCATGAAAAAACAGGTTTTCAGTTTACACATAGTTGGAGTGTTTGTTTTTTTCCTAATTGATTGTTTAGTTTGTTTCCTAAAATTAATCGGAACGTTTTAGGGAGGTTTTACAGCAGGCCAGTAGTAATACGCGGTACGGGCCTTTTGGAGCTTAGCATGCGCGGCGAAAGTCTCGCAACAAAAAGAATGGACGGCATAATAGGCCGGAAGCTAAGCACTTAATAAGGGATGCGCCAAGCCCTTAACTCGGCGGTTCGATTCCAAGTATCATTTAGAAGATGTCGATCATTACTCGATCTGTGGATCATAGCTTGGACGGCCAGACTTTCGAAAGTCTTTTGGTGTTGGATGACGTGCGACAAGGCAAGCGGCCAACGGTGTTGGTGTGTCATGCGTGGGAGGGCAGGTCGGAAGATCAAGAAACATTCGCGAAGCGCCTAACAGCATGGGGCTACGCAGCTGTTGCGGTGGATCTCTACGGCAAAGGAAAGCACGGTAAAACCACCGAAGAGTGCCAAGCGTTGATGATGCCACTAGTGCAAGACCGAGCGCTGTTGCGGAAACGTTTGCAGGCGGTGATGGATGTAGTGCAAGGGATATCAGAAATAGAGACCGCTAACATCGCGGCCATTGGTTTTTGTTTCGGAGGATTATGTGTGCTGGATTTGGCGCGCGCTGGTGCGAAGATAAAGGCGGTGGCAAGCTTTCATGGATTGTTCACACCGCCGAATTTGCCAACGGCAAAGCCCATGACTGCCAGGGTGGCTGCGTTTCATGGATGGGAAGATCCGATGGCGCCGCCCGATCAGGTAGTGGCGTTCGGCAGAGAGTTTACCGAAGCAGGTGCGGACTGGCAGTTGCACGCCTATGGCGGAACCAAGCACGCGTTTATGAACGAAGGCGCGAACAACCCTCAACTAGGTCTGCTCTATAACGCCAAGGCGGCAGACAGAGCTTGGAAAACCTTGCAGCTCTTTCTTGCTGAGGCGTTTAGCAGTTGATTTGGAGTTGGGAATCGCGTCTTCAGCGAGCGACTCCCAGCTGCCGAGTTAGAAGCTGCGAGATCTGTGATGGCTTCCGCCATGTCCGACGCATTCGCAGCGGGCGGCTGAGGAACTGCCGGGAGCGAGATGAAAAAGAGAATCAACGCAAGACAGACAAGCGGTGCGTAGCTTCATTCACGCAATTATATCTCCCCAATGGTCTCCGCTGCCTACCGCATTCCGAACACGTTAAGCAATAAGTAGAGCGAACCTGAAAAAATTCCGGCACCCAGGAGAACACAAATCGGAAGGGTAAGAACCCAAGCGAGTAAGATATTGCGGAGGGTGTCGGCTTGCAAACCCGAACGATTCGCAAACATAGTGCCGGCGATGCCGGAAGAGAGCACGTGTGTGGTGCTTACAGGCAAGCCGTACTGGTCGGCTAACGCGATGGTGGTCATTGCTACTAACTCGGCCGAAGCGCCTTGGGCGTAAGTCAGATGTTCTTTCCCGATCTTCTCGCCTACGGTGACGACAATGCGTTTCCAGCCAATCATCGTGCCGAACCCCAGGGCAAGAGCGACAGCGAATTTTACCCAAGTTGGGATGTACTTGGTCTGCTCTTGCAGCGAAGTTTGGTAGGCGGTTAGTGCTCTCGCTTCGGCCGGGTCGGTGATTTTGTGTTGCTTGTTAAGCTTCGCAATGGTTTCGCCCAGAAGGTAAATGTCGCTGCGGAAGCCTTTACGCTGTTCCACGGTCAAGTCGTCGAAGTTTTTCTTGCCATCGAGTTCGATGGCGATTTCACGGCTTCTGCCCAACATGGCAGCCCAAGTCTTAGCTGTGGCTTTACCGCTGGTTTTCAGATACGCCGATAATTCATCTGTGGCATCTTGCGTGGTGAGTACGTCAGGGGAATGCTTCGCTAAGATCGGGTCCAATTGCTGCGCGTGCATGACAATGCGTTGGATCTCGTCCTGTGTGACGGTGGGATTAAGCGCGAACGCGCCGGGCAAGATGCCTACCAAGATGAGAACAATTAATCCCATTCCCTTTTGACCATCGTTGGAGCCATGAAAGAAACTCACGCCTGTGCACGTAAGCATCAATAGGCCCCGAATCCAAAGCGGTGGCGGTTGACCTTCGGGCGATTTGTAGAGTTCGGGTTTCTTCACCAGCGCCTTCATCAGCAGGAGTAAGAGCGCAGCCCCAAAAAAACCAACGACTGGCGAAACCAAAAGCGAGGAGAAAACTTCGCGGGCTTTGGCCCAATTGACGCCTTCTCCGAAAACGTGTCCAGCCAAAACTGAGTTCGCTAAACCGACGCCCATGATTGATCCCACCAGAGTGTGAGAACTGGAGGCTGGCAGGCCTAGATACCAAGTGCCAAGATTCCAAATGATGGCGGAGATGAGCAGCGAGAAGACCATGGCGAAGCCCGCGCTTGAGCCCACATTCAAAACCAGTTCTACGGGCAAGAGGGAAACAATGGAGTACGCCACCAAACCGCTCGAAAGCAGCACCCCCAATAGATTGAACAGACCGGACCAAACAACCGCGTACACGGGTTTCAGCGTATGCGTATAGATTACGGTAGCTACGGCATTGGCCGTGTCGTGAAAGCCGTTTACAAACTCGAAACCGAGGGCAAGGCCCAAAGCCGCTATTAGGGCGAACGCAGTGCTGAAAGGTATGGTCTGTCCGAAAATATGCAAAAATCCCCCGATTCCGCTTGGAAAAAAGCCCAGCCTTGCCAACATATAGAGCGGAGGTTACAGGGAGATGAAAAACAGGATAATTTTGTGCACCTAATAGGGCCAAAAGATGAAGACGGCCCAACCAAGCATTCCAACAACGATTAAGATCCAGCAGGCAGCGTTCCACCATTTCGTTTGTGTGATGGGCCGCAAATACTCTGCACCTGAACCATAACGCACGAAGACGTGGGTGCAAACACCACGGGCCGAGCGGAAAAAGTGGTTGACTTTCATTGACTTAGATAGATGCCCTACTAGTAGGCTACCTCAAATTAGGTTCTCAATGACGGCGGCTATTGTTCCTGGCGCAAAACCCTCGAGCCGATTGTTCACAAAAATGAAAGTAGGCTCAGCCCGTTGTTTTGCTCTGATTAATAAATTGCGCAGAGCGGCTCGTACTTCCGCGTTTTGTTCCTTGAGTTCTCGGTAAGGCGCAAAACTGCGGACGGATTCTTCATAGCTCCGCCCGACTCTTAAGAGTGCGCGAGCCACCGTGAAACCAGCAGTAAAACTATCGGGCTCCTTAATTTGTTCCGTCATTTCGGGCATACCGGTCCAGGCGTTGAAGACGTGGGCCACATTATTTTTGCGCAGTGCGTCGAAATAGCTGGAGTCAAGAAATATGGGCGAGCGAATTTCAACAGCGAAACGAAAATCTTTCGGCAAGGCGGCGAAGAATTTGTCAATCGCTTCGGCAAACACGGCCGCTGACTCAAAGCATTTTGTGAGGCCAGCGGCGAATTCGAAAATGATGACCGCGACTCGATCGCGATACGGGCGCAGCAGATCGAGAAATTGAGCGCGGAAGAACTCAGCATCCAGAAAGCCGGGATTGATGGCGCCGGCGCGAGGGCCGTAGCGTGGGAGTTTGGGAAAGGACGGAAGGGTGATTTCTTCCGGAGCCTTAAACGCAAAATGGAAAGGGGCTGGTACTTGCTGAAAGAGTTTCTGCCAGAAGGCGCGGGTGGGGAACTGATAGAAGGCGAAATCGCCACAGACGATGGGGAATGTTTCGGCGTATTCGACTAGGCACTCTTGTTCAAAGCACTTCTTGGAAAAGCGCCCTTTGACGCGGTATCTACCGGGCGAATAAATGGAGCCGATCCAACCTTCATATTTCCAGGAGCTGCCGCCCAGAAACAGGCGTCGTTCGGCAAGTTGTCGCAATTGAGTCGCCAACTTGACCTTGAACGGGTCTTCTGAATCAAAAAGTACTAATGATTGCTGCAAAACTCCAGATTACTGTAGCGAGTGACTTTTGTCGTGCATCTATGGTCAATACTGATACAATTACCACTGCTTTAAAAGGGAACCACCACTTTTTACAACAAAACATCACGGCACCGCGCGAAGCAGCTAACAGCAGCTCGTGAAGCAAGCTCACTTCTGCCCGAGACTCGTGACAAACAAAAGAGGACAAATGGCCAAGTTTTCACTATTGGGTTTCGGATTGGTTGTCTGGGGCGCAGCGCTGTATTTCTGTATTCCGCATGACGGCCATCATATTCAGCATGACCTATCAGGGAAATCGTCAGCTCTGCTGGCGGCGCACCACATCTCTACGAAGGGCTTGAACGTCGACGGTCGCGATGTCACACTGACCGGATACGAAGGAACTCCAGAAGTAAGTGATGGCACCGTCAAGATGGTGCAAGCCGTTTGGGGCGTGCGGACCGTCCGAACCGAGATCCTACGCCGGCCGGAACCTCCGAAGCCGGTGGTAACTCAGCAACAAGCGCACGAAGCGGCGGCGTCTATTACCGGGATTCTGAAATTGCAAAACGTGGAGTTCTACAGCGCCAGCGAGCGGCTCACGCCTCTTGGCCAGCGAACTCTCAATCAGGTGGCCAGCGTGCTCGAGAAATATCCAGGAATGCCAGTTGAAATTGCCGGACATACGGATTCGATGGGCGACCCGACGAGCAATCTGGAGTTAAGCCGCAAACGGGCGGCATCTGTTAAGCAGTACCTGATTGAAAAAGGCATTGCAGGGACGAACCTGACTGACGTTGGTTTTGGACAAACCAAACCGATTGCGAGCAACGGAACCGCAGCGGGTCGACAGGAAAATCGTCGAGTTGAATTTCATACCAAGGAGACAAATTAGATCATGTCGTATTTACTGTGGCAAATTTTTTGGTGCCTTTTGGGCACAGCCGTTCTCTTCTTCGCACTGGGTTGGCTGGTGCGAAGTTGGTTCAAACGAAATACAGCGACTGACAATCTAATCACGGATTCAGAGCGAGCGAGTTGGCAGACATCACTCGACGGACTCAAGGCTCGCTTGGAAGCAGAAACAGGGCGCAGACTAGCGGCGGAAAAAGCGCTGGAGGATTCGCGGGGTCAGCAAGCCAAACTTTCTTCGTTGCTCGATCAACACACCACGGAAATCAAGAAACTCACCCAGGAACTGGCCGATCGCGACGGCAAATTAACTGCGACGCAAGCGCTTTCGGATGAGAACTCCAAGCTGAAGGCGCAGATTGCCGATGTAGCGCCGAAACTCGCGGCAGCCGTCGCTGCCGGGTCGGAAATCACGTCGCTGCAGAGCCATTCCACCGATCTTGAATCGCAACTCAAAGCTTCTCTTGATGCAAACAGCACGCTAAAAGACCAGATCGCTCAATTGCAGGTGCAAGCGACCAAGCTGGAGACAGCAGAAGCGGAAGTGGGTAAGCTGAAAACGCAGGTGGCTGAATTAACTCCTAAGCTGGCGATGGCGGCGGCCGCGGGGGTTGAGGTGATTGCGCTTAAAGCACAAGTGGCACAATTGGAGCCGCAGGTATCGAAACTGCAAACCTCCGATACGGAACTTAGCAAGCTTCGCAGTCAATTAACGGATTTGCAACAGAAGCTACAGGCGTCTACAGCCCACGAGAGCGAACTGAATAAGAAGCTTTCGATCCTGCAGAAGAGCAACGCCGACACAACGAAGCACTTGGGTGATGTTGATGCTTCAAATAAAGAGCTGGCGGATGAAAACCAGAGGATCAAAGCACAGTTGGCCGAACGTGATGCTAAGCTCCAGGCTGCGGCGGAGGACGCCAAAAAGCTCAAAGCACAGGCAAACGAGACAGGCCAGCTGAAGACTCAGTTGGCTACTGCGACGGCGGCAGTGGCCGAAATTGTTCATCTGAAGTCGCACATTGGCGAATTGGAAGGAAAGCTTCATAAAGCGCATGCCGGCGAGGCTGACGCGGCGAAACTCAAAACGCAAATCGCGGAACTCCAAGGCAAACTCGTCGAGTCTCAATCCAAGGATGCGGAGGTGGCGAAGCTTCAGGCGCGTCTGGCTGAGTTGGAACCGCAAATTGCGGATCGAGACGCCAAGTTTAATGCCGCGGTACAAGAGAGCAAGAAATTGAAGGTGCAAGCGGACGAAGCCGGCCATATGAAGACTCAATTGGCGGCGGCGACGGCGGCGGCAGCCGAGATTATTCATCTGAAATCGCACATTGGCGAATTAGAGAGCAAGCTGCAGAAAGCGCATGCGAACGAGGCCGACGCAGCGAAGGTTCGAACTCGCCTGGCTGAACTCGAGCCACAACTGGCGGATCGAGAGGCCAAGCTGGCGGCAGCAACAGCAGTTGGGGCCGAGCTGGCGAGCTTCAAGAAACGCTGGGTGGAGCATGAAGGAAAGCTCAAGTTGGTTAGCGACCAGAACGGGCGGCTAGAGAGCGAGGTACAAACGTTACGGCTACGACTGACGACGTTAGAACCGCAGGTTCATGAATGGGAGACGCGCTACAGCACTACCGTGGCGCAGAAGGATGCTGAGCTTTCACAATGTCGAAGCAAGGTGGCGGAGTTAGAACAGCAGGCGACGCCGGCGGCGGTCCATCATCATGTTCCGGCGAACGCCGAGCGTGATGATTTGAAGAAGATCTACGGTATTGGGCCGGTACTTGAGAAGCGGCTGAATGGTTTGGGAGTTTACTTCTTCCGTGAGATAGCAATGTGGAGCAAGGAAGATATCTTGAGGTATGAGGAACATCTCAAGGAGTTTCCGGATCGGATTGAGCGCGATAACTGGGTGGAAGGTGCGCGCGAAGAGCATTTGAAGAAGTACGGCGAGCGTTTGCTCAAGGCCGACAGCGCGAGCGCTTAAGCGGCCTGAGTCATGGCCAGGAGCTTTTCGACGGTTCGCCAGTTGCGTGTTGAACCAACTGTTCGCAGAACCTTATCGAAGGAGTAACTGGCCATCTTCGAGCGGCCCACACCGTGTGGCAAATAAAGGAAGATTTCTTTACCGCGGAGAGAGAAGGCTTCGTCTCCTTCGCAGGGCGGATTGAGTTTGACCACATCGGTTAGGTTGGGCTCGGCTGCGAGGAACAGCACGTGCAAGTGCTCGGCGGCGTACGGATTGTTCTCGGTCACAGCGCGGAGTTCGGAGGCTGTGCGGACGATCACGGTGGTTTCAAAACCGAATTCCTTCTTGATCTGAGCCTTGAGCTTGGCAGGAAAGGCGGCGACGACCTTAGCACTAGCGCGGAAAACAACGTTGCCGCTTTGAATGTATGTTTGAACCGCCGTGCAACCTTGCGCTTCACACAGTGCGGAGAGTGACTTCATTGGCAGCTTATTGTTGCCGCCTACGTTCACGCCACGTAAGAGAGCTACATAGGCTTCAGTCATCCGCGTCCAATGAATGGCATGTTAGTGGCCATAACTGTCATAAATTGTACATTGGCGCCTAATGGGAGGTTGGCCATATAGACGACGGCATCGGCCACATGCTTCACATCCATGCGAGGTTCGAC
>PMQB01000345.1 GCA_003169195.1 Bryobacterales bacterium
GGCTATCCGCGGCGCGGCGGTGGCGGTTATCCTGGCGGTGGTGGCGGACGCGGCGGTGGGCAGCGACACCGTGGGGGCGGCACGGCGTTCTATGATGGCATCTATTTAGCTGCGAACGAAATTATGAGCAAGCAGACTGGCCGTAAAGCGATTGTGATGCTGACGGACGGCGAAGACAACGGCAGCAAAATTTCGATGGCGGAGGCGATTACCTCCGCGCAGCGCGCCGATACGCTTGGTTATGCCGTACGCATTGCCGATGACGAGATTGGAAGCATGGTGCCGCGGGGTTGGAGCGGCGGGGGCGGCGGCATGGGACGGGGCGGCGGAAATATGGACCGGCCCGACGGCAAAAAGATTTTGAAGCAGATTTCTAAAGAAACAGGCGGCGGGTATTTTGAATATGGAAAGAAGAAATCGCTTGAGGATATCTATGCCGAGATTCAAGACGAACTGCGCAACCAGTACAGCATTGGGTACACGTCTGACCACCAAGGGACCGACAAAGGGTTCCGCAAGATTGAATTGACAGTGAGCCAAAAGGGGCTAGTGGTGCAGGCGCGCGAAGGTTATTATGCATAACTGGCAGTGCACGAATGCGAAACTTAGGCTGTGGCGGGGAAACTCATAGCTAGGTTAAAGCATCTAATTGTTGATATGAAAAATTTGCGTTCCAGACATCTTGTGATGGTGAGCACCTGCTTGGCGGCGGGAATACTCGCCTGGTCGCAAATTATTCCGGGGCAATTGCCGCCGGGACCACCTCCAGGGCCGCCGAAACCGGGCCAGTTGGCGCCGGATGAGGATTCGGGTAAGCCGACGCAAGTGAAACCGGCGACGAAAGACAACACTGCAGGGGCTACAGACGACAAGCCGACGTTCAATAAGAAATCCGACATCGTTGTTACCACAAGTCGCGTTGTGGTTCCGACGACCGTTCTTGACCCGGATGGCCATGGTTACGTTACGGGTCTGAAGGCCAGCGATTTTGAAGTGTATGACAACGACAAGCCGCAGAAGATTGATGCGGAGTTGATTGAGCAACCAATGTCGGTTGTGTTGGCGGTGCAGGCAAATGCAGACGTGGAAGGGTTTTTGCCTAAGCTGAAGAAATCGGCAAATTTGTTGCATGGTTTGGTAACCGGTGTGGATGGCGATGTGGCGATTTTGGCTTTTGATCACCGCATGCAGGTTTTGCAAGACTTCACGAACGACCCGGACAAGTTGGACGACGCCATGCAACATTTGCGGGCGGGTTCGAGTTCATCGGCACTCATTGATGCGGTTTTGGAAGGCGACCGTATGTTGAAGCGGCATGATCCAGGCAACAAACGACGCCGCGTGATTATCTTGATTAGCCGCGACATTAATCAAGGCAGCCAAGCGAAGATGCCGGAAACGATTCGCGATATGCAGTTCGATAGCGTGACCGTTTATTGCGTAGACATTTCGAAGACGTTGAGCGCGATGACCAAAGGCCCGGGCTTTCCTCGTCCAGCGAATGGCGGGATTCCGGCCGAATCGATGCCTCCGGCGATTGGCGGCGGATCGGGTCCGCCTACGATGACGAGCGTAGCGCAGCAACAGGATGGCAATGCGTTGGAATTGGTGCCACCGATGCTGCGGTCGATTCACGATTTGTTCAAGAAGCCGCCGGCACGCGCGTTTACGTATTTCACCGGCGGGCGTGTTTATAACTTTGCGACAGATCGCGGGTTGGAGAAGGCGATCAGTGATATTGGGCAAGATCTGAATAGCCAGTATGTTTTGAGCTACACACTGACCGAAGACACGAAGAGCGAGCCGGGCTTTCACAACATCCGCGTGGCCGTGGATCGTCCGGGCTTGAAGATTCGTACGCGGCCTGGATATTGGTGGGGTGGCGGGAAGATCGACTAGGCTCATTCCGGCAGGCGAAAGCGCCTGCCCCACCTAGTTTCCGAAACGCAGAGCGCCGAAGCTTACGACGCTCTGCGGGTCAATCTGCCATTGATGATAATCGAGCAATTCGCCTTTCACACCGGGCATGACTTTCATGAAGGTGTAGAAGGGGGAAGAACCGCACCACTTCAAATCGTCGTGGCGATCTTGTACTAAATTCCAATAACTTTTCACGTCGGCTTCGGCAATTTTGGCGATGCGTTCGCGGTCGCGCTGCTCGATGGCGAGCATTTCGCCGAGGTTGGCGGTGGCGCGGAGCGGGTCATTGTAACGGCGGCCCATGTGCGCCATGTCGACGCCTAAGACCCAGCAGAGCTTCCGGCCTTCGCGGGCGGCCATGTTGCCTAAAGCATCGAAGAAGCGTGCGACGCGTGGCGTGTCTTCGGGCATGCCGCTTTCGTAAATGCTTTTGACGAAGGGGCCACAGAGAATGGGGAGAATGCGCACCTTGGGGCCGTAGATGTGTTGGAGCATCACGACTTGAAATTCGATGGAGTGTTCGACTGCGTGGCAGTAGTCTTCCATGGCGATGGAATCGGGCGCGGCGTCGGCCAGTTCTTTGACGAGTGTGCCGTTGGTTTGGGCGTCGCCGAAGGGAGTGCTGAAGTTCTTGCGGGTGAGACCGAAGCGTTCGGGCGCGCCGTAGTGGGAGGTGCCGAGGATGACGAAGGTGAAACTATCGCCCTGTTCACGCGGAGGGAGCGCTTGATAGGCGGCGCGATAGGTGGACCAACCGCCGTCGGGACTGGCGTGTGGCGCGGCGATGGCGACGGTGCTTCCCTTCCCCTGGCTTGGGCCGATTTCTTTGTCAAGGAGTGCGCTTAGTTTTGGGAGCGATGCGGGATAACCGGAATCGGCGAAGTTCGCGGTGCGCACGGGTTCCAGGGCAAACTCGGCTTCGCGTTCGCCCTTTAGAGTGAGATAACGCTCGTTTTCGAGAAATCCGGCTTCGTTGAGGGCGTCGAACAAGTGCTGTTCGATTTCGCCGACTTGAATTTCGCCGGTGATGCGGACGAGTTCGGCGCGGAGATCGAGCGTTGAACTGTGGCCGTCGAACCATTCAAGTGCAGGCACGAGAGGTGGGGGCACCAATAAGGTGGCGTCGGAGTAGTGGTAAGGGTCACGGATGAAAAGGCCTGGCCGTTCGGGGTCGGGCGACGGCATGAAGTCTAGGTTGAAGCGGAGTCTAGGGAGAACTTCGGACACGACTTATTGTACGAAGCGTCTTAAGCCCTCTAAGAATTCGGCGGGCACACGCAAGTTATGCGCGCGGCCGGTGCCGAGTTCGGTATCGGGTTTGACGGCGCCGTGGAAATCGGAGCCGCCGGTGGGCAGTAACTCTAATTCATCTGCGAGAACGCGATAGTACTGCTGTAATGCAGGTGGATGATCGGAATGATAGACTTCCAGGCCGACCAGACCGGCTTGCTTGAAACGCGTTAAGACGTCGTGTTCAACGGCGCGCGCGAGGCCGATGCGAATGGGATGGGCGACTACCGGAATGCCGCCGCCTTGCAGCGCCAGGTCAATTACTTCTTCGGTGGTGTTGCTTTCGCGCTCGACATAACTGGGGGCGTCTTCGCCTAAATACTTGTGGAACGCGTCTTCGAAATTGGTGACGTAACCTTTCTCTACAAGGATGCGCGCGAAATGCGGACGTCCGGCTAAAGTGCGGCCACGGGCCTCTACTTCTTGCAGAGTGATGTTGACGCCGCGATCTTGCAGGGCTTTCGCAAGCTTGGCATTGCGGGAACGGCGGTCGGTTCGCTGCTCGGCTAGCCAACTCTGAAAACCTTCGGAAGGGTGGCGTGAAGGGAAGTAGACCAAAATGTGCACGAAGCGGGGTTGAGCCGAACCTTCTATCAGGAGCCGCGAGTTCAGTTCAATCCCGCGCACTAAATCTAAGCCACTGGCCTGGGCAAGGGGCACGGCGATTTCGTAACCCTCAAACGTGTCATGGTCGGTGATGGCTAAGGACGAAAGATTTTTGGTTTTTGCCAAAGCGACGAGTTCCGCGGGTGTGAGCGTGCCGTCGGAAGCGTTGGTATGCGAATGCAAATCGATAACAGGACCGGAGACATCGACAGGGGGCGTGACCACTAGTGGCTTTTCAACTCCCCGAGTGATTGGAAAACGAAGACTTGGCCGCAAGTGCGGACAATAAGGCGGCCGGGGCCCAAGGTTTTCTCTTTGGTGCGATTCTCAAAGAAGACGGCGCCGTCGGTGCTGTCGCTTGGCTTCAGCTTGGTAGGAATGAGCGTGATGGCGGAGGCAGCCGCGGCGGCTTTGAATTCGCGGTTAACAAACATAGCCATGGCGGCTTGGCGGCGCTTCTCGTAGCCGTTGGTGGAGCGGAAATTCTGAAGGGCGTAGATGCTGTCTTCGTACATCAGTTGCAGCTTGATGACATCGTTGCGGCTGGCCTTGGCGAGCAAGGATTCGACCACGTAATCAGCCGAGTCCGATTGCACGACGGTTCCATCTTGTCGAATGAAAACAAAATCGGAAGGCTTCACAGTCCAAGATACAAGAGACCCGTTGGTAACAGTGACCTGCATGATGCTGAAGTCTTTGATGTGCGGCGGCAAATGGGTAAACATTACGGTAATGCCGTCATGCGTGAGGGCATCGTAATCTAAACCGTGCGATTCGAATTGAATGGGCGTTTCGGGGGGGAGATTAGCGATATAGGGCGGCAACGTAGGAGCGCTGGACTGCTGCGTCTGCGGAAACGCAAAAGCGCCTGCCACAATCGCTAGGGAAAAGAGCAAAACCGCGCACGCCGGTACGAAGCGCACAAAAGAACCTGACATCAAAGGACCCATCTACATCATAGATGGTGTCCGCGTTCGTAGAGGTTACTCCGTCTTGCGCGTGCCGGCGCGTTTGGCTCGCAACTTGTCATACTCCGAGCGAAACGTCTTGTTGGATGGGTATTGCTCGGTGAGTTGGGCGAGCAGTTCTTCGGTCTTGTCTTCGCGCTTTTCGCGCAAATAGAACATGGCGAGAAGCAATTGGGCGAAGGGCTTCAAGTAGTGGCCGGATTGCGCGGCGATTTGCAAATCGCTCAGGCCTTGTTCGCGCGTGCCGGTGACATCGTCCATGCTCATCATCCAGCGCAAGTAGAACGGCAAGTTTGCCACCAGGTATTCCGTGAAGCCTTTGGTCAGGTAAGCGTCGTAGGCGGTGGGGTCGGCCTGGAGCAAGCGC
Organism: Bryobacterales bacterium; assembly: GCA_003169195.1. Taxonomy (GTDB): domain Bacteria; phylum Acidobacteriota; class Terriglobia; order Bryobacterales; family Bryobacteraceae; genus Bog-105. The sequence goes on from PMQB01000345.1 coordinate 5,152, forward strand.
TTGGCATAGACGTTTGATTCGCGAATGAAGGAGTAGCTTTCGCGCAATTTATGCTCAACGAGGGCTAGATAATCGCGTTGGACGCCGGTGACAATGCACAGAGCCAACAAGGCGTTGGGGTCTTCGGGCTGCTCCAACAAACGGAGGCGCGCATACTTGCGGGTGAGCTTTACGGCGTCTTCGAGAGAAGCAGCGGCGCGCTTGTCTGGCTTGTACTCTCCGTGTTGCACGTTCTTGTCATCGCTCAAAAAATTGCCCTTCAACGCACCAGCGCGTTCCAGTTCTGCGAAGAGATAGGTGGCGGCCTTCATGGAATAAGGCAACGGGTCTTGCGGATGACTGGTTGAATAGTCGTTCAGCGCCTGACGGCTTGCATCAAAGTTCGATTCGTATAGATCGTTCAGCGCCGTTTGCAGGGATTCGTTCGTGGGAGCAGGAGCGTTCCCAGTGGAAGAGGCACCCGCAAACGCCAAGGTGGAAAAAAGAGAAAGAAGTAGTAAATATTTCACTCGCGACTCGCCGACAGTTTAGCAGTGAGGTACCAACAAAGAATCCCGCGGGGTTGAGCGCCAAAGGCTTCCAAATCAATCCGCATAATGGCGCCTTTCTTGAAGTCCACTTTCAGATTGGATGCACCGAGCAGAAACGCCGCTAGATAATCAAACAAAGGATTATGGCCCACGAGCAGGAGGGATGGCTCAGTCTTGTGGATGCGCACTTCTTCCCAAACCTGCTCGGCCGAGGCAGCTGGCGCCAGCGCTTTGGTCTTGATAATTTCGCCTTCATAGCCCAAGACACTTTTCGCGATGTCGGCGGTTTGCAGGGCGCGTTTGAGATGACTGGAAAAGATGAGGCTGGGTTTGACGCGCGCTTCCGCTACGGCTTGCAGGACATGCCGCAGCTTCTTGCGCCCATCGGAAGTAAGGGCTCGGTCGGCGTCTACCACTCCCGGTCGGGCTTCTTCAGCGACTCCGTGCCGCAATAAATACAAATGCATATTTCGCGGGTTTCGCCTTTCATTCTGTCATACAAGGCGGTGGCTCACGCCACTTTATCGGCTAACGCGGAAACGGTGGCGAAATGAGGCGGCTCTGCTTCACGATGAACGATGGCGGTTTGCACGTTGCGGAAGCCGCTTTTCTTGAGAAAACTGCGGAGTTCCAGTTCAGTGAAGCCGAGCCAAACGTCGGCATACATTTCGCGTGCTTCTTCAAACTGGTGGCGCAACAAGTCCAGAATCACAATGCGTCCGCCGGGCTTGACGATGCGAAACGCTTCTTCCACCGCGCGCTCGGGATGCAGGGCATGGTGGAGCGATTGACTGAAGAAGGCTAGATCGACCTCGCCTTCGTCCAGAGGAATCGATTCCAGATCGCCCAGGCGGAATTCCAAATTGCGCAGGCCGTGGGTATGCGCCAATTTACTTCCGAATTCGACCATCTTCTCTGAGTTGTCGATGGCAATAACATGTTTAGCGCGGAGGGCGAGCAATTGCGAGAACGTTCCTTCGCCGGCCCCTAAGTCAGCAATGACCATAGGCGGCATAAGGCGGAGCAAGACTTCGGCTAGCCCTTCCCAGGAACGGCCCGGCAGATAGGCACGGCCGAATTTGCCAGCCAGCGAATCGAAATAATTGCGCATTTTGTCGCGGCGTTTGCCGATAACAAGCTTGAGGGCGGCCAAATCTTGTTCCGCTTCCGGAATATCAGCCACCGCTTGCCGCAAAACACTCATCACTTGACTCACGGCTTTACCATCAGGACCCAGTGCCGGTTGCAACCGGTAGAAGATATTTTTGCCGGTGCGGCGGTCTTCGATTAAGCCAGCCTGTTTTAACTGAGATAAATGCGTCGAAATCTGACTCTGTCCACGGGCGAGTATTTCCTGCAACTCTGCAACCGACAATTCTTCACGCTCCAGCAAGAGCAAGAGGCGAACACGGGAAGGGTCGCCCAGGAGACGAAAAGATTTTAGAGTCAACGGCATTTCTTATCCATCAACATATCAAGATTCTTTGATATAATCTACAACGAGGACAAAACTTCATGGGTTCAGCCACGCTCAACCGCACAGCCACTGAATATAAAGTCGCCGATATGGCGCAGGCCGATTGGGGCCGTAAAGAGATTTCGATCGCCGAGCACGAGATGCCGGGTTTGATGTCGATCCGCAACAAGTATGCGGCGACCAAGCCGCTGAAGGGCGTCCGCGTGACGGGTTCGCTCCACATGACGATTCAGACCGCCGTTCTTATCGAGACGCTGGTCGATCTTGGCGCCGATGTGCGCTGGGCGAGCTGCAACATTTTCTCGACGCAGGATCATGCCGCTGCAGCGATTGCCGCTGCGGGCGTTCCGGTTTTCGCCTGGAAGGGTGAATCGCTGGAAGAATATTGGTGGTGTACATATCAGGCCTTGAGCCATCCGAATGGGAATGGCCCACAACTGGTAGTGGACGATGGCGGCGATGTCACGCTGCTCATCCATAAAGGTGTGGAACTCGAAAAGGGCAGTGATTGGGTGAATACGCCCTCCGACAGTCACGAAGAAAAAGTCATCAAAGACCTGTTGAAGAAAGTTTACGCGGAAGATCCGAAGCGCTGGACCAACATTGCCAAAGAATGGCGCGGCGTTTCCGAAGAAACCACGACCGGTGTTCACCGTTTGTACAAGATGCAGGAACAGGGCAAACTGCTGGTGCCTGCGATCAACGTGAACGATTCGGTGACCAAGTCAAAGTTCGACAACCTGTACGGTTGTCGTGAATCGCTGGGCGATGGCATCAAGCGCGCGACCGACGTGATGATGGCCGGCAAGGTTGCTGTTATTTGCGGTTATGGCGACGTAGGCAAGGGTTCGGCTCAGTCACTCAAGGGTTTGGGCGCGCGCATTATTGTTACCGAAATCGATCCGATCAACGCATTGCAGGCCGCGATGGAAGGCTTCGAAGTCACGACGATTGAAGACACGCTGGGCCGTGGCGATATTTACGTGACGACGACCGGCAACGTGGATATCATCACGCTCGAGCACATGCAGCACATGAAGGATCAAGCGATTGTTTGCAATATTGGCCACTTCGATAACGAAATCCAGATCGATCGTTTGAATGCAGCCGGCGGCGTGAAGCGCACCAACATCAAACCGCAAGTGGACATGTACACGTTCCCGGGCGGCAACAGTATCTATATGTTGGCGGAAGGCCGATTGGTCAACTTGGGTTGCGCCACAGGTCACCCCAGCTTTGTGATGAGCAATAGCTTCGCCAATCAGACTTTGGCGCAGCTAGATCTATGGGCGAACAAAGACACCTACAAAGTGGGCGTTTACACTCTTCCCAAGAAGCTGGACGAAGAAGTGGCGCGTTTGCACCTGGAGAAAATCGGCGTGAAGCTCACCAAGCTCAGCCCAAAGCAGGCCGACTATCTTGGCGTTTCGGTGGACGGCCCTTACAAGCCGGAACACTACCGCTACTAAGCTTCAATTATTCGAAGTAACCAAGATCCGGGAGCGAGCCTTACAAAGGCTCCTCCCGGATTTTCTTTTTGAAGGGAAAATAGGCGTCGCATTGAAACGATCGAGGGACAGCGGATACTTACCTATTGAGTGATCTCGTTCGTATGCAGACGCAAACTCAAGCGACATTACCGCGCATTTTCATCAGCTACCGCCGCGAAGACAGCGCCGCCTGGGCTGGCCGGATTGCCGATCTTTTGACAAATCGGTTTGGCTCATCGAACGTTTTTTTCGATGTTCACACGATTAAACCTGGCTCGAATTTCGTGCGCAACCTGCATGATCGGGCCAGCCAAAGCGATGTGATGCTTGCGATTATTGGTGAAGACTGGCTGACGGTGCGCGGAGACGATGGCCAACCTCGCCTGAAGTACCCCGGCGACTTTGTGCGAACTGAAATCGCGATCGCCTTAAGCCATAATAAACGCGTGATTCCCGTGCTGGTTTCGGGAGCGCGGATGCCACACAGCCAGGAATTGCCGGAAGATCTGGCTGGACTTGCTGATCGGGAAGCTGTAGAAATTTCTGAGACCAGCTTCCATTCAACGATGGACAACCTATTTCCCTTGATTGCCAACGAAGTTCAGTCGCAGACCGACTCAGCAGTAGGTCCATCGGCAAAGCTGGCTGGCGATCCGAGTTCGCCGGATCTGCGCAAGACGTTCGCGCTGCTCATGGAAGAGCTTCGTACGCTGATGTTGAAGCATTGGATGGTGACGTCGTGGTGCCTGATGATGGCTGTCCTGGCGCTGTCTCCGATTTGGTACGGCTGGATCAGGCCGCGGCATCATCACACCGGTCATCCGAATGCTGAGATCGTTCGCAAGGTGCAGACGCCGAAGCCGGAAGTGGAACATTCTGGGGACGCTGAGCGGAAGACGGATTTTAGAACGTTGTACGTGATTACGCATAGCGATCTCTTTGCGGCCAACGAATTGCGCTACGAGTTGGAGAGAAACCCTGAGTTCGGTTCTATGCGTTTGGAGATGGTGGATGATCCGGATTCAGCGGACGCCGTTTTAGAACTTACCTATCGAGGAGCCGGAGATTTCTCGTATGAGCTTAAGTCCAGAACGAAGGAAGTTTTGCTGACGGGGAAAGACGGATCTTTCACTGTTTACGGCGCGGCGGGGACAGCTGAGCTAGCGCAGGATTTGATTGAGTCGCTGGCGGCTTTGGAGGCGAGGCAGGTGGCGGATGACACATCCGAGGTCACACCAGGGAAGACGAAGCATGCCCGCAACTAAGGAACTGCCCATAAGCCGGCCATTTCTTTCCCTTTGACAATCTCTGGGAGTGTGGTGCATACTTCCCATAGACCGTCATGGGAAGACAGAAGAACGCACAACCGGGGTTGCTGCAAGGCACGCTTGATCTGCTAATTTTGCATGTTCTCCAGCGCGGGGAGATGCATGGTTATGCGATAGCGCAAACGATTCACCTGCTGTCAGATGACGTGCTGACGGTTGAGGAAGGGTCGCTCTACCCTGCCCTATACCGTTTGGAGCTGGAGGGTGCCATTTCCGCAAAATGGGGTCTTTCCGAGAACAAACGGAAGGCTAAATTCTACACACTCAAGAAGCCGGGCCTACGGCGGGCGAACGAACATGCTGAAAATTGGGATCGCCTCTCTGCAGCAGTGACGCGGGTTCTCTCGAAGTAGGGCAAGATTCGCCGCTTCTTTCTAAAGCTCTATCGCTGCCGCCGTTTGCGGCCGGCTCTCATCCGCGTTGCAATTGAAAGGGGTGAGGCAAACTTTACGGAACATCGATCCAGTGGCCTCCGTAGACGTGCGGACCATGTACTCCAGCATTGGCCTCGCCTTCTTGCCAAGCCAGGTTGGCGCTGTTTTGCTCGGTTCCATTGGCATTCTCGGAATTCCGCTGGCGAGCGTGGGCCTGTATGCCGTTGTTGCTCATGCCTGGGTCTCTTCGCAGCATTCTTCGTCACACGACCTTTGGCGATGTTTCCGGTGGCAAGACCGCAGTCGACCGGTCCGCTTAGCTTTGGCGCGCTGGCCATTGTTATGTTGTTGACCGGTTTGCTTTCCGCTTGGGGACTTGCACCCCGGGCGATTCGTGTTGATCCGAAGGTGGCGCTGGGCTATGAGTGATTTCCAGTGCCACCGGAGAAGCCTGCCGGATGGAATAGAGTGTGACTACAAGCGTTCGACGATGGGGCGATGAACGTCGCTGAGAAGCGGAAGGGCGAAAATGGTGTATTACGCCTGCGTGTCCGGCTAAATCACTTGAATCTCAAAGGCCGAGAGTGTACCCCTATTTTCTCTGCACTCACTGAGTTCTATAGTATTCTCTATTTCTCATGCTGCTTCCGGCCAAACAATTCGTTGTCAGCGCGAACATTAGTAAAACCAGCTATACGGAGGTCGTGACACTCTGCCGGCAGTGGGCGGCGGCGCACGCCGCGAATCCGAAGGCGCCGGGCCACTACATCTGTGTTACGTCCGTTCATGGAATTATTACCGCGAGAGACGAACCCTCGTTCGCCGAAATTCTGAACTGCGCTGATATCGCTACGCCAGATGGCATGCCTATAGTCTGGGCATTACGTTCGTTTGGCAGTAAGGGGCAACAGCGGGTCTACGGTCCGAATCTCATGCTTGCGTTATGCCGCGACGCTGCGGAGCACGGCCATCGTATCTATTTATATGGTGGGCGGCCGGAAGTCTTACCATTGCTAGAAAAAAGCCTGCAGCAGCAGTTCCCCGCCCTTCGAATTGTAGGCCGATATTCGCCGCCCTTTCGCCCATTGACGGTAGAGGAAGACGAGCAAGTGCGGCACGCGATTTTAGAATCGTATGCGGACCTCGTTTTTGTGGGTATCAGCACGCCGAAACAGGAACGCTGGATGTTCGAGCATCGTCAGTCTTTTCCGGGCGTCACTTTGATTGGCGTGGGGGCGGCTTTTGATTTTCACGCAGGCTGCACGCCACAAGCACCCGCCTGGATGCAACGGGTTGGATTGGAATGGTTTTTTCGTCTCAGCAGCGAGCCGGGGCGGCTGTGGAAGCGGTATCTGCTGGTGACCCCGCGTTTTCTTCCCCTCTGGCTAGGTCAACGCCTCAAATCCGTAAGAGAATCCCGCCCCTAACGACACTTCTTTCGCAGAGAATCCAGGGCCTGGTTCCGCTAAGAACCGGCTGATTTACGACAAGAAGGATAACTGTTATGAGTTCGTTCGCCACCGCCCCCTCGCGTAGCCCAGAAAAAGACCCGCAAAACGGCAAGCAACAATTACACCTGCTGGTAAACCCGGAAGAAGAAACGCCGGCGCTGGATGCGCCACGCGTGGAACCTGCCATGGCGAGCGGTTCGCAAAGCAGTTCGCAAACCTTGGAAGAAGTCACCCGTGTGGAACGCCTGCTTTCGCAGTTGGAGGCGCGCTCGTTGGCGCTGGTACCGTACGGTTATGGCACGCTGCGAGAAGTGCCGCCGCGCAAAACCAATTCAGGCATGATTGCGGGCGCGCTTGTCGCCATCTGGCTTAGCACTATGATTTTCGGCGTTGCGTACATTCGCTATGTCCACACCGGCACAGATCGGGCGGTGGCTACTGCTCCGCTGGTGATTCCGCCGCCGGACACCGATCCGCAGGACCAGAAAGTGGCGAGTTCGGTTGACCATTTGGCGAAGGCGCTTGTTTCTTCGTCGGAGCGGATGAATGAGTTACAAGCAGCCATGGAACGTTCGAACCGGGATCTGCAACGCATCGCCACCAAAGTAAACAATACCGGGCAAAGCAAAGCATTCCCCGGGGCCGCTAAGGACGAAGCGGAAGACGTCGCGCCGGCGGGGACTACCGCCGATGCCAAGCTTCCGAAGAACTGGCATCGCGTGTTGGATTTGAAGCCGACGGACGCGGCCACGCCGCACAAAACAGCCGATGGAAGCATTGACTATTGGCTCGTACCGAACGCTTCCGGAGCCGCACCCAGCAAAGTGCTGCCGATTGGCACGAGCGCCGAGGGTGTGGTGGTTCACAACCTGGAAGATGGGAAAGATTACACGCTCACTCCTTCGGGCGAATGGCGGAACGGCACGTTGGCGCCAGCGGGAAACTAAGGCCTGATTTCCAGCTGCGGCGAAGTTAAAAAGCGCATTTGGCGCAGCGATTTAGTGAAAAAGCTAGGGCTGCTTCGTATCTTCTGGGTCGAGTACACGCAGAACGGGCGCGCGAAGACCGAATCCCGCGACACCGGGCCATAATTACGACTGTCGACCGAATCGCCGCGATTGTCACCCAGCACGAAGTAGTCATTTTCCGGCACGATCAGCGTGTCATTCACCACCATCTCTCCGTACATGATGTCTTGCAGACGAGTAATTTCCGGATTCACAATTTCGGTACTTCCGAAGAGTAATTCGGCAGTGGACGGGAAATCGACGCCACCTCCCTTAGTTGACTTCCGCAGATAAGGTTCATACACCGGTTTGCCATTCAGCACAAGCCGCCCAGCCACGACCCGCACGTGATCTCCAGGCAAAGCCACCACACGGGCCACACTTGTCGACACTTGATCGTACGGCAGATGAAAGGCGACGAGCGTTCCGCGTTGGATGCTACCGAACAGCGGCATCTCTGACAGACGGTCCCCTTGTAGGAGAGTTGGCTCCATAGAGCCGTCCGGCATTTCGTAAGAGTGCAGCGCTCCTAAACCGACAGCGGCCACACAAAAGATGACCGCTAACGAGCCAAGAACGAGAAACAGGGACAAGGTGCGCACTGTCTATATGTTAGATGGCTAACCGAAAAAGAAACAGGGGACTGCTCTATGCCTGAGGGCGAACGAAGGAATAAGCGCTTAACCCAAAAAAATGCTAACCTGAATTACTATACAACTATCGAAAATGCCGATGACTTTAAATCCAAATGAGTGTCCGCGCTGCAGGTCGGGTGAAATTAAACATTCATCGGAACGTAATCTTTTGGAAATATGTTTTCGATTTATGCTTGTTTCTTGCCGATGTTACAACTGTGAACTGCGATTTTACAGACCGCGGTGGCACGGTGTGCCCCCTGAGTGGCCTAAACGATCAAGACGCGCAGACGCTTCGTCGTAAGCAGCGCATTTAGACATCGAATTGAATCTTCTGTTGTTTTGGGGGAGCTGGCGGCCTTTCTTCCAGTTCTTTGCGCTGATTCCGCAACATGGCAGCAGCAAACTGCCATGTGGGCCCAGGCGTTTCCCGCCAACATGCGGGCACCGTGACCATGCAATAACGCGCCAATTCGGGATCGTAGTGGAAGAAACCGGCTTGCCGCCTGATGAGCACCTTCCACTCATCAAACGTAGCGTGGCCGATCTCTACAAGGCCGCACTCCACGGGCACCTCCTCCGCTGCCAGGAGACCACCGGGCGTAACAAAATAAAACTCATTTGAAAAGCGCATTCCGACTCTTTTCTTGAGTGGATTTTTCAATTCGGTTTTAAAATCGGCCCTTGATATTTTAATTTCGTAACAAATACGGCGCATGGCCAAGTGAGGCATGCAATTCAGCGCGAAAGCGTCGAGGCGCTGAAGAGACTGCCCGCGGTGGCCAGTGCCGATGCGCAGTTCGCGAAGGAACAGCCACTCAGTCTTACTGGCGTGGATGGCGCGCTCCAGCGTGTCGAGCAAGAGTTTGGCTGTCCAGGGTTCGTCTGGTTTCGCTTCGACTGATAAACCCGCTGCGGCCATACTTACAATATGCACCGTCGTGCTTTCTTATCGCTGGCTGCGGGAGCGGCCTTATCTGGCCGGGCCGCATCGTCTAAACCGAATATTCTGTTGCTCATGGCCGATCAGTTTCGCAGCGATGCGCTGGGCTGCGATGGTAATGCGCAAATATATACGCCGCATTTGGACCAGTTGGCCAGCGAGGGTGCGCGTTTCCGGTGCGCCTATTCCTGCACACCCACGTGTACGCCAGCACGGGCAGCATTGCTGACAGGCCTCTCGCCTTGGCGGCATGGACTTTTGGGCTATGGAAAGGTGGCGGAGCGTTATCCGGTGGAGATGCCGCGTCTTCTCAAAAGCGCTGGCTATTTCACGGCAGTGATTGGCAAGTGCCATTACACGCCGCAGCGCAACACGCATGGGTTTGACGAAGCATTGTTGGATGAATCGGGTCGGGAGGAGAGCATTGATTTTCGCAGCGATTACCGTTCGTGGTTCTACTCCGTTGCGCCGCAAGCGAATCCGGATCAGACGGCGATTGGCTGGAATGACTATCGAGCGGCTCCCTATGCGCTGCCCGAAGAACTGCATCCTACCTATTGGACGGCGGCTACGGCAGTCAAGTTTTTGCAAGACTATCAACGCCCGCAGCCGTTCTTTTTGAAGGTTTCGTTTGAACGGCCGCATAGTCCGTATGATCCGCCACAACGTTGGTGGAAGCATTATGAAGACGCGGCATTACCGAAGGCCCAGGTGGGTGCTTGGGCAGAACGCTATGCGCCACGAAGCGGGCCCGATTACGAAATTTGGCATGGCGATTTGGGCGAAGCACAAGTGCGCAGCAGCCGCCAGGGCTACTACGGCAGCGTGTCGCATGTGGATGAACAGATTGGACGGGTTTTAGAAGCGTTAGAGAAGCGCGGATGGCTGGAAGAGACGCTGATTGTTTTTGTGGCGGACCACGGCGATATGACGGGTGATCAAAATCTATGGCGCAAGAGTTATGCCTATGAACCATCGGCCCACATTCCCATGCTGCTGCGTTGGCCGAGTGGATTGCTGAGTGGGGGGCTTGGTGCGGTGCATGCGGAGCCGGTGGAGATTCGCGATCTTCTTCCCACGTTTCTGGATGCTGCTGGCGCACCGGCACCGAGCATGCCGCTGGATGGCCGTAGCTTGCTTGATTTGGCGCGCGGGGTGAAAGACTGGCGAAGTTTTATTGATCTGGAACACGACGTCTGCTATAGCCCGGCGAATCATTGGAATGCCTTGACCGATGGCCGCATGAAATATATCTTTCACGCGCGCGATGGCGAAGAGCAGTTGTTTGATTTGACGAACGACCGTCATGAATTGAAGAATCTGGCGGGGGATACGGACTATAGCGGCTTGCTTTCGCAGTGGCGCGAAAGACTAGTGGGGCAGCTGGCGGTTCGCGGAGAACGGTTTGTGAAGAGTGGAAAGTTGGCGCTGCGTCCGGAGAGTTATCTTTATTCGCCGAATTATCCGAAATCAGGTGGTCGCAGCTAGTTCGGTTTCGTGCCAGAAATCTTCGCGCAGATATTTGGCAGCGCCATCGCAACCGATGGTGACAATCACGCCTTTGCGGCCTTGCTTCACGAGTTGCTCGCCCACGCGTCGCGCGGCTGCTACGTTCCCAGCGGCGGAAATCCCCAGCAGCAAGCCTTCTTCACGGCCTAGCTTGCGGGCCATGGCGTAGCACTCTTCGGTGTCAATCCATAGATTGCCATCGGCTACTTTGTCATCGATAATACCGGGCACGATGGACGTCGGCAAATGCTTGGTGCCTTCTACGCCATGTAATGGAGTGGACGGTTGCGCCGACCAGCATTCCACACCCGGGAGGTCGCGCTTCAAACGGCGACTGGTGCCCACAAACGTACCGGTGGTTCCTAACAGCGCCACAAAGTGGGTGACGCGGCCTTCGCTCTGCGCGATTATTTCAGGCGCAGTGGTTTCGAAATGGGCGCGCCAGTTGGCGTCATTGTTGTATTGATCGGCGTAAAAGTAGTGGTCAGGGTCGGCCGCGTAGATTTCGCGCACTTTGCGAAACGCGCCATCGGAACCCGCGCCAGGATCAGTCAGCACCAGTTCCGCGCCGTACGCTTTCAAAATGATTTTGCGTTCGTCGCTGGCGTTCGCCGGCAAACAGAGTTTCACGGGATAGCCTTTGGCGGCGCCGATCATCGCGTAGGCTATGCCGGTGTTGCCACTGGTGGCATCGAGAATCGTTTTGCCCGGGCCGAGCCTGCCGGAAGCTTCGCCCTCGCGAATAATGTTGTAGCCTGGGCGGTCTTTCACGGAGCCGCCGGGGTTGAAATATTCGAGCTTGACCCAAATCTCGATGCCCGGCAAATCAGCGCATGCCTTCTCCAGTTTCACCAGCGGCGTGTTGCCAATCTGTTCGAGCAGATGACTGCCGTTTCTCACTGAGTCACCTTGCGCACCGTGGCTCGTAAACGTTCGCGCGGTTCACCGCGGCGTTCCAAAGTGTATTGTCCAGCGCCGAAAACCCCGTCGAAGAAACGGGTGGTTTCCGGTTTCACCTGGCTCCAGGATTCGTCGGTGTTTGGGTGCAGCAAACGATCATTAAAAACGACTTCCAGTTGATTCGCGTCGAACTGAAGCTTGCCTTTGAATTCGGGTTCGTTTTCTAAACGATGACAGGCCGCCAGGGCTGAGTCATACGCCTGCCGCAGTTGCTCTTGCGGATCGCCGGAGCTTTTGGCTTTTCGGTTATAGAGCAGGCCCAGTTGATCGCGCGCACAATCGAGACTGTAGTTCGCCTCATGCGCAATCAAGAGCACGCCTGGACCCTCGGGCACATGCGAATAATCGGCTACGTCAATCAGCATTTCGGGCAGATCGCGCTTTTGAATCCAGCGGTGGAACACGGGAATGGCGTCGGTGACGTTGATTACGACGTCGGGCTTGGCAAATATTTTTATGTTTACGTGCTGCATGATCATCGCTTACGCCGGCACCGAGGTTTGGGTGGAAAGGCGCAGCGAACAGCTATGGCACGCCTCAATAAAGAGCTGCGTCTCTTCTACCAAACGGTGGGCTGATTCGGGTGTGTACGAGTCATTCGCATGGTCGTGTGCGCGAAAGAGGAATTGCGCAAACTTACCGCCGGCGAATGGATCGAAGAAGATTTCGGTGTCGTAGAACTCGCGGCGAAAACCTTCGACAATGCCATCGGGCGTCGGCAGAAAGAATGCTTTGCGCCAAGCCAATAAGGCTTTAGCACCGTTCAACATGGCTTCATAGGCCCGCTTGGCCGCGCCGGCGGAGTCACCTACTTCTAGCGCCAGTTGCGCTTCGAAGGCTTCGCGCTCGCAGGCGGTGAGTTGAAATTCCAGAGGCGTCACCACTTCGCCCGCACACTCGCCTACGCCTAAATCGCCCAGCGTGTATTCGCGCGGATCGTGCCAATCGGTGTAGAGTGCAGGGTCCTGATCATGCGGCGGCAGGGTGCCCAAATCATCGAGCATCTTCTTGCACTCCGCTTTGCCTATGCGCCGGATGAAGGCCTGGAAATCTTCGCCTGCTTGCCGCTCGGCCACAAAGCGACGGGTGATGCGGTCCACCGCTTCTGGAATACGCTTTGACGGAACCGCGCCAATGGCTAAGCCGTAGGAACCTGCGTTGTTGGCCCACTGCCCACCCAGCACAACTTGAAAATGAGGCGTGGCGTAACCGTTCTTATTGCGGTTCACCCCGTAGAAACCCAGATCGGCCAAATGGTGTTGACCGCACGAGTTGAAACAACCGCTGATTTTGATGCGCAAATGGCGCACTGCTTCATCTTGCGTGACAGAATTCTCAACCAACCGCAAACGCAGTTCGCCCGCCAAGCCGCGCGATGAAGAGATGCCCAATTTGCAAGTGTCCGTGCCAGGGCAAGAGACCGGATCGAAAATCGTCTCGGCCACCGGCGCCGCCAGATAAGAAGCCTTCAACTCTTTGTGCAGATTTGCCAAGTCCGCTTCACTCACCCAGCGCAGTACAATGTTCTGCTCGACGGTGAGCCGCACGGTTTCATTCGTGTACTTGCGCGCAATGTCGGCTAATACGCGTAACTGGTCGGACGTGATATCTCCTAGGGGCAGCGCAATCGTCACTGTGGCGTAGCCGGACTGCCGCTGTTCATAGACGTTTGCCGCCTTCCATTGGCGGAATTCTTCGGAATCAATCTTCACTAAACCACTCGGCCGGCGCGGTGTTTCCAGCTCATTTCGCACATCGGGTAGATAGGCTGTCCAACGCGGATCTTCGGTAAGAATCGCGCGCTCTTCTTTCACCAGACGCTTGAATTCATCAAGTCCGAGCTTCGCCACTAGGAACTTCAGGCGCGCGGTGTTGCGGTTTTTCTTTTCGCCCAGCCGTCCGAACACGCGCGAGATGGCTTGCGTCAAAGGCAGCAGTTCCGCTTCCGGCAAAAACTCATTAAACAGCTTCGCCTGGTATGGCACCGCACCCAAACCGCCGCCCACCCAAACTTCAAAACCACGCTGCCCGTCGCGTTCACGGGCAATGCAGCCAATATCGTGAATGCGCACCAAACCGCATGGATTGGTATCGCAACCGGAAAACGCGATCTTCACTTTGCGGCCAAAATCTTGCGCGTCCGGATGCCCCAACAGAAAGTAGGCGGTCGCCTTGGCATAGGGCGTCACATCAAAAGATTGATCACGGCAGACCCCGGCTAAATGACACGCCGTTACGTTGCGCACGCTATTGCCGCAAGCTTCGCGCGTCGTAATGTCTACCGCAGCCAAGCGCAGCATCAATGCCGGCGTGTCTTCTATATGAATGTAGTGAAGTTGAATATCCTGGCGAGTGGTGACGTGTGCAATGCCATCCGAATATTCTTCCGCCAGATCTGCCAGCACTTCTAATTGCGCCGCATTCAAACCGCCGAAAGGAATCTTGATGCGCTGCATGCCCGGAGCATCCCAGAGGGTGTGCGGTCCTTTGGTCAGGCGCCCGGAGGGATAAGCAAACTCCTGCACCTTTTTGCCATCGTGGCGCTGGCCATTGTCGTAGCGCTGGCCGTAAGCACCGCGGCGCAAACGGGTCTCGGCGAACACTTTTTCGTCGAGCTTGCCCTGCTTGCGCAGGTCCATTTCCGTTTCAAACTGATCGATTTCACTACCGATCGGCTCGGGCAAATTGCCTTTAAACCGGTCTTTCCAAATGGCGTGGCTGGCTTTCATAGTCATGGAGCACGGCCTGTGTCAGTATTTTGCTCGGTCATGCGCAATTCGCCATTTTCTACACATTCTCTTCCCGGAAGTCGCTCCAAAAAGCAAAATATTCTTGGTCTAGCGAAGCCCAACTCCGCTCTCTGGGACTGCGGTGGAGAACATTCAAGATTTTTGTCCAATTTTCTGTTTTTCACGGAAGTGTAATTCGAGCACCCTATGTCCATGCCCACGAATATCAAACAAACAACGCACTGACCATGAAAACAACCCCCGCACTCAACCTAAAACTTCTCTTGGCCGGATGGCTGGGAAGTTGCTTGATGGCAACGGCGTCTGCCGCACCGCAGGTGCTGGTGGCGCAGACGCCGCCGATGGGCTGGAAC
>PMQB01000424.1 GCA_003169195.1 Bryobacterales bacterium
AATGGCGACTCCGTCGCATTCCCGGTCTGGAAGCTGGCATCTATGCCGTTGGGCTCCTCGAGAATAACAACCTGTTCCTCGATGAACCCGATCCCATCAAACGCGATCGCAATGTCCAAAGCAAGCTCTATCTCCTCTACGAAAAGCAATTCAAAAACCTGTCCTTGCAGGAGCGCCGCCTCCGCAGTCAACATAAGGCCGACACCACAGAGCTAAAACAACTCCAACAAGATCGCATAGAAAAGGCGAAACAAGCCGAACAAGCAATCAAAGAGGAAGCCGAAGCCATCGTCCAGCGTGCCTCCAAGATCTCGGCCAATTGCCACAAGCTCAATAAAACCTTCTGTCCGGCCGATTTTGGGTTCGATTTTACATATGCCGAATACACGCACTATTGGAAGGTCCAAGACGCCCAGTATGAGCTCACCGAAGAGGTTTTAGACTTCCACAAAGTTATCGAAGCCTACCGCAACGCGAAAAAAGCCGCGTAAACGGCCTCAAATTGAAACGCGCTGGGAATGAATACACCCGAAGTGCGCCCAAAAAAAACCGAAAGCCCGCTAACGAGCCAAACGCGTCTCTGCCAGTTCCGCGAAATACTCAACCACCAAGGGATTGATCGCGTCATTAAAGTCATACCCCGGCGTGTGCAACCCTTGGCTGTGCGGTGAGGATGGGTCCTCCGCATCGCCCTGTCCTACGAAAATAAATGAGCCCGGCCTTCTCTCTAAGAAGTAGCCAAAATCTTCGCCGCCCATGACGGGCTCTTGCGTGTGGATCGCCTCTTTGCCAAACACTCGTTCCACCGCGGCAACCGAATAATCGACAAACTCCGCTGGGTTCGATACCGCATCAGTAATCCTGTTGTAGGCAAATGTGTGCTTCAGGCAGTGCATGTCCGCAACCCCACTGATCACCGTTCGCATGCGAGCTTCTAGCTGGTTGCGAACGTCGGCCTCGAAGCAGCGCACTGTCCCGCTCAGAGATGCACTACTCGGCATCACATTACTCGCGCCTGTGCCCGATAGCAAATTGGTCACCGAAAGCACGGCCGAACTCAGCGGATTCAGCTCACGGCTGACCAATCCCTGAAACGCCGAAACGATTTGCGTCGATGCCAGAATCAGATCGTCGCAAACCTGCGGAATCGCCGCGTGCCCGCCCCGCCCGTGCAACTGAATGGAAAAGAAATCCGTAGCGGCCATCATGAAACCTGACCTGATCCAAAACTCCCCTATTGGTCGGTAAGGAAAGTTGTGGAAGCCATAAATCTCATCAAACGGGTATCTCTCTAACAAGCCGTCCGCCACCATCCGCTCGGCGCCGCGGCCGCCTTCCTCGGCCGGCTGAAAAATCAATTGCACTCGTCCTCTGAAATTGCGTGTTTGCTGCAAATACCGGCCCAGCGCCAAGACGGTCGCCGTGTGCCCGTCGTGCCCGCACGCATGCATCTTACCTTTGTTTTGCGAGGCCCACGGCAGGCCAGTCTCCTCTTGAATATCCAACGCATCGATATCGGCGCGAAAGGCAATCGCGCGTCCGCTTTCGGGTGATCGCCCGTCAATGGTCGCCACCACCCCCGTCTTGCCCACGCCCGTTTCGTGCGGAATGCCCCACTGCTTCAACTTTTCCGCCACGAACGCACAGGCGAATGTTTCCTCATACATCGTCTGCGGATTCTGATGCAGTGTCCGCCGCCAACCTGCCGCTTCCGCACCTATTGAATCAATCAGCGCTTTTCTCTCGGCCATGAGCAAATCATCACACACACAACGCAGCCCAGCCCGAAATGTGCCAACATAACCAAATGAAAGCATTCGCACTGCTGGTTGGCTGCTGCTTTGTTCTCTATTCGGACGCAAGCAACTCCTGGACCCCGGAGTTCTCTATGCAAGTCCGCACCATCGGCGCCGTAGTACCTTCGCCCGACGCGCGCTGGGTCGCCTATACAGAAACCAAGGCCATAGCAGAGGGTGAGCGAAGTGAGCAACTCACCCAGATCTTCCTCGCCCGCGCCGATGGATCGCGCCGCTTGCAGTTGACGCGCGCCGAAAAAAGTTCCACCGCGCCCACCTTCTCACCCGACGGCCGCTCCATCTACTTCCTCTCCGATCGCTCCGGCAAAATGAATGTCTATCGCGTATTGGTCGAGGGCGGCGAAGCGGAAATGCTAACTGACGTCAAAGGCGCCGTTGCTGAATACAAGCTTTCTCCCGATGGCAAAATGGTCGCGTATACAACCTATGAACCGCCGCTCGATCTTGAGAAGTCGCACAAAGAGAAACGCGACTTCCGCGTGGTGGATAGCGATCCGCAGGATGCCGCTCTCTACATCATTCCCGCCGAAGCCAACGACGAAGACAAGCGCGAACCTAAGAAATTGTTCGATGCCAGGTATCACGTCGCGAGTTTCGATTGGGCGCCCGACAACAAGAAGATCGCCTTTGAACACTGGCCCACACCCCTGGCCGACGATTGGACGAAAGGCGATATCGCCGAAGTGGAAATCGCCACCGGTAAGCTCACCGACCTCGCCAAAACTCCGGCAGCCGAGAGTGCCCCGCACTATTCGCCCGACGGCCGCTACCTCGCCTTCGACAAATCATCCGAGCCCGTGCATTGGCCCGGCGACGCCCGCATCGCCTTGTTGAACCGCGCGAATGGCGAAGTTCGTTTGTTGCCCGATACGTTCGATGCCAAACCAACCGTCTTGGGCTGGGCCGCCGATTCCAAGAGCTTGGTGTTTCTCGAAGCGAAAGGGACACGCGACGGACTGTATTCGATGCCCATTGATGGGCCGCCGCAGACTCTCTTTCTTCCCGAGCGCGGCGTAGTGGGAAGCGCTGCCTTGAACATGACCGGCACCCACTTGGGCTTCAGCCGCGAATCTACCAGTGATGCGCCTGAAGCATACTTCCTCCCACTTCAAGGTGTCAAACCTGTTCGCGTCAGCCGCACCAATGCAGATCTAGCTAAGCCGGCGCTCGGCGAAACAAAAGTCATTCGCTGGAAATCCAAAGACGGTCTCGAGATCGAAGGCCTTCTCACCCTTCCCGTCGGCTATGAGGCTGGCAAAAAGGTTCCGCTCATTCTCAACATTCACGGTGGCCCCGCCGGCGGATTTGTTGAGACCTTCATTGGCCGCTTCAGCATCTACCCCATTGCCGCTTTTGCCTCGCGTGGTTATGCGGTCTTACGTCCGAACCCGCGCGGCTCCAGTGGTTATGGCAAACAATTTCGCTACGCCAACATGGCCGATTGGGGCGGCAAAGACTTCGAAGACGATATGACCGGCGTCGATCAAGTCATCTCGATGGGCATTGCCGATCCCGATCATCTCGCCG
The DNA here is from genome assembly GCA_003169195.1 of Bryobacterales bacterium. Taxonomy (GTDB): domain Bacteria; phylum Acidobacteriota; class Terriglobia; order Bryobacterales; family Bryobacteraceae; genus Bog-105. The sequence continues at coordinate 3,345 of PMQB01000424.1, forward strand.
TTCTGGGTTGGAGTTATGGCGGCTACATGACCAGTTGGGTCATCACTCATACCGACCGCTTCAAAGCCGCCGTCGTTGGCGCGGGGGTTACCGATCTTTGGAGTTTCACCGGCACCTCCGACATCCCAGGCTTTCTCCCTGACTACTTCGAAGGCGAACCCTGGAACCAATTCCGGAACTTCGCCGATCACTCACCTATCACCTTCGTCAAGAACGTAAAAACTCCCACCCTGGTTCTGCACGGGGAAGCCGACATCCGTGTTCCCACCAGCCAAGGTTACGAGTTCTATCACGCAATGAAACGATTGGGCGTCACTACCAAGATGGTGGTCTATCCGCGCACACCGCACGGACCCCGCGAACCGAAATTCATTCTCGACATCGCACAACGAAATATGGACTGGGTTGACACGTACGCGAGGTAAATTATGAAACTCCAAACGATCATTTTTCTTTCCTTGCTGGGCACCGCTTCTGCAGCCGAAGCCCCGCGCCAATGGACGCCCGAAGTCTCCATGAAGGTCCACAACATTGCCGAAGTGTTGCCCTCACCCGATGGCAGCAGCGTCGTCTGGACCGAATCCGTCGCCATCATGACCGCCGAGAAGAGCGAGACCAACACCCAACTCTTCTATGCGCTAAGTGATGGTACACACCGTATCCAACTTACTCGCGGCGAGAAGAGCGCCCGCGCCGCCGAATTTTCACCTGACGGCACTTTCATCTACTTCACGTCTGACCGTGGCGGCAAAGGGAATGTTTTCCGAATCGCCGTCGATGGCGGCGAAGCAGAGAAGCTATCAGACCTGAAGGAAAGTTTGGGAGGCTATCATCTTTCTCCAAACGGGAAATGGATTGCCTTCAGTGCTACCCCCGAGCGCCCCGAGATCGAAACCGCGAAGCGCCTGAAAACGGACTTCCGTGTGATCGACGAAGACCTCCCCAATCAGTCTCTGTACATAATGCCTGCCAGCACCGATAGCAGCGGTCAACGCCCCGTGAAGAGACTCGTCTCTGGCCCGTTCACTGTCGGTTCATTCGCCTGGTCGCCCGACTCTCGCACCATCGCATTCGAAACCCGGCCTTCGCCTGATGCCGATGTCGCTCGCAAAAGCGATATTTCGGAAGTGGACGTAGAGAGCGGCACCGTCCGCCCCATCGCCACCACGCCCGCCACCGAAGGGCAACCCACTTATTCACCCGATGGCCGCTATCTCGCTTTCGTGCGCAGCCCCGGTTCCTTGCAGGCTGGCCGCATCGTTTTGCTCGATCGCAAAGTGGCCAAAGAACGGGAACTGCCTGCCAGCTTCGACGGATCACCAAACCTTGTGGGTTGGGCCGCCGACTCGCGGCAACTCTATTTCGCCGAAACGAAAAGCACGCATGCTCTTCTGTACGCCATGCCTGTCGACGGTCCTCCGCACTCGGTCTTTATCCCCAAAGGCACCTTCGGATTTGGCGCACGCTTGAACGAGCGCGGTACCCACGTCGGCTTGACGCTCCAGACCGCATCAGAACCAGTCGAAGCATACAGCATGGATCTGCATTCTATGAAGCCCGTACAAGTGAGCGCCGCCAACACCAACCTGCCAAAACTCCCAATCGGTGACACCCAAGTCATCCATTGGAAGAACGGCGGCGAAGACGTCGAAGGTCTCCTCACCCTCCCGCCGGGTTACGAGAAAGGCAAAAAGATCCCCCTCATCTTAAACATTCACGGCGGTCCGTCTGGCGGCTTTATCGAATCGTTCATCGGCGCGCCGGGCTTGTATCCCATCGCCACCTTCGCCGCACAAGGCTGGGCCGTGCTTCGCGTGAATCCCAGGGGCTCCACCGGCTACGGCGTTAAATTCCGCGCCGCGAATCTGAACGATTGGGGCGGTGGCGATTATCAAGATCTGATGACCGGTGTCGATCACGTCATCGATATGGGCATTGCCGATCCCAACCGCCTTGTCGTCATGGGCTGGAGTTACGGTGGCTACATGACCAACTGGGTCATCGGCCAAACCACTCGCTTCAAAGCCGCAGCCACCGGCGCAGGCCTAAGTAACTTGATCAGCATGTGGGGCACGAATGACATTCCCTCAACGCTCGATGATTATTTCTCCGGAACGCCTGTGGAGCAGACAGACCGCTACCTGAAAATGTCTCCCCTCTATTACGTCAAAAACGTCACCACGCCCACGCTGATTCTCCACGGCGAAATCGATCCGCGCGTGCCCACCGGGCAAGGCTACGAAATGTACAATGCGCTGAAGCGCCGCGGTGTGGAAACTGTGATGGTTGTCTACCCTCGCACCAAGCACGGCCCCGAAGAACCCAAGTTCATTATGGACATCATGCACCGCCATGTCGATTGGGTAGCCAAACATCTTGCCACTTCCGAAGCGGCGTCGGTGCAAGCGCAGTAGCATGCGCCTCATCGCTCTCTTTCTCATCTCGCTATCAATACTGCCAGCGGCTGACTCCATCCAAAACCGCGCGCCGCTGGCACCGAACGCGTTTCAAACCCTCCGCCTCACCACCGTCAAACCGCGCGGCTGGCTGCTCAACCAACTCAACCTCCAAGCCAACGGCCTCTCGGGCCACCTCGACGAATTCTGGCCTGACCTCGGCCCAAACTCTGGCTGGCTCGGCGGCACTGGCGAAAGCTGGGAGCGCGGCCCTTACTTTCTCGATGGTCTGGTGCCTCTCGCCTTCCTCACTAACAATCCTGTCCTCATCGCCAAAGTGAACAAGTGGATCAATTGGACACTCGATCATCAAACACCCGCCGGCTGGATTGGTCCCACCAAGAATCACGATTGGTGGCCCAACTTCGTAATGCTGAAAGTGCTCACGCAATATTACGAAGCCACCAATGATTTTCGCGTTCTCCCCTTGATGACCAAATACTTCGCCTACCAAGCCGCGCGTCTCGATAAATTGCCTCTCAAGGAATGGGCCGTCTATCGCTGGCAGGACGAAGTGCTCAGCATCATTTGGCTCTACAACCGCACCGGCAACCGCGCCCTTCTTGATCTCGCCCGCAAACTCCACGCGCAAGGCAAAGACTGGAACGCCCAAGCCGCCAACTTCCCATTCAAAGAAAAGGTCACCGGCCCCGCTGCTAATCTCGATTCCCATGGCGTCAACAACGCACAAGCTCTAAAGGCCGCCGCCGTCTGGTCCCTCATCACTAACAACGATGTCGACCGTGCCGCCATCCCCAGAATGTTCCAGGTTCTGGACGAATACCATCGCCTCCCCAACGGCATGTTCAGCGCCGACGAACACTTCGCCGGCCAAGACCCTTCCCAAGGCATCGAACTTTGCGCCGTCGTCGAAGCCATGTTCTCTCTCGAAACTGATCTGGCCATTACCGGCAACGCCTCCTTCGCTGACCGCCTCGAAAAAATCGCCTACAACGCATTACCCGCCACCATCACCGAAGACTTCTGGGCGCACCAATATGATCAGCAGCCCAATCAAGTCATGTGCTCTCTCTCGAAACGCAAGTGGTCAACCAACGGACCCGAATCAAACCTCTTCGGCCTCGAACCTAACTTCGGCTGCTGCACCGCCAACATGCACCAAGGCTGGCCCAAGCTCGCCGCTAGTTTGTGGATGGCCACGAACGACGGTGGTCTCGCCGCTATCGTCTATGCACCTAGCGAGGTCACAACCACCATTGCCGACACCGCCGTCACAGTGGAAGAACAAACCGATTACCCGTTCCGAGACACCATCCAGTTATCCGTTCGCCCCGCGCATGCACTCGCCTTCCCGCTGAAACTCCGCATCCCCGCCTGGGCCCAAGACGCGCGCCTCACCATCAACGGTGCCGCTCAACCAACTCCCAAGCTAGGTTCGTTTGTCGAAATCAACCGAACCTGGAATCCCGGCGACACTGTCACTCTCCAATTCCCCATGGCTGTCCGCACTTCCACTTGGTTCCACAACTCCGTTTCCATCGAACGCGGCCCCCTGGTCTATTCCCTCAAGATCAACCAAAGCTGGCGGCAGGAAAAGCAAACTGGCCGAAGCAAAGACTGGGAGCTATTCCCGACAACTCCGTGGAACTATGCCCTCCTGCTCGATCCTGCGAACCCCTCTCCCGCCTTCACTACTTCCGAAGGTCCTATCAAAGATCAACCGTTCAGTTTCTCGGCACCTCCCGTGACGCTTATCACAAAAGGCCGTCGCGTCCCCGAATGGGAGTTAGAAAGTGATTCGGCCGGTCTCCTCCCAGCGAGTCCCATGCGGTGCGCCAAGGCGACTTGCCCGCAGCCTCTGGAGAGTCTCGAGCTGATTCCCTATGGCGCGGCAAAACTCAGAATCACTGCTTTTCCTTATTTCGTGCAGTAATTTTTACCGACATCGATCACAAGTACCACCAGTCTAAGACTCAGATTCATCCTAAGTACGGGCACTTCCTGCCCGCTTCAGCCACTCGTACCAGTAGTTCTCAAACAACTTCTTCAGAGTTTTCTTACTGAAAAACCAGGCATTTTACGTCTACTATACAGACACCGAGGTAACTGGGTGCAGTTGTCACTGTCAGCCAATTCACTTAAGCTCATCCAATCTGCCGTTTCGTACAGTTTTTAAATATGCATAGGGACTACTAAGAAATGCTTACTCTTTCCACAGACGAAACGCCGCGCCCGCTGAAGATTCGCGAGGACGGTGTTGATCGTCGTCATCAGGGCGACCGCAGACGGTCTTCTGTCGATATGCGCCTTCGCGTTGGCCTGTGGTACCAGTACCACCGCTCCACGCGGGCCGGCGAATTCGATCCGCTCCCCCGTAATCCATACACCCGCGTAAAGCTTCTCGAAGCTTTGATGCCCGAAATGACGAAGTACGAATTTGCTCATCGCGATACCGGTGCGTCTTTGCCCGCGTCCTGCGCGCTGACGTATGCAGTTGATTTTGTCTGGACACAGTCGAAGCTCGGCTGCAACGCCGCCGGCGAGCCGATGGCTGTTTATACGATTAGCGCTCTTGCTGAATACCTAGTGCGGACTTTCAAAGTTGCCCTGATTGACCGTCGCAAAGCGGAACGGCGTTCAGCCGCCGCGGCCACCACTTAATCCCGAGAGTATTACCTCAGAACGGGCACTACCACTATGCCGAGCTGCCGTGCCTGACTGGTCAATTCTTAGCAAATCTGTGTTCCGCAGGCTGGCGGACATGTCCGCGCTTTTCAAGCCACGCGCCAACCGTAAAAACACCGGTTCAGAAGACTGGGCCAAATTGGCCGACCGTCGTTCGGCGCCCATCGTGGTCCGCTTACGGGCGGGATTGTTTCTTCGATACAACAGCGCAACGGGTGCCCGCGAATTTGACACCTTTCTGCGCGATGCGAAAACCTGGGCACTATTCGAACACGCCGTTCTCCCCGAACTTGATAACTTCACGTTCTTCGACAAATCGCGCGAAACGTTCGTCGCCCCGCCCGCCGTTCTCGCAGACGGCATGTTTCATCTCTGGACCGTCACTGATCTTGGGCTCGATCTAGACGGGCGCCCCACCACCATTGGTGTTATCGGCGAACTGGCACATTACGTTTGCGCCGTCTACGAGACGAAGCGTCTAGATCGTCGCGCGCAGAAACGCAACTGGCTAGGGCTTACTCCGTCGAGCTGAACGCCGCTTGTCTCTTTGGAAGAATAGCGGTGAGCGCAACCACCGAGCGAGTTAGATGCGTACCGTGGCCTAATCCGAGTTCTTGTGGCCGACGACCACGCCGTGGTACGCAGCGGCATTGTAGGGATTCTCAATGCCCAAACCGAAATGAAAGTAGTGAGCGATGTGGCGGATGGTTCAGCAGCCGTAGAGCAGTACCATGCTCATCAACCCGACGTGGCACTGATTGACTTGCAGATGCCGGGATTGGATGGCGTTCGGGTTATGGAAGAGATCCGCTCCAAAGACGCCGAAGCTCGTCCGATCATTCTAACTACCTATGACACCGATGGCGACATCGAGCGTTCGCTCAAGGCCGGCGCCAAAGCATATCTTTTGAAGGATGTAGAACCACGCGATCTGGTGCAGTGCATTCGCGACGTGCGCGCGGGCAAAACCTCCATTGCTCCCGTCGTAGCGGCCAAACTGGCCAATCGGCTCACTCGTATTCAATTGACCATGCGCGAGTTAGACGTTCTCAAACTTATTGCCACGGGGCTCGCGAACAAAGAGATCGGCATGAATCTCAACATAGCCGAAAGCACCGTAAAGTTGCACGTTAATACGCTCTTTGAAAAGCTGGGCGTCAACAGCCGTACGGAGGCTATGAAAGTTGGCCTGGAGCGTGGTCTCATCCGGCTCAAATAGCATCGACGCAAATCTCGCCCTGTAAAATTTTGTAATGCGCTTCTTGTGGTTCGGCACCTTGGCTCTGTTCGCGTTCTCCGTCCTCATGCAAGCTAATGAACGATCATCATCCAATGCACCGGAGCGACAAAGTCAAACGCTAGCGACTTACGTCGATTTCCAAACCGCCGTCTCAGACATGGCAACAATCGTCAAGGTCCTAACTGCGTTGGCAGGGCTGAACGGAATAGGGTTGGTTGTGCTAGGTGCGGTCGTTTGGAATCTCAAGCGAAGGTCACACAACCAAGGCGCAAAGAGGACGAGCCAGCTACAGTCTTCCGCAGACGTGATGACCAGAGCAGCACTTCTGGGAGAGGCCACGGAACTGGCACTCCAGGGAGCAGCCACCGAAGAAGTAATGGATCGCGCGCGCTTTCTCAAACAGTTCTACGGAGACCTTCTACCAAAGAATTTTGTCGATCAATTGAAAAAAGTAGAAGGCGATAGATACGGCCGCCTCGTCACCGAAGTGCCCGTTGCTACCACGTTAAAGAAAGACGTAATCCGGCTCCTGGCGCAGCACCCAGATCAGCGGGAGCAGATCATCAATGATTTTAAGAGCGTCTTCCCCTATGAATTCCTCGACAAGCTGGAAACATCAAAGCGAAAAATCAGCCCGATTGTCTGACTGCTAGAAACGCGTGAGTGGGTAAACGGACGCCCTTCGAGGTGATATACCTAAGTGGTGTGTCAACTTTTAAAGCCGTCGTTGTCCTCGCTACCTTCTTGCCCATTTCCACCTTCGCGCAACGCGTGGCAGACAGCTCTAATCCTGTCTTCCGTATAAGTTCCACTCTCGTTCAAATCGATGCGGTCGTCACCGATGCCAAGGGCCGCCATGTAACCGACTTGACCTCCAAAGATTTTCAAATTTATGCCGATGGCGTACTACAACCCATCACTCACTTCTCCTACGTCAACATTGCTCCATCAGCGAATGCCCCGCAGCCATCCTCCAAAGAGATCTCCAAAGATCCGCTTCTCGCCCCTCCACCCACAATCACTTTAGCCCGTGAAAAAGTGCGCCGCACCATGGTTCTCATGGTTGACGATCTCAATCTCTCCTTCGAAAGCATGGCCTTCGTCCGCAGTTCTCTTTTGAAATTCGTTGACGAACAAATGGAACCTGGGGATCTTGTGGCAGTCTGCCGCACGGGTGCCGGCAGCAGTGCCTTTCAACAGTTCACCTCCGATCGCCGTCTCGCCCACGCCGTCATCAACAGTCTGCGCTGGAATCCCAGCGGTACCTATGGGGTCAGCTTTTTCCAACCAGTCTCCGCTAATGTGGAGCCCTTCGCCTCCCCTGGCCAAACCGGCGCTGGCGATAACTTTGCCCATTCATCTGTACCAACGGTCAACGGCGGGACGCAGCAGTCCCCTCGCATGTTGCAGCAACTCGACCACCTCCGGCAGAACACTCTCACCTATGGTGCTCTCGGGGCTATTGACTATGTTGTGCAGGCGCTGCGAGACATGCCCGGTCGCAAATCCGTCATACTTTTCTCCGACGGCCTTTTCATTAATCCAGGCGACGATGCCACTCTCGGCGTTTTTCACCAACTTATCGATCGCGCCAATCGCTCGGGTACCGTTATCTACACGATGCATGCCACGGGCCTTCTCACGCTTCAACCGGATGCTGCTGACAATCCCCAACTGAGCGGCGCACTCGGTAATTCTTCTCCCAGTCAGACTTCTGCCTCTGTGGCCAACGTCGCCAGCGGTCGTAGTGCCGATCTTTTCAGAGCGCAGTCGGGTTTAGAATATCTCGCCTATGTTACCGGCGGACTCGCCTTCTTCAATGGCAACAGTCTGAATTATGGCCTCGGACGGGTGTTGGAAGATCAAAAGGGTTACTATCTTCTCGGCTACTCTCCTCCCTCCGATACCTTTGACCTGCAGAAAGGACAGCGCCCCTACCATAAGCTCCAGGTTGTGGTGAAAGATAAATACCTGCGCGTTCGCTCACGCACCGGTTTCTTCGGCGCAACCGACGAAGAAACGAAGCCGCACTTCGCCAACGCCGTTGAAGAAATTCGCGCCGCTATGCTTTCGCCGTTTACTGCTTCCGGCGTCAGGCTCCGCCTCACGCCCATCTACTCTGAAGTGCGAGGCCGCGGTCCTGTTGTGCGCAATCTCCTCTACATCGATGCCCGCGATCTCACCTTCAAACCGATCCTCGATGGATCTTATGAGGCCAAGATCAAGCTGCTCGCCGCCGCATACGGTCCAGATAACAAGCAACTCAGCACTTTCGGCTACGATTATCGAGTGGACGTGCCGGAAGGCAAGATGGAGCAAGTGCTCCGTGATGGCGCGCTTTACAACTTGGAAATCGAACTCCCAAAGCCCGGCGGCTTTCACATCCGCGCTGCGGTTCGAGACGAAGCGACCCAAAAAACCGGCTCTGCCAACGAGTTTATCGATATCCCCGATACCCACAAGAAGCAACTCGCCCTCACCAGCATTGTTCTCGCCACCGCGCCCAAGGCCGGTGCCGACACCCCATCTCTCGGAGCTTCAGCCGCCAAGCGCGAGTTCCACCGCGGCGATATCTTGCAATACTTCACGCTGGTGGAAAACGGCGATCCCAAACATATCTCCGCTGCCGACACATCGGTGCAAGTCCGAATAGTGACTGAAGGCAAACAGATCTATCTCGGCCCCGCTGGGCTCAAAGATCTGCCCGATCACAAGCGAGCGGCCATAGGCTTGCTCAAATTGGGAGATCAACTTCCTACCGGTGATTATTTCATCCAGGTTGTAGCTTCCGTCCCAAAAGACCACAAACGCGCCATTGCCAACCAATGGACCGACTTCGCAATCTTGCCCTAACTCCTCGGCACGGGCCCCAATCGAGTCGCACCTTGAAACGGTAGCATCCAACCTGGATACTCCGGCGGTAGCGCGCTTACTTCATCCAACTGCTTCATCTCCTCCGCGCTGAGTCGTAAATCCACCGCCGCTAAGTTGTCCTCTAGCTGGTCCATGCGTTTTGCTCCAATAATGACCGACGTCACAACTGATTTTGCCAACAGCCACGCGAGTGAAATCCGCGCCGGACTGCAGTTATGCGCCTTTGCCATCGGGGCCATGGCATCCAACACTTTCCAGGCTCGCTCCTTATCTACAATCGGAAAATCAAATTCCGAGCGCCGTGACCCTTCCGGTTTCTGATTCTCTCTGCTGAACTTGCCGGAAAGCAATCCACCCGCCAGCGGACTCCACACCAGCAACCCTGTTTTCTCCGCTTCGAGCAACGGCACAATGTCGCGCTCCAAATCGCGTCCGGCAAT
>PMQB01000103.1 GCA_003169195.1 Bryobacterales bacterium
GTCGGTGAACTGCAAAGCTTCGCCATCTCACCCAGCTACGGCGGTCCTTATGTAGGCATCATCGCCGCACGCGAAAAATACATTCGCCAGCTCCCCGGCCGTCTCGTCGGAGAAACCACCGACGCGGCTGGTCACCGAGCCTTCTGTCTCACCCTCGCCACGCGCGAACAACACATCCGCCGCGAAAAGGCCACCTCCAACATCTGTACCAATCAAGCTCTGCTCGCTTTGATGGCCACTGTTTATATGAGCATCTTCGGTAAAGAAGGTCTGCGCGAACTCGCCGAACAGAATCTGGCGAAGGCTCACTATCTCGCGAGCAAAGTCACCACCACTTTCGACGCGCCCTTCTTCAACGAATTCGTCGCCACCACCAACGGCAAATCGCCCGACCAAGTCAACGCCGCTCTCGCCGAAAAGAAAATCATTGGCGGCTTGCCATTAGGCCGCTTCTATCCCGAACTCAAGAATTCAATGCTGCTCTGCGCTACCGAAATGAACAAACGCGAAGATATGGATGTTGTTGCTGCAGTCCTGGGGAAGAACTAATACGATCTTCAAGGGAGCGTCCATGGGCGTGCGGCCCACCAATGGTGATGAAAATGCCCCTGAAGTTCCTCACAACCTCTAGCCGAGCCACGACTGGNNGACTGGCAAGGAGTGGTTCTTCAACCTATGTTCAGGGGAGCGGACTTCGCGCTAAGAGCCTTGACAGGCGTTTCCGAGCTTCCCCATCATTGAACTCCGCGCGCGGTGAGGGCCCTCTCGCTCAACCCAATCACCATCTGCACCAGTGCCAGCACGGCGTGCCGATCACGCTCATCGATCAACTTCCAGCTGCAAGCTCAAATCGTTTCGACACCTTGTAAGCAAGACGCAAACGCTCTTCTGTCAGGTGCAGCGGAACCACCGTCCTATTGATCCATCGCTCAATCACTTGGGCTTCAGTCACCGACCATCCGCCACCACGAGAGTCCATCCGTTCCGATTCGGGTCTGTAAGGTATCGAACATTCATCTAGAGAGTCTCCAATCTGCCCGCGCTACCTCTGCCGCCCCTGGCAGCCCCGCACCAGCCACCACAACCTCGTTGTACACTTCACTAGAAATGTAGATCTTGCTGAACAGTCTGGGCTTAAGCCCGAAGCACTGCACGCGCGATAGCGTAATCAAAGGCGATGAGTTGGAAACTACGATCACGCTCGCAGCTTGGCCAGCGCCCTGCGGTCTTCCTCTAGCTCGGCTACGCCATAGTGCAGCGGCACTCCATGCTCAGCCGCGAATTCCATAAACGCCTCAATCGGCGTCTGGCACAATTCAGCAGCGCTGCCCAACGAAACCTTTTCCGCCCGGAAAAGCTCCAGAGCCAGCAGCTTGGCGGATTTAGTGGGCGGGTTGCAGCAACTGAACTGACTGACGGCCTGCAGCAGTTCGTTCGGCAAATCCAGTGATCTCATCTCTATAGTTTTAACTTACCAACTTGTGGTTTGCCCAAGCCAGTCGCGAGCGTCACGATCCTCTCGTCGTAGGCACCTACAGTCAAACCAAAAACTGACAAATCCGCCTTACTTTGCAGCTAAGCTTTCCAGCGGATACAAATGCCACACCACCTTCCGGAACTTCAGACCGTCGTTCCGCCGCAAAATCACCGTTACCGATGGATGCTCGGTCTCCCTTTCCAGCTTCCCCACCATCAGCCTCGTCCCCTCCATCTTCAGAGGTTTCAGCCCCATGCCGCTGTCGCCAAAGGCTCCTACGACGCTCGCCTGGTAACCACTCTCAAACCGCAGAACCGCCACTGCAGAACGCCGAACCTTCTCACGCAGTCGCGCACCCTCGCCTTTTTCCGGTAAGCTCGCACTGGCGTCTAGTTCCGCGCCTTGGCATGCGCCGTTTCGCAGATCCACCGAATGGCACCCGAGAACCCAGTCCGGCTTAATTCGTCGTCCGTCAATTTCCAGCACGACCAGCGTCTTCTCCAGATCCTCAATCTGATGCATGATCTTCGTTGTGATGCAATCCGTTGGATCGTCTGGCGTCGCGGCAAGTAAATGCAGATAAGCGTTCACTCGTTGAACAGGTGTATGCGCAGCTGCGCCTGCCACGGAGTTGTATTTGCTCTGCAGCGCATCACAGCCATCATCCGCCTGCCCCGCGCAGGGTAGCGGAATGGTCAACAAAAACAATCCAACTGCCAAGTGCCGGCCTACGAGCGGAATCATAGCACCAGCAACGTTCCAACACTTTGATCGTCTGCTCGCGACGAAATTAGATAGTTGTAGAGGTCCGTCCAACTTCCCGCCGCGGGCGCTCCTGTCGGAATCGGCAATCCGATCTCTCCCTCGTAAGGCGTGCCCGCTACCTGTGCAAGATCGCTGAAGCCCTCCGGCAAATTCGCCACGTCCGGCAAAAACGGCCGTACCGTCACACAGCCGTGCGAAATCTCCCCCACATGCAGGAACCGGTCGCCCATCGGGTCAAGGCCCAGCCGGAACCACGTCTTGTGAAAGTCAGTCCACGTGTAATAACCCACACGCGTTTCGTGCGACGGAGCGAATGGAATTTGTAGCGGATAACTCCCCTTCGGTACCGGTGTTTTTCGCGGAGAGTGACCAGTGAACGCATTGATTGGATTTTGATTGTGCCCAAACCACAATTTCTGCTCATCAGGCGCAAAGCGCACCACAGCCGGGCCAGTCTGCCTTAACTGGTCGCTGAAGTACGATTGCGGCGGAGCCTGAGCTTTCAGCGAAACGCTTCCGGTCTTTCCCTTATAAACGCCTTCTAGAATTCTAAAATAGTCATGGTTGTTCGCAGTTCTTAAAACCTCCACCTTCAGAAACTGCGGAAGCGAGATCTTTTCTCCTGTATCCATCTGCACCAAAAGCCACCCGTCGCGGCCAACCTTAGTAACGTATTTCACACTTCCCAATCGAATCCTCCTTTTGTTCAGCCAAAGACATTTGATTCTAGTCTGGTAAAGCCCGAAGATCAAGATGAATCGGTGAATTGTTAGGTTCCGCGCGCCACTTAGATAAACATCGCTGCGTAAGATAGCAGGCCGCCAACAAATCTGGGTCACTCTCTTTGATCGCCTCGGCTTCTCCCACAATCGACAGGCCGACCCGATCCGCGAAAATCGCCCAATTCTCAAAGTCCGCCCCATGACGCGATTCTTAGTCAACAATCTGCAGTGTTCCCACATTGACACCATCCCCCTTTCGGCAAGGTAGCAAATAACGGCAGAGATCGTCCCAACTGCCAAAGGGCGCCTACGCTGACGGCACCGGCAGTCCCAATTCAGAATTAGTTCTCCGCGTAAATCGTCCATCTTTTTTCGGATCAGGCAACCAGGGTCGAACAGTGGCACAGCCATGCGAAATCGTTCCCAAATGCAGATATCTGTCGCCATGATGGCCAATTCTGAACCAGACCTGCTACTACTTAGAGCTTTCCGGATAGTAATCTTGGTGCGGCGCATCCGGTATCTCTAAATCGTGGCTACCCGCAGGAACCGGGCTGCTGAACTCCGAAAAGGCGCTAAATGGGCCCAACTTCCAATACCACAGTTTCTGACTCGCCCGGCTCAGCCTTACTATACCGGCACCCGTCTGCAGATTGCGATCCGTAAACAACGAACCCCCACCTGGGTTCAACTGGACGCTCGCCTTCAGCCCCTTCGATAAACCCTCCAATATCTCGAAATAATCCCTTCCGCCTTCGCTCTTATACAAATCAACCTTCAAACACCAGGGAAGCGAAACGCCAAGCTTGGGATTCTTCAAAACTGCGGCCGGCTCAGTTCCATCCGCCACCGCGAGAGTCCATCCGTTCCGATTCGGGTCTGTAAGGTATCGAACATTCATCTATAGGATCTCCGTTTAACTCGGCGCCTTATATTGCCAAAACCCATCCCCAATACAAATAAGAAAAGTGTACGCGCCGATAGGCCATCCTTTCTCGCCGTAATACCATTGAGACAGCTTTATGTGTCCCCTGCGATGTAGAAGCTGGAAGATCTAAAAAGAGGCACTGCCGTGAAAGACATATCGCCCGATTGCCTCCTCACTGTCATAGATGTTCAGGGGTACGGCAAACGCAATGTGGTTCTTCTGTATCGGGACCCCGAGCCCACTAACAGAAGTTTTTCTACATTCGCCCATCGTTTCAGAACGGAACCCGAATTCGCCGCAGAAAGCATAAACCACAACCTGTACATCTGCTCAAGCGAGGCCAGCAGCCCAAATGACCAAACCGCCCCCAAAAGTGACGACACTAAAGTCAAAACCCATTTTGGTTGTCAGATCATTCCCCTCCAACAGCCGACCTTCTAAATCACTTTCGCACGCATATGCAAGCGACTGTATAATGTCGCAATGGATATATGCAGTTGGGTGTACATTGCGCCTCACCGCATCAGGGGCGGCACTCTCAATTTACCCTTACTTAATAACTGGCCAGAAATTGAATCCTTAAATCGCCAACGTCTGGCTAGAATCTTGGATTTCCAAGGTTGCGTCGCGTTCGTAGGATCCGGCGTTTCTAACGCATTGGGTTATCCAACCTGGAAAGAGCTTTTGCCGCCATTTCCGGAAACACTTTTTAGCGTGCATGAGGAATTCCTTAAGTATCAAGAGCTTCGCAAACTGGTAATCCAAGATGTGATCGGGGCTTCCCAGGCACTCCAGATCGCCGAGCAGCTATTGAATACCAAAGAGTCTCCCAATGAGGATTCGTCCTCTGGCCGAGAAAGACTCATCCAGGCCCTTATAATGCGCTTCTCGCCAGAGGCTAGGGAAAAGGCTCTCGCGGAGGGGCCAGGCGCGCCTCCATCTATACAGCAAGTAGATGGCGTTCACAGCTACCCTTATGATCACAGAGAATCCCGCCCACCTTTACTTTCCCTGACGGAATTTCCCATTCGACGCTTTGTCACGACAAACTATGACGAAGAACTCGAACGAGCCTTAGTCCAGGCACACAGCGGCTCGGAAACCGAACAGACGGTGTATTCTTTCTCTCAAACGAATTTGGATAATTTGAGCATCTTTTCAATCGCTCTGGCTCGTTCTAACCGCAATATGGTCTTCCATTGCCATGGCTCTCTGAAAGAAGAAAACAGCCAAGGGAGCCAATCGCGTGCAATCAAGCGCCACGCAAAACCACCCAAAGCGTGGGACTGGCGATTTTCAAACGGACCATTCCACAATCATCCTCACAGACGCCGACTACAACTATTGGTATTTATCCAATCGTCCGGTCCCATATACGTTTCAGCGAAGTTTGGAGGTGCTATTGCATTCCAATCCTCTGTTCTTCGTTGGGTACTCGATTAGGGATCCGGATCTTGTCCGAATCTTACGTCAACTGTACCTTCGACGGGAGCGAACCGGCACCGCCAGCAATGTGTTCGCCTTAATTGACAAAAAAGTAAACTCCTGGCCAGATTGCTTAGCCGAGCAGATTCGCTCGGGAGTTAACCTGATTACTTATGATCGCCAAACCTGTCCTCTGTCGAATGCACTGACAAAAGAACGGAAAGCATACGAGGAGTCGCGTCGAGACTGGCGCCGCCAACCCAAAGCAAAGCGCGTGTCCACCAACGGTCTATCTGTAATTGAACCGCGAACCCAGTCAACAGCTTATGAAGACCCGCTCTTAAGTCCTAAACCACTAATGGACGATCCTTTTCTCTCTTCCATCGCGAAACTGCTCGACGACGACAAGAGGCCGCTGAGCGCACTCGTCGGACCGGGGGGATCAGCGAAATTACTCAAGGTTTCGCAGTTAGTGCGGACCTTAAGTGATCGTTTTACTTGTCTGCTTTTCAACTCTCACAATAACGATGACATCTATTCATATTTGAAGCGCATAATCCAAGGTGTGACCGCTAAGACGCCGCACTTCGTACCCACGTCCAACAAGATTAGAGATCAACTCCAAGAAATCCTGGCCACGAAGCATGAGAAGCCTTTGCTTCTAATCATCAGCGCCGTCGATTTGTTTTTAGATTTTGACGGAAATGTCGAGGAACACTGCGCTGCCTATGACAGCGCCNNCGATCAGAGCACTGGCTCCAAAACACCGGAAAGCAACCGTACTCCACCGACTTACTCCGCTCATTGGGAGGCTCGCAATAAGGCTGCCCAGGCCTTTCACGATGTCCTTGTGCAATGGGGCAAAAACGAATCGCGAAACCGAGTTTTAATGACAGCGAGAGTGCTTCCTGGCGAGTTGACCAAAGTCACGCGGGCGGTTTTTGTCAATTCGTTTACACCAGGCACGTGTTCATTCACGAAAGACCAACTCGGGTTGAGCAATGATGAGCAATACAGAAAGCTCACTTGGCATCTGCAAGACCAGAACGCTGCGCTCGTCATTGCCTCGGCTTATATTTCCAGTGATCATGACGCTTCAAACGGTCAGTCAGGGGACTTGCAAGACATAAAACTAAAAAAGCTCTTGCAAGTCTTAGCAGCCCACGTTTCCGAGCGGGGCACAAGAGTAATCCGCTACATCGTACGCGAATTGGACAAGGGCGGGCAATCCAGACCTTATGAGAGATTACTGACATATATCTCCTGCTTCAACACGCCTATTGCGCAGCCCGTATTGCAAGCCTGTGCGGATCTGGTTCAGGCCGATTTCAATTTGGCGGAATCGCCTGACTGGAAGGCTCTGGTAAGGCTTTGCCTCCTTGAGCAAATTCGCGCGGATGGCTTAGAGCCGGCCAGTACCGAACCTGTTTATGTTGTGCCTTCAGTAGTGAAACGTTACTGTCGAACAATCTTGACCGGTTCGCACTATCCTGACCGGCGCGCCTGCGGAGTGCACGGCCTCCTTTCGAGAGGACCATTCAACAATCCCGGTACAAGCAAACGGGCATTACAGCTTTTTGAACATTTTTCTTGTCTCGCATTCAAAGCAATAAGCAACCTGTTCGGATTCGAGGCGGCCCCACCTCGTGAAGACAAGTCCGTAGAACATCGCAATCTCGCTGAAGCCAAAAATGCTCGGTGGTTCACGCGAGCGTCTCTCGACATCTTAAGAAGTAACTTCTGCTGTAACAGCGTACCTACCTGGGGTAGCTTTCGCGAGTACATCGACATGTGCACGATGTGCCTCGACAACATCAACAATCTAGCCCGCATTTTGGGAAAGACTTGGCTGCCGGATGACGGAGTTGGCGATTGTCTCGACGATGTCGGAACCGCGTCCCCCGAGGAGCTTATCTTCTTATATAACGAACTGGGTTTGGCCTACTATGACGAAGGATCGGTGCAGGATGCGTTGAGCGTGTGGGGGCTGGCTTTTGAATGGCAAAAGGCCATGAGCCGGACTGACCCTGAACAGAGTGTCATGTACGCGGCATCCTTACATTCTCATGTAGCTATGGCTAATCTCCAGATGGGGCGCATGGAAGCGGCCACTGAATCGATCAAACAGGCTCAGGTCGCAGCTCATCACAACGGCAATCGAGATTTGGAAATTCGCCTGCACGGGCTTCTCGCTCGGGTCGATCATTTCCGCGGCAATCTGCCGAGAGCACGATTGGTTTACGAGCAAGTGATTGAGGACCTCGGTCGAATCGGCAACCGCAGGGCGCAAAGCTACTTTATGCGACACTTGGCGTCGCTTTTCATTCGGCTCAAAGAGTATGGAAAAGCGGAAGAGCTCGCCCGGCTGAGTCTCGCCATCGCCGCGGGCGAAAACAGCTTTGATTTCGTGGCTTTTTCCCGGCACCTTTTGGGTAACGTGTTCGACAAGAAGAAAATGCCGACCGACGCTATCAAGAGCTATCGAATCGCACTCGAACAGGCTCGCGCGCTCGGAATTGCTCGCTTGCAGGCAGATATCCTTTTAGGTCTGGCGTCCGTACAGCTCACCCTAGGGGATTCGGGGGCGGCCAGAGACCGAGCAATTGGCGCACTTAAGTTGGCCAACGAAAACCTTCTTGTTCTACGCCAGATTAAATCGTTGCTCATTTTGGGTCAAGCCATCGCCGACAGTGGAAACGTAAGACTTGGCGCTTGCTATCTATCCCACGCCAAGACGCTTGCGCGGGACGCTAAATTTTTCTTAACTGAACATGACGTGGACGATGCGCTGGCGGCATTAGAGATCCGGAAAGGCTAGAACCTGGGAGAAGCGATAGCTCCTCGATAGCTCCTCACCACCCCTCAGACAACCGCTCCACCACATCCCGCCGCGACAGNNGCCCCGGCCCCTCCGGCATCACCGTCTTCCCATACCGCAAATCGAACGCGTTCGCCCTTTTCTTCTTCGCCGTGAATTGCGAGAAATACTCATCTAAATTCGCAATATCGTCAATCCACTCATCCTCAATCGTGTCGGGCAAAGACCCAAACAAATCGTACCGATCCTTCATCCTCTTCGACA
>PMQB01000438.1 GCA_003169195.1 Bryobacterales bacterium
CGTTTTAATTGTCGCCAATCAGAGTGAGCACCGGATTTGGGGACGTCTGGTTTGATAAGCGGTGAGGGAACGGGCAGAAGCCTCTGAGTCAGTGCTCGCGCTCATCCCTGACTTTACACAGCGAGAGGCAGTCCAGAAATTTACCGTTTTATGGCACCTGAGCCCCTGGTGGCCCAGATCACCGTTTGGACGTGACTATGTCAAGATGATTCAGCACGCAAAACGGTTCGGAAGGGTAGAAATGAATCGCGAAGTGGCTCTGAAAATGGTATTGGCGTTGGTGGGGTTGCTATTTTTGGCGCTAGCTTATCCCTTGATTATATTCGTTCGGCAAGATCCGTCGTTGTCCATGATGTTCAGTCTTTATGTCACGCTCGGCTTTTTCTTGCTCATCGCCATCCGCGACCCATACGCAAGTCGCAGTGTGATCGCCTTTACAGCATGGTCCAGCCTCGCTCATGCAGCCGTGATGGGCACTCAGGCACTGCGAAACATAGTTCCACATGAGGAATTGATCGGCGTGGTGGCCCTTGTCGTTATCGGAGTGGCATTAATCACACTCGCGCCCGCAAGGCCGCGTGCCATAGCCGCCCTCGGATAGTTGCCACAGCGGACGGATGAGGGAAGTGGACCTTACGGCGTGAGCCCCACTCGATCCGAGTAACACAAAGGACCGGTTATGGAAAAGAACGGCGGGCTCGGTCACAGCCCGAACGCAGAAGTATACCGGACAGCACCATGGATTATCAACCGCTCGCGACCGCATGACGGCTGTTACCTTTGTCGGTGCTTGCGAGGTGGTCCTGTGCGCCGAGCTGGGAATCATGTTAAGCAAAGATTTCTAACCAACCTTCTTTACCAGAAATCGCGGCCTCTATTCCTTACATGCTTCCGTTTGTCAATCACCACCTTCACTCGCGTGCTGATACCTGAGAGAATGACAAATTTAATAAAGCATTTCTCCGCGCGGGTGCGGTATCTACCACTGGAGCCAAAAAGGAGTGCCCCAATCAATGATCGACATAGAGTTAATCCAAGAGCGGCCACCGTCATCTGAGAAGAATGGCGAGCTGCTCGACGAACGACTGGCTGAACGTACCCTAGGACGGCCACCGCGAGGTATGGCAGTTGAGATGACCGCTGTCTTGGTCCCCGATGATTTGATGCCATTGCTCTTGTCAGATGATCCGACCGCAGGACGGTTCATCCCAACCCTGAAGGTGAAGCTGTGCTCCCGTCGCAGCGACAACCTGAAGCTTTTGGCGATACAAAAAGACCATACAGCCCTTGGCACAGTTATGCTGATTCTAGACTCAGGCGGTCTCTTCGTGACGGGAGTAGCCAAAGTGGAATATATATTCAACGCTAAAGCCCGTGAGTTTCTCTTCAGGGAAGCTGATTTAATTAGGGCTAGGGTGCTGCCACATTTGATGAAGCACTGTTCGTCTAATAACTCTTCAGAAATGCGAGCAGCTTTGAAAAAGGCTGTTACTTTGATTGACGAAGAGCCCAACCTGTCGCTGGTGACGGGCGGATTCAACAGCGGCTATGTGAACTAGAGCGTTAGGCATTCCAGTCCATCTACGCATTCGTCCCTCTAAGCCGGGCTTCTAACTATATTTATGCAAGAAGTCTTTGCGGCCCCACCATGCTATTCAGGTGGGGCTTCTTTTTCCTGCCACCGCGCCGCCGAGGTGAAGAAGTTGAACAATCCGGCTGTCCGGTGGAGTCTTACCGTATTCTCGCGTGGCGCGGCACTCTATAACCTTGTGATCGGTTGGTGCGGGGGTTGCGTGGGATGCGGGGGCTACCGCATCGACGATTCGAAAAAACAGTTTTGTTTATGAGTGCGCCCGCACTCTTGGCGCGGCAACACGGGATGACTGTCTAAACTTGGCGGTCGGGTCGGACCATGTGCCATCCAGTCGAATCATTGAAAAGGCGCTGGCCAACCGCTGACACAGCCGCAGGTGGCACGTCTTGCCGCATTGCCGGTCGCGCTTTTCACGCAGCCCTTTTTAGCGGCGCATCGCCCGGCGAGCCGTCTTAGCGACGAAATCTTCTACTTTCCAATAACGCCACTACACGGCCACTGACGAACATTTGCTATGGAAAGCTCCGAAAAACCGATAGAAAGAACACGGCAACGGCTAGTGGCTCAAGAGGGACAATCTTTCGCGTGCCTCTGCCTTTTGCGCCTCTTCAAAGCCGCCCTCGCCGATGGTAATGCGGGCCGCCAATCGCCAATCATATGACAATGAAGGGGAGAGAGCGCCCAGTGAGTTCATATAAGAGAGCCATCGCGTCGGCCTTTTGCTTCATTCCTCTATTAGTGGCATCTTCCCCAGTCCGGCATTGGACCCAAACTTCGACCGAAACCCTTTGGCGAGGAAGATATACGAACTGCGATAAGGGCTACTCGGTTGACCTTCCTGCCGGAGTTGTGGCTCACGACACGCTGCCACCCAGTCCGAATGATGGATTCATCATCTCGACCCTATCGGCGGGAACGACCGATCCGGTAACGGCCACACGCCCTGGATTTCTTGCAGCATTTAATCAGTACAATTCGGGCGACTGGCGTGGCCCTCAAGCGTACCTTGATTGGGAATTGGCTCAGACACGAAACGCGCAGATCACCAACACCCGCCACCTAGCATTCCACGGGCTCCCAGCGTTCGAAGCGGAATACAGCGCTGTCGTAGACGGGCGCAGCACATGGTACAGAGTACTCATCGTGTTTCGGGACAAGGATGACCTCATTTACGAGTTAATGCTGTCCACCCTGACACGCGACGATGTCCGTGGCACCCGGCTATACCGCGCTATCAGGTCGGGGTTCCGCATCTTTCCGATACCGCTAGGGGAATGCGTAAACCCATAAGGGCGGATCGCGGTCAGTAAACGTGATTATCGGACAGTGGCGGTTACGGCTGACGAGATGCTGTGAAGTAGCATCGACAGCGCATTCTATTCTGGAATCGATGGATGACCTGCGCCACAATCTAGATGTTCTTGGTTTCTCGATGGTGCCTGATCTTCTCGATCCCGATGAGATCGATAGCCTCATCGCGGCTTTGTCCGCCGTGGATGCGAGCGATGCCGTCCGCAAAAGAGGCGGCGTTTATGCGATCCGAAATCTGCTTGCGATTGTTCCGGCAGTCGCTCGACTCGCAACATCAGATAAGCTCGTCAGCCTCGTCCAGTCCGCTCTGGGAAAGGACGCCTTCGCCGTGCGGGGCACCTTATTTGATAAGACGCCTGACGCCAATTGGCTGGTGCCTTGGCATCAGGATCTGACGATTTGTCTGAAGCAACGAATTGATGCCGCAGGTTTCGGGCCGTGGACAATCAAAGCTTGCGTCCATCACGTTCAGCCGCCGATAGCCATTCTTGAGGCCATGCTGGCAGTTCGGATACACCTGGATGATTGTAATGAACGGAACGGTGCCTTGCGCATTTTGCCCTCAACCCATCACTCTAGTCGCTTCACCGCTGAGCAAGTCGATTTCGCGCAGCGGTCCAACTCGCCGGTGACCTGCTCCGTCAGACGCGGTGGTGCCGTTTTGATGAAGCCGCTCGTTCTACATGCATCTTCCGCGGCGGTCGAGCCCGCGCATCGACGCGTCATTCATATCGACTACGCTCTGCCCACCCTGCCGTCCGGGTTGGAGTGGTTCGCCGAATGAACCTGTCGTGACTGGCCGAGAGCGAAGGCGTTTCGTTCCCCATTTTTGCCTATTGACATTCGCGTCAGTCACAGCCCAAATCATCAAGAAAAGTTGCCGTTTCCGTTATTTGATCGGCGTCATTTCAAGCTCCTCGTGGATAACGAATCTTAGTGTCAGCCAAACATCTGGTGTTGTCCAAGAGATAAGCTGTTGGGCTTTGTTAAGCGGCCTTACCATTCCCATGGAATTCGTTTCGATTTCGTCGCAAGAAATGTATGCAAGTGTAAGCTTTTCCAAAACCAGACGGTACAAGTCGCCGACTGTCCGAATCGATTCACACTGATCGTCCGGTAGCTCAACCGCGAACACTTCTTCCGTGCGCATTACGAGTTCAACGAAGTCCAAGCCCATCAGGTCCATGATGTCGCACGGCGACGGGGATCGCTACAGGGTCGGCTGCTTTTCGCTCGCGGCTGATAGACGCCGACACCGGACACTGAGACCGGCGACGAACCAGGGCGGCGACGTTAACCGTTGTACTGCGCGGCTCGCTCTCACTCTTAGCTCAGAGCCGCCGAATCTCCCGTTCTAGCTCTTCAAGAAGTGACTCCAGAGCATCAGCGTCGGTTGACCACCATTCCTTCGACCGGCAGGTGTCAAGAACTCTATGTGATTGTGACGCGAGTTCAACGACAAAGGGCTTGACCGCAGCCTCACCGGTACTCACCTCGCGATCCCGAGCAATCATTCTGAATTTGAGCATTCCGAATGATCTAGCAACGTCAACGGCATAAGGACCATCCATGAAAGGAACCCGTGTTTGCATATCTTCGTTATGGATGACCTTCAAGAGTGCACCTGCCCACCAACACAAGAGCACAACAACAAAGTCACTCCAACCAACTTGCGGGAATGCATCGCCCTCGGTAACCAGCCAAACACCGCCTATAGCCGGGCCGCCTTGGCGGAACTCAACATTTTCGGCATCCACGACCAAGAGAGTGTCGGTGCTCACTGCCCCACGATAGTCCATCCGACTT
>PMQB01000569.1 GCA_003169195.1 Bryobacterales bacterium
TTCAGTCAGGGTTCTGTTTGGGAGATAGGGCGGTGACGGTCGCGGTTCTGTAGGTATGGTCGGGACTCGAGTAATAGACCGACTCCCTGACGGTCGCGGTTCGGAACGGATCTGGCGTTAGGAGGGTTTCCACTTGTCGAGGCAGGCGGCGAGTTGGCCGGTGCGAATGGGCTTGGTGAGGAAGTCGTTCATGCCGAAGGCGAAGCAGCGGTCGCGGTCTTCGGGGGTGGCGGAGGCGGTGACGGCGACGATGGGGACGCGGGAGTGGAGGCCGTCGGCGAGATTGCGAATGGCGGAGGTCGCTTCCCAGCCATCCATTTGCGGCATGACGCAATCCATGAAGATGAGGGCGTATGCGTTTTGGGTGGCTTTCGCGAGGGCCTCTTCGCCGTTTTCGGCGGTATCGACTTGGCAGCCTAGCTTGGCGAGTAAGGCGCAGGCCAGCTTGAGGTTGATCATGTTGTCGTCGGCGACCAGCACCTTGATGTTTTGCACAGTGGCCGCGTCGGGAACAGGTGGTGTGAGAGCTGGTGCAAGCGGGAGGACTTTTGCCTGCAGAGTTAGCTCACATAGCTTTTCGAAGAGGATTTTGGCGCGGACGGGAGTGGAAAGAATGGAGTCGGCTCTCAAGTGTTTGGCTTGCTGGAGAGAATCGGCGCTGAGGAAAACGAGCTTGGCGAGAGGGACGCCGGCGGAGGCGCGGAAATCGGCGGTTGCCTTGAAGAGGGCGTTGACACTGCCGTCTACAATGACGAGATCAAAGTGGCGCGCTTCGTCGGCAGCGGTTTTGAGGAAGCGGGGGAAATTGGTCAAGTCGCATTGCTGGACATGCATGCCCCAACGCTGGCACCATTCGGAAACGACGAAGCGGGCGATCTGCTGGCCACCGCTGACGAGGACGGACAAACCGGCGAGGCAATCGTTGTTGACGGGGATGCGGACTTCCGCCTTGTCGAGCTTGAGCGGGATGCTGCACGTAAAGGTGGACCCTTCGCCTTCCATGCTATTGACCTTGAGTTCGCCACCCATATACTCGACAATTTGTTTGACGATGGAAAGACCTAAGCCCGTGCCGCCAAAGCGGCGAGCGATGGTTTGATCGGCCTGCTGAAAGCGCTGAAACAGGCGGCTGAGGTTTTGCTTAGAAATGCCAATGCCGGTGTCGTGAACGGAGAGGCGAATGAACTGCTTGTTTTGCTGCGATTCGGCGGCGGCCACTTCCACCAAGACGTAACCCGACTCCGTGAATTTAATGGCATTGGAGAGGAAGTTCATCAAGATCTGGCGGAGGCGGCTCATATCGCCAATGAAGCGGCGCGGAAGATCGGAGGGGTACCAACAGGCCAATTCGATCGACTTTTCGTGAGCTTTGAAAGACATCAGATCGAGCACGTCTTCGATGAGGCGTTCGAGATCGAACGCGGCTTCCTCTAATTCGACGGCGCCGGCCTCAATCTTTGAGAAATCGAGGATGTTGTTGACTAGGCCAAGAAGGGCCTCACCGGAATCGGCCACAATGCGCGCGTAGCTGAGTTGTTCGGCGTTGAGTCCGGTTTGGAGTAAGAGACCGGACATGCCGACGACGCCATTCAAAGGAGTGCGGATCTCATGGCTCATGGCCGAAAGGAAGTTAGTCTTGGCGAGGTTTGCCTCTTCGGCGGCTTTTTTTTCCAGACCCAGTTGGATATTGGCTTCGCGCAAAGCCTCTTCCAATTGGTGGCGATCGGTAATATCGACAATCACGGTGCGGAACCCCGGTTTATCGTTTTCCAAGGCGCGCGTCATCTCTAAGCGGGCCCAAAAGAGAAGGCCGTCAGGACGCAGCATCTGCACTTCGCACACCTGGGGCTGACCGGTTTGGAGAAGCATTTTGCGCGACAGATAGTAGCGATCTTGCTCGGAGGCGGCGATGGAACGCAAGAAGTTTCGACCGACTAAGGCAGAACGGTTGAGGCCAAAGAGCGTGGCCGCGCGGAGATTTGCCTGGAGGATGACGCCTTTGTCGTCGGTGGTGATGTAGCCGACGGGTGCGAGGTCGTAGAGATCAAAGAAGAGCGAGCGGGAGGCCTCCAGTTCGGTTTGGACACGGCGTAGTTCGTCGTTCTGCATTTCGAGCTGGATCTGGTGGATGCGGAGTTCTGCGAACAAAGTGGCAGCGTCGGCGCCATCTAGTCTTTGCAGATGGCCGATGTGTTCCGCCGCAGCTTTATCGTGGGCTTTTTGGCGGAGATCTCGAATTACGTCCGCGGATGGGTCATTCCCGTGACCGTCGCGGTTTGGTGCTGACGCCACTGTTATTGGGTTGCCACAAGTGAGCAGGATCACTCAACCTAGAGGCAGAGCTTCCAGACAATATCCGGAAGTATTGGAGTGATGATACACGGATTTGGGTCTTACTGCAACTAGTAAGTACAGGTGGGGTGCTGGGCGGTTTTTGGGCGCACTTAGGGCTTACTCATGTCTTGCGCGTTTAAAATTTGAGGCCGTTACGCGACTTTTTTCGCGTCGCGGTGGGCTTCGATGACCTTGTGGAAGTCTAAGTACTCGCCAGTGATCTCGAAATAGGGGGTTTGGCGGTCCCAGTAGTGGTTGTATTCGGCGAGTGAAAATTCGAACCCAAATTCGGCGGGATTGAAGGGTTTCTTCAGGTGGATGCATTTGTTGGCGATCCTGATAGCGCGCTCGAAGATGGCTTTCTTTTCGTCGCTGAGCGCTTGTTCGGCTTGTTTCGCTT
>PMQB01000486.1 GCA_003169195.1 Bryobacterales bacterium
TACGGTTCCATTGGAAGCGGCGCTGCGCCATGCGAACGGCTGTCACTGGGGCCGCTTCGTCCGTACCATCGTGGAAGTGGAGACTGATAATGGCCTGATTGGTTTGGGAGAAATGGGAGGGGGTGGGGAGTCAGCGGAGGCGGTGTTTCGTTCGCTGAAGAGCTACCTGGTTGGGCATGATCCGGCGCGCATGGAAGAGATGCGCTTCATCGTTGCGAACCCGACGGCGTCCCTCTATAACAACCGGACGCAGGTGCTGGCTGCACTCGAGTTTGCTTGTCTTGATATTGTCGGGCAAGCTTGGGGTGTGCCGGTGTATCAGATACTGGGCGGTAAGTTGCGCGACCGCGTGCCGTTCGCTTCGTATTGTTTTTTTCGGTATGCGAATCCACAGACGGGTGCAACGGAGGTTCGCACGGCCGATCAAGTGGTGGCATTTGCGCGTGCGGCCAAAGAACGCGATGGATTCACCACCCACAAAATGAAGGCCGGGGTTTTTCCGCCCGAGCACGAGTTAGAGCTTTATCGCGCGCTGGCGCAGACATTTCCGGAAGATAAAGTTCGCTTTGATCCAAATGGCGTCTGGTCTACGGAACAAGCGATTCGTTTTGGACAAGGTATTGAAGGACTGAACAACGACTATCTGGAAGATCCAGTTTACGGTATGAATGGCATGCGACGGACTCGCGGAAAGGTCCGCATGCCGCTGGCGACCAACACCGTTGTGGTGAATTTTGAACAGCTCGCGGCGAATATTCTTGATCCGGCGGTCGACGTGATTCTGTTGGATACTACCTTCTGGGGTGGGATTCGTCCCTGTATAAAGGCTGCTGGCGTTTGCGAGACCTTTCAGGTGGGAGTGGCAGTTCATTCTTCGGGAGAACTCGGCATACAGTTGGCCACCATGTTGCACCTAGGTGCCGTGATTCCGAATCTGTCGTATGCCGCGGATGCGCATTACCATCACTTGACCGATGACATCATTGAAGGCGGATTGATGCGTTACGAGGGCGGAGCAATCCAGGTTCCCGTCGGGCCGGGCTTGGGAGTTAAGTTGAATCGCGATAAGTTGCGTGAGTATCAAGAGCTTTACAAGAAGTTGGGAGGTTACCCATATGATCAAGATCCGGCGCGGCCGGGTTGGGCGCCAGTGTTGCCGAACGATCGGTGGGCCGATCCGAACGATGACAGATATCCGGTCGCATTAGGCTAGCTATGGGGAGAAGCTGTCTTGATTTGAGCGGCAAGGTAGCAGTTGTTTTAGGCGCGTCTTCAGGGCTGGGGAAAGCGATCAGCTTGGGATTAGCCGAACACGGTGCCGATGTAGTCCCCACCGCGCGTCGGACGGAGATGGTAGGGGAGGTTTGCACCCAGGTCGGAGCACTCGGACGCAGGACCCTGGAGAAGACTTGCAATGTGGGCGATCGCACATCTGTCCGCAAATTGTGCGATGCCGTAGTGGCAGAATTTGGGCGCGTGGACATCTTAGTGAATGCGGCCGGCCAGACGTTTCGCAAGCCCACACTTGCAGTGGAAGATGCCGATTGGGAGGCGCTCTTCGAAACCAATTTGACCGGTGTCCTCCATTGCTGCCAGGAGTTCTATGCACCGTTGAAGCAGAGTGGCGCCGGTCGAGTTATTAACATTGCTTCGTTGGGATCGTTCGTGGCGTTTCACGAAGTGGCGGCCTACTGCGCCTCGAAGGCGGCGGTTCTTTCCCTGACGCGCAGCTTGGCTTGTGAATGGGCGCGCGATGGTATTTGTGTAAACGCAATCGCACCGGGAGTGTTCCCTACGGGGTTGAATGCGCACTTGCTGATGGGCACCGAACGGGGCCGTGAGATCTTACAGCGGACTCCTATGAAGCGCTTCGGAGACCCACGAGAGCTCATAGGCGCAGCGGTGCTGCTTGCATCGGAAGCGGCTAGTTTCATGACGGGTGAGTGTCTAGTGGTGGATGGCGGCTACCTTGCGTCAGGTGTGAACTCATGAGACTCTTGCTCGGTTTTGTATTGCTTATTTCTTTGGTCCATGCGGAGACCGGACACGATGCGTGGCTGCGGTATCAGCCTCAATCGGCGAAGTTGCCGAGTACCGTTGTGAAGCTGGGCGAGGAGGCCGAGCTAAGTTCCGCCGCCAAAGAGATGTCGCTTGCGCTGAGTGGGTTTCACGGCAAGGCAACTGGCAGCGGCTCTGTTGTTCTTGGAACGGTTGCACAGGTTAAACAGAAGTTCCCTGAGATTGCGTTGCCTGCCGAATTGACCGGTGATTCATATTTTGTTAAATCGATAAAGCTTCGCGGGCGTCCTCTTTTCGTGATTACGTCAGCCACTCCTCGCGGTGTCTTATACGGTGCATTTGCCTGGATTCGACATGCAGCGGAAGGGGATAATCTGGACACTTTGGAGGAGACATCCACTCCGGCCAAAACAGTGCGCTGGGTCAACCAATGGGACAACTTGGATGGCACGATTGAGCGGGGATATGGTGGACGTTCGATTTTCTTCGAGAACAATAATGTGACTGCCGATCTGACTCGTGCGAGTCAATACGCGCGTCTGCTGGCTTCGATAGGGATCAATGGCTGCACGGTCAACAACGTGAATGCTAATCCGCGCGCGTTGACCACGGAATTTCTTCCTCAGATTGCGCGTATTGCCGATGTCTTTCGCCCTTGGGGCGTGAAGCTTTCTCTCTCCGTAGACTTCGCGAGTCCCAAAACGATTGGTGGACTTGACACCTTTGACCCGCTAAATGCGCAAGTCATCGCTTGGTGGCAAGCTAAAGCAGATGAGATTTACAAGCTGATTCCTGATTTCGCGGGGTTTGTTTTGAAGGCCGATAGCGAAGGTCGGGTCGGTCCATCCACTTATGGGCGTACGCATGCCGAAGCTGCCAATCTGCTGGCTGGTGCCGTGAGGGCGCACGGCGGCATTGTCGTGTACCGCGGCTTTGTTTACGATCATCACGCCGACTGGCGCAACTTGAAGAACGATCGCGCCCGCGCGGCCTATGACAATTTCGCACCATTGAATGGCAAATTTGCCGACAACGTGTCGGTTCAGGTGAAGTACGGTCCTATCGATTTTCAGGCTCGCGAGCCTGTATCGCCTCTCATTGGTGCGTTAACACAAACGAAGCAGACGCTGGAGTTGCAAATTACTCAGGAATACACAGGCCAGCAGCGCCATATCTGTTTCCTAGCACCAATGTGGAAACAGGTTTTGGATTTCGATATGCGAGTTGGAGGTGCTCATACGCCCGTGGCGTCTTTGGTTTCGGGCTTCGTCGGCGTGGCTAACGCGGGCCTCGACTCAAACTGGATGGGAGCCGACTTGGCTATGGCTAATCTCTATGCGTTTGGGAGGTTAGCCTGGAATCCGCGCTTTAGTGCCGAAGAAATCTCCCAAGAGTGGACGCGGCAAACGTTTGGTAATGACGAAAGAGTTGTTGCAGCCATCAGTTCGCTAGAAATGGATTCGTGGCGTGTTTATGAACGGTACACCGGTCCTCTGGGACTTGGCACGCTTACTGACATTCTGCGCGGCCATTATGGTCCGGGTATCGAGTCGGCGGAACGAAATGGCTGGGGTCAGTGGATTCGCGCCGATCATGAAGGGATCGGAATGGATCGGACAGTGGCAACCGGTACGGGCTTCATCGGCCAATATCCACCGGAGGTAGCTCGGATGTACGAGTCATTAAAGGACTGTCCGGACGAGTTACTCCTCTTCATGCATCACTTGCCCTACAGTTACGTGCTGCATTCCGGCAAGACCATCATCCAGCATATTTACGATTCTCACTACACTGCGTCTGAGGAGGCGCAACAGTTTCCTCGGCGTTGGCAAATGTTGCAAGGGCTGATCGATCCGGAGAGATACCAGGCCGTTCTCGATAGACTCACCTATCAAGCCGGGCACGCCATTGTTTGGCGCGACGCTATTTGCAGCTGGTTTCTGCGCGAGTCCGGCATTCCCGACTCAGAAGGTCGCGCCGGCCATTTTCCGGGGCGGACCGAAGCCGAAGCGATGAAACTGGACGGCTATGTGGAAAAGGAAGTAACTCCGTGGGAGGACGCGTCCGGCGGTAAGGCAATTTTGTGTGTAACGCCATCCAAAAAATGCGGCGCTTCGTTTGTTTTTCAAGGACCGGTGGGAAACTACGATATCGCTGTGCAATATTTCGACATCAATGACGGCGAAGCACAATTCCAACTCAGTGTAGGTCAGCAAATCATCAGTACTTGGAAAGGAAATGCTCATCTGCCAACCAAGACACTCAATGGTGATTCGTCCACGAGGCACAGTACATCAAACGTCATGTTGCAACCCAACGAAGTAGTTAGGATTCAAGGTATCCCGGACGGGGCAGACCCGGCGGCAGTTGACTATATCGAAATAACAGCACATTTGTGAGGGGCCGACGAGTGAAGACTGCTAGTACCTGTGCGGCATTAAGTGCTCTTGTTTTAACCGCTGTCGGATTCCAACATTTCCATCACGTGCAAGCGGCGGAGGTGAAAGCCCCGAAATTCATCGTAGATCCATTTTGGCCGAAGCCGTTGCCCAATGGCTGGCTGCTGGGTCAAAGTGTCGGAGTCTCCGTTGACTCGCAAGATCACGTCTGGATCATCCACCGCCCGGGTTCCTTGGAGATCGGTGAATTACACGCTACCACGAATCCTAGAATTGCGCAGTGTTGTGCACCGGCGCCCCCTGTTCTTTCGTTTGATCAGGCCGGCAATCTTGAAGAGCATTGGGGCGGACCGGGTTCGGGATACGATTGGCCCGACGCCAATCACGGAATAACCGTCGATTCGCAAGGCATGGTTTGGCTCGGCGGCGCTGGCAAGGGCCGCGGCACCGGTCCTGTCGCAAACGGACAAGACGTTGAGATCGGCGGCGTCGAAAGCTATCACGACAATATGGTCTTAAAATTTGACCAGCATGGTAAATTTCTTTTTCAAATAGGCAAGCCGAATAGCAGCAAAGGTAGCAACGATACCGCAAACTTCCGCTTGCCTGCAAAGATCTTTGAAGACCCCAAACTCGCGGAAATTTATGTCGCAGATGGTTATGGCAACCACCGCGTGATTGTGTTTGATCGCGATACTGGCAAATACAAGCGACATTGGGGCGCGTACGGCAATAAGCCGAGTGACCTCGACGCCGGCGATTACAAACCCGAAGCTCCTGCCGCACAGCAATTTCGTAATCCTGTGCATTGCGCCGTGCTTTCTCATGACGACCTTTTGTATGTATGCGATCGCGTGAACGATCGGATTCAGGTCTTTCGTCCCGACGGCACGTTTGTGAGGGAAGCCTTCATTGAAAAGCAGACACTCGGTTCGGGCTCAGTGTGGGACATTGCATTTTCTCGCGATCCCGAACAGCGTTTCCTATACGTCGCCGATGGCGAGAATAATCGAGTTCACATCGTAGATCGTAATTCCCTTGGAGTATTGACCAGTTTCGGCCAAGGCGGCCGCCAGCCCGGTGAATTCTACGGCGTGCACAGTATTGCCACAGATTCGAAAGGAAACATCTACACAACGGAGACCTATCGCGGCCAGCGCGTGCAGCGGTTCTTATACAAGGGGCTCGCTCCCGTGACACAGCACCAGCAGGGCCCTCCCTGGTAAGTCGGTAAGTGAGGGCGCCACATATCCCCGCTGGGTCTCAACTTAGGCTAAACTGCCCTATGCGCAGTTTTCGTTTGTGTGCCGTCACTTTTGCCATGCTTTCGCCACAGGCGGGGAAGGCCTCCGTCAACCGTCTGCACCTTGGCTCGCAACTTACCGCCCAAGCAGTCACGTTTCGCGTTTATTCGTCGCGTGCCACCCGCATCGAAGTAGATCTCTTTAAAGTGTCTGCGGGAGCGGACGAAGTGGCCCGCGTATCCTTGAACAAAGATGCGTCATCTTCTGTCTGGTCGGCAACCATACCGTTGAGCACTGTTCGCGGCCAGTTCGGAATTGCCGGAACGATTTACTATGGCTATCGTGCCTGGGGACCCAATTGGCTTTTTGATCCGGCATGGACCAAAGGCAGTGGCACTGGCTTTGTAAGTGACGTAGATGGGGTAGGGAACCGGTTTAATCCCAATAAGCTGCTGTTAGATCCGTACGCGCGTGAGATGAGTCAAGATCCCGAAACTCCAACCAACCGCGACGGCACTGTGTTCGCCTCCGGAGCAAACTACCGTCTGAAAGACAGTGGACGCGTTGCTCCAAAAGGAATCGTCATGCCTGATTTGCCGTCTAACGCGTCGCACCTGAACACGCCTCTGAAGGACGACATCGTTTATGAAGTGAACCTGCGCGGATTGACGGAGGCGGATTCTTCAGTCCCGCAAAATCTCCGAGGTACGTTTGCAGGCGCGGCCTTGAAGGTGAACTATCTCAAGACGCTGGGTATCACCGCAGTTGAGTTTCTGCCGCTCCAGGAGTTTCAGGATGACACCAACGATGTTGACCCTGGATCGGCCGATTATTGGGGTTATATGACGTTGAACTACTTCGCTCCCGACAGGCGCTATTCATCGGACAAGTCACCAGGCGGCCCATCAAACGAAGTCCGCAAGATGATTCAAGCTTTTCACGCGGCCAAGCTAAAGGTCTTTCTCGATGTAGTCTACAACCACACCGGCGAAGGCTACGCATGGGATCCGAAGGACACCGGAACGTACAACGTCATGTCGTGGCGAGGCCTCGACAATCCTTCTTACTATTTGCTCACCAGTGACCATCAGTTCAGCTACGACAATACCGGTGTGGGCGGTGACTACAACACCGCGAATCCCGTTGCGCAAGATTTGATTGTTGATTCGTTGGCCTATTGGCATGATTCGTTCGGCGTCGACGGCTTTCGTTTCGATCTCGCCCCGGTGCTGGGAAACACCTGCACAGAAGGCTGCTTTCACTACGACAAGCTCGCCGCCGGCACCGCTGCGAATCGACTCGCTCGCGAGTTTCCCCGAATCACCTTAATTGCCGAGCCTTGGGCGCCCGGCGGTGGGGTTTACGAACTGGGTGATTTCCCCTCCGGTTGGTCCGATTGGAACGATAAGTATCGAGATCTCGTTCGCAATAGCCAGAACAAGCTCGGCGTAGTGCCGTTCACCACCGGAGACCTAGCAACCCGCTTTGCAGGATCATCAGACCTGTTTCAGAACAATGGACGCAAGCCATGGAACTCCATCAACTTCATTGACGTTCACGATGGACTCACGCTGGCCGACGTTTACCGTTTCAACGATGGCGATTCCAGTTGGGACCAGGGCGGCGACCACGCTGCCCAAGTGAAAGCTGCGCGGACAGGCTTAACGCTGGTCATGCTGAGCGCCGGTACGCCCTTGATGGCGGGAGGAGACGAATTTTTGCGTTCGCAAAACGGCAACAACAATTCGTACAACATTGACACTGCCATGAACTGGTTGAACTTTAACTGGAGCTCTGAGCAAAAATCGTTTCAAGCATACGCCCGCTCCGTGATTTCCTTTCGCGCCAACCACGTTGCTCTGCGGCCCGCGAATTTCTACAACGCGCAGCAGGTGCAGTGGTACCAGCCGTCCGGTGCTGTTGCGGATGCTGGCTATTTCGGAAATCCCGACAATCACGCATTAGGCTGGTGGCTGAATGGAACCGCGTTGAGCGATTCCGCGCCCGCTCTGTTTATTGGATACAACGCATGGTCCGGGCCCGTCACGTTTAAGTTGCCCGTACCCCCGCCCGGAAAGTCTTGGTTGCGTGTGATTGATAGCGGCACGGGCGATCCCAACCCTGTGCCGGTTGCGCAGCAATATAACCTGGCCGCGCGCAGCGTTTTCGCCGCCATTGCTCGTTAAACGCCCAAAAACATTACCTGAACGGCCTCTATGTTATTCTCGAATTTGTCAGGCCTTTTGCGGACAGGTGGGTGAGTGGTTAAAGCCAACAGACTGTAAATCTGTCCCTCCTTGCGAGGTACGAAGGTTCGAATCCTTCCCTGTCCACCACGCAAAGTCTTGGCCCGACGCCCGATCGGGCCGTTGTAGCTCAAATGGTAGAGCGCGTCCTTGGTAAGGACGAGGT
>PMQB01000416.1 GCA_003169195.1 Bryobacterales bacterium
CTTGTGGAGCACTGCGGAAGGGTCTATACCTATGTTACCCTCGGAGTGAATCCGCAGTACTTCCAACTCCGGTTATACATGAATTATAGGTCTCTATTTAGCCTCATATCGTCCGATTTAGCAATCGATCTTGGAACAGCCAATACGTTGGTGTTTGCCAAAGGGAAGGGCATTGTCGTCAATGAACCGTCCATTGTGGCCATCAACAAGAATAACGGAGAGATCGAAGCGGTCGGTAAAGAAGCAAAAGATATGGTGGGGCGCACACCGGGGAACATTGTCGCCATTCGTCCGATGAAGGACGGCGTGATCGCGGATTTTAAAGTAACTGAGCGGATGCTGAATTACTTTATTCACAAAGCGCATGGCCGCAAGATGCTGGTGCATCCGCGGATTGTGATTGGCGTGCCGAGTGAAATCACGCAAGTGGAAAAGCGCGCGGTGAGCGAATCAGCGTATCGCGCCAAAGCGAGCGAAGTGCACTTGGTGGAACAGGCGATGGTGGCGGCGATCGGCGCTGGATTGCCCATCACAGAGCCTTCGGGCAACATGGTGGTGGACATCGGGGGCGGTACGACTGACGTCGCAGTCATTTCTCTTTCGGGCATTGTATATTCGCGATCGGTGCGTGTGGCGGGTAATGAAATGGACGACGCCATCATGAACTACCTGAAGCGGAAATACAACCTGCTGATTGGCGAACGCACGGCGGAGCAAATCAAAATACAGATTGGTTCGGCCTATCCGCTGGACCGACCGCTGACGATGGAAATCAAAGGGCGCAATTTGATCGAAGGCGTGCCCAAAACCGTTACAATTGAAGACAGCGAGATCCGCGAAGCCCTATCCGAATGCATTGCCACGATTTTGAACGCGATTCGAGTGGCGCTGGAGCGGACCCCGCCAGAATTGAGTGCAGACATAAGCGATCGGGGAATTGTATTAACGGGCGGCGGAGCGTTGATTAAGAATTTAGACCGGCGAATCCGGGAAGAAACAGGTCTTCCTGTCTCCATAGCCGAAGATCCATTGGCATCGGTGGTATTGGGCACAGGTAAGATGCTGACAGATTTTAAGCTTCTGCGACGGATCGCGATCGAATAGATGGCCCAACCCGGATTGGGGCAGGTGACCTGGATCGCCGGGTCGAACGCCCCCGAGAGATAGAGAGCCATGGAAGCAGCTTTATTCAACCGCTATCGAAGCTACCGAAGCCTGATTGTGCTTGTTGTTGTCGTCATGGCACAGGTGCTGTATTTGGCCTATCAGGTGAGAACGGGGCGCGATGAGCGCTTGATTCGCGTCTGGGCGGTGAGTGCGGTCACGCCTTTCTCCGGCATCTTTGAGGCGATTCGCCATAACACGGTTGGTTTCCTGAAAGACTATTTCCTGCTGCTTGACGTGCGTGAGCAGAATCGCAAATTGAAAAGTGACAACGACAAGTTGAAGATGGAGAATGTCTTTTTCCGGAATCAGCTTTCGACGGCGGAACATGCGCGAGCGCTGACACTGTTTCAAGCGAAGACTCCGTCGAAGACGGTGGCGGCGCGAGTGATTGGCGACAGCACGGTGTCTACCGCAAAGGCGGTGTTTATTGATCGTGGCTCCACCAGCAACATTGAAAAAGGTATGGCTGTGGTTACGCCTGATGGGATTGTGGGAAAGGTCTCAGCGGTCTATCCGCTCTCCGCGCAGGTTTTGTTGGTCACGGATTCGACGTTCAAAGTGGGCGTGGAATCGCAGAAGGGCCATATTCACGGAACGCTGGATTGCGGCAGTGGCCGCTGCGTGGTGGAGCAAATTCAGAACGAGGAAGAGGTCGGCATCGGCGAATGGTTTTACACGTCTGGTGAAGATCGCATATTCCCGCGCGGATTCCCGGTGGGAACCGTAATCAGTTCGCAACCGGGGAATGGCATGAAAGACGTGCGCCTCAATCTGAGCGGTGCGCCCGGCGGGGCCGAAGAAGTGTTAGTGGTTTTGGATGGCGTGCATCAACCGATTCCGGCCAGTGTGGCGGCGGAAGAAAAAATGGCACCGCCGCTACCGCCGCCCACGCCCGACAGCAAGGAGAGCACCGGCGTTTTGAATGGACCCGGCCAAACAGAGGCGGATAAAACTCTTCAGAAGTATCAGCAATTGGGGAAAGAACAAGACCATGTCTACGGCGCCATGTATTCGAACATGCCTAACTTCGCGGCTAAGCCCGTGCCCAAGCCGCCGGTTGCAGCGCCGCCTGTTGGTGCGCCGAGTCCTGCGCCCTTAGGATCGGCAACCACCTTAGGAGCCCGGAATACAGAAAGTCCGACGACTGTGAAGCCGCCGGCCGTGAAGCCGCTCACGTCCACTCATGCACCCGTTTTACACCCCGGCGCTGCCAAGCCGGTGCTGCCATTGGGCTCGCCCAGAGCGACCACACCGAAACCGCCCGCCACGACTGAGCCGCAATGAACGAAAGCAGCGATCACCTTCTCCGCTCCCGACGCAGCTCGGAAAGCTTGTTCAGCCGCTTTCAGGTGGCTGGCCTTGTCGTCCTCACGCTGATCGCCGTCATTAGTAAGTTCTATTTGCCGCGCCTGATTCCGAGCGCGGTGTGGCTGGAAGTGCCTCTCCTGCTAGTGATTTATTTCGGCCTGATGCGGCCTGATCCGGTGCCCGCCCTGTTGTTCGGCGCATTTGTGGGCATCTCGGAAGATTCGCTCTCACCCGCGAATTTGCCCATTGGCATGTACGGCATCACGAAGACGCTGGTGGGCTATTTCGCGGCGTCGGTGAGCCAACGGTTTAATGTCGGCAATTCGCTCATCCGCTTGGTGCTTTGTTTCTTCTTTTACTGTTTTCATGCCTTCTTTTATTGGGTGATGCGGCGGGCTTTATTGAACCAAGTGGTTCCGTTTGACACACAACTGACGCTGCTACACGGCGCGTTCAACATAGCGGTGGCGTTACCGCTTTATTTGATCCTCGATAGAATGAAGTTATCCGATGAACATTAAGGCGAAGTAAAAGTGGCACAAGAGAGTGAAGGGCGACGTTTGCAGAGTTCCGCGCCGGATGTGGCGTATCGGGATGATCCGCGCGACTTCGCAGGCAAGATCGCCGTGTTCCAATACCTTACGGTTTTGGTGTTTGTGTTTCTGGTCTCGGGGTTCTGGCAATTGCAGGTGCAAGATCCCGAACGCTACAGCGAGGCAGCCGAACGAAACCGTATCAAGAGCACACCACTGCTGGCGCCGCGCGGGAAGATTCTGGACCGTGACGGGCGGGTGATTGTGGATAACCGGGCTTCCTATTCGCTTTTGCTAAACCGCGAGCAGATTAAGTGGGAACATTTGCCTGCGATCGCTGCTGCCCTTCAGTTGGATTACGGCGAATTAACGGCAGCGATCCGCCGTAATAACCGGCCGCAGATGATCATCAAAGATCAGTTGTCGCGCGATGACATTGCGTGGATCGAAGCTCATCAGGATGACAGCACGTATCCGGAGATGCAATTGATCCAATCGTGGAGGCGACAATATCCGCAAGGCGGCTTTGCGGCTCATGTCACCGGCTATGTCGGCGAAATCAGCGAAAACGATCTGAATTTGCCGCAGTTCAGCGAATACCACCAGGGCGACATTGTGGGCATTTACGGTTTGGAAAAGCAGTACGACAAGACTTTACGCGGGGTGGATGGGCAGCAGCGCGTGCGCGTGGATAATCTGGGCCACGAGCGCAACATGGAAACAACGCAGGCGGCCGTGGCGGGCAAGGATTTGAAGACCACGCTCGATCTTGATCTGCAAGCGGTGGCGGAATTGGCGATGCAGGGCAAGCGTGGCGCCGTGGTGGCGCTTGATCCGCGAAACGGTGAAGTGCTGGCGATGATGAGCGCGCCGACGTTCGATCCGAACAAGTTTACAGGCCGGATCAGCCGCACGGATTGGAACGAGATCATGAACGATCCTTATAAGCCGTTGCTGAATCGGGCGACGCAAGCTGAGTTCGCCCCTGGATCCACGTTCAAGCCGTTTACGGCATTGGCGGGTTTGGAAAGCGGCGCGATTGACGATCAGACCGAGTTCCACTGTTCGGGAGGCGCATCGTTCTACGGCAACTATTACGGCTGTTGGAACCACCATGGCCATGGCAATATTTCGCTCCACCGTGCGATTCGGGAAAGCTGCGACGTATTTTTCTATAACGTTGCGAACAAGTTAGGGATTGACCGGTTAGCCGAATATGCGGACATGGCCGGCTTTGGTCACAAAACGGGGATCGATCTTCCGAATGAACGCGAGAGTACGATGCCCTCTACCAAATGGAAACTCCGCCTATCCCGCCAGAAGTGGTATGCAGGTGAGACGATCTCGGTCGGCATCGGACAAGGCGCAATCACTGTTTCGCCGTTGGAGTTGGCTGTCGCCGAGGGAGGGCTAGGGAATCGGGGCAAATGGATGCAGCCGCATCTGGTGTTGGGTACTCCGCCGAAAATTTTGCGCGAGGGTCACTTCAACCCGGACAACGTAGAAAAGGTTATTTCCGGAATGTATGCCGTCGTGAACGAAGAACATGGCACAGGACGTACGGCTGCGTTGCCAGGGATAAAAGTGTGCGGCAAGACTGGAACTGCACAGCTTGCTTCCAATAAGTACTTGAAGGGTACAGCCGCCGGGCGTGCCATGAAAGATAATGCCTGGTTTATCGCTTATGCGCCGGAAGAAGCACCGGAAATTGTGGTGGTGGCCCTATTCGAAAATGGCGAACACGGCGATCGGGCCTCCTGGATCGTGCGCGACGTAATGAAGGCCTACTTCGACAAAAAAGAACGCAGAGCCAAAGGTCTTGAACTTCAGACTGAGATGCAACAGCAGTTAAACGCCACTAGTCTTTTGCCGGCCCACTTTGTGGAGGCCAGACCGAAACCGTAATGGGCTACCGCGCGTTCAAAGAACTAGATTGGCCGCTGATTATCGTCACACTGATTCTTTCCGGGTTGGGGATCATTCAGGTGTACAGCGCGACGAATGGTACGAAATGGGATGGTGCCTGGGAAAAGCAGATCATCTGGGTTCTGACCGGGTTGCTCATGATGTGGGGCACCGCGGTGATTGGCTATCAATCTCTGATGGGCAAGGTGCTGTATTTGTATGCCGGCGTGATTGGCTTGCTGTTTGCGACGACACTGATCGGCAACAAGGTTTTTGGTTCCACGCGCTGGATACGCATTGGCGGCTTTACTCTGCAGCCGTCGGAATTCGTAAAAATCGTTCTGATTTTAGCAATTGCACGTTATCTCATCGATTTTGTTCGGCCCAACAGTACGCTGACATGGGGCGATTTAGGAAAGCTCGGTTTCATGGTGGGCTTTCCGATGGCTTTGGTGATGAAGCAGCCTGATCTAGGTACTTCGTTGACCTATATTCCGATCCTGGTTGCCGGCGTTTTGATGGCTGGTTTGCGCTGGAAACAGATCCTGATCATCAGTGCGGTGCTGGCTGTCACTTTACCGATCGGCTATCATTTTCTTAAGCCTTATCAGAAGGACCGGCTGGTGAGCTTTAAATACCCAGACCGTGATCCTAAAGGGACAGGTTTTCAGGTGATCCAGTCACGCATCGCTGTCGGCAACGGCGGGATGTGGGGCCGTGGGGCCAAGGATAGCTCGCAGACGCATTTGGGCTTTCTGCCGGTGCCGCATACGGATTTCATCTTTTCTTCCTTTGCGGAAGAGCATGGTTTTGTAGGAATCGTGATCGCGCTAGTGTTGTATTTTCTGCTGATAATGCAGGTGGTGCAGAACGCTCAAACGGCGAACGACAGAGCCGGGCTGTATGTATGCATGGGCGTGGCTGCTTTGCTTTTGTTCCACGTGTTGGTGAACGTGGGAATGGTGGTGGGGAAGATGCCCATCACTGGAATTCCGCTTCCGCTGATGAGTTCGGGCGGATCGAATACGTGGTCGATTTTCTTGATGCTGGGTTTGGTAAACGGCGTCAGGTTACGTAGGTTTGTTAACTAATGAGCGGCTCCACTGAATGGAGCCGGTTCGGCAGAGGAGTCGAACTGGGAGACGAAAGATTTCGGATAGGTGACAGGATTTGTCAGTTAGGTCAGCGCGGATGTTACCGAGCAAGTCTCCATGCGCGTTGAAAGTCTAAATTTTTTGCCCTTATTTCCCTTGTCGAGAAGTAAGAAGCGCCATTTATATCCGGAGTACTAGAGTTCTCTCTTCGGCCCTCAGAAGGCGGTGAAGAGATGAGTAAGGAACTGGTGATTGGGTCCAATCGCCACGAGACGAAAGTAGCAATCCTCGAAGAGGATCAGCTCGTTGAAGTATATTTCCAGCGGGCCAACGAGTATTCGCTGGCCGGCAGTATCCACAAGGGGCGAGTCACCCGCGTGTTGCCCGGCATGCAGTCTGCGTTCGTGGACCTGGGTTTGGAACGCGACACGTTCCTATACGTTTCCGACTTTTTCGAAGAACACGACGATATCGACACGCTGACGGACGAAAAACCGGCGGTGCGCAGTGAACGCGGCGGCGGTCGTGGCGAACGGGGCGGAGGGGAACGTCGCGAACGTTCTGGTGGCCAGGATCGCGAACGTGCACTGCAAGAACAGTCTGCGACGCCGATAGAAGCGAGCCTGGAGAGTGTGCTTCCAGAAGAAGCGCTGGGCGATCACGAAGACGAGGAAGAAGAGATTGCACCCGCGACAGTTTCCAACCAGCCGGCGCTGGGCAACGAGACGCGTGCGAGCGAACCACCACAGCAACAAGCACCCAGGACTGGCGACC
Source organism: Bryobacterales bacterium (assembly GCA_003169195.1). Lineage (GTDB taxonomy): Bacteria > Acidobacteriota > Terriglobia > Bryobacterales > Bryobacteraceae > Bog-105. The sequence goes on from PMQB01000416.1 coordinate 6,782, forward strand.
GGCCCGATGACGGGCGTGGTGGCGACCGGGATCGTGGCCGTGGGCGCCGTTCACGCCGCCGTCGCCGTGGTGGTCGCGATTTCCCGGAAAATAAATATGCCCGGCCCAATGCCGGACCTAATGCGGCGCCCGCCGAGACTGCGCGTGTCGAAGCACAGGAGCCGCATGAGGATGAAGTAGCTGGTTCTAATGCAGATGACGCGCCTGTAGTTCGCGAACGGGAAGAAGTGATCGTGCTGCCTGGCGAATCGCTGGCCAAGTACCGCACACGCCCACCGGCGCAATCTGCGCCCGCTCCTGCCGCCGCTGCTCCTGTTCCTTCCGCCTTTACTGCGCCGACGATCTCTACACCCTCCCCTGCCCCGGAATCGATTATCGAGAAGTTCGAAGAGCGGGAGGAGGAAGCAGAGATTGCAGAAGAAGCAGTTGAAATCAAACTGGCCGACCAGGTCTTCGCCCACCAACCGCCTGCGGAGGCCGATCACGAAGAAGCGATCGGACGAGCGGCATCCTATCTATTGGGAGCCGACCGCGCGGTTCCTGTCAGCGTGCCGGATGAAGAGCATTTGCGGGTGGAACGGTTCTTGACTGATCCCTCGCCGGCACATCTGCCGCCTTTGACCGAGGCGGATGATCGCGAATTGCGGGCGGCGGAAGAATCGGTACCGGATACCGAAGACATTGCGGCCGAAATAGAAGAGGCGTTGGAAAACGGCGTCGATGAGCCTTACGTAACACTGACCGAAGAGCCAAGCGACAGCGAAGCCACGGAGGCGTCCTCAAACGCGCCGCAATCGGCTGTGGTCCGTGATCCGGGCAATCGTTCGATGCACCGCGCTCCGCGCCGTATGCGTCGGCGTCGCGGCGGGAGTGGCCGCTTTAATCAGGGCGGCGGACAAGGGGTGGCCGGAACTTCTCCCGGGCAGGGTGAGCCTCGCGGCGAAGGCCGTCGTGAAGCGCCGGTGGCGCGTGAAGCAGCTCCGCGCGAAGTTGTTCAGGTAGAGGAGCGATCGAGCGAGCGGCCGGACCGCAGCGCGATGCCTTCTATTTCCGAACTGCTCAAGCCGGGCCAGGAAATTATTGTTCAGATCGCCAAAGAGCCGTTGGGGCAAAAAGGGGCGCGCATCACATCGCACATCGCGCTGCCGGGGCGCTATGTGGTGTTCATGCCGAGCGTGGCGCATTTGGGGGTCTCGCGCAAAGTTTCGAGCGAAGAAGAACGTCTGCGCTTGAAGCGCATTCTGCAAACGCATCGCGAAGGCACGTCGGGCGGCTTCATTGTTCGCACGGCCGGTGAAGGTGTTCCGGAAGAAGAGATCGCCGCCGACATGGCGTTTCTTTACAGCCTGTGGTTGGATATACGACAGAAGGCTGAGAAGAAGCCGGCGCCCGCGCTGTTGCATTACGACCTTGATATTGTGCAGCGGATTTTGCGCGACCAGGTGACGGAAGAGTTCAAGGCGATCTGGGTAGACAACGAAGATCTATATGAGAGCGTTGTGAATTTCATGCAGCGCCACCAGCCCGCGCTGGTGAACCGCGTGAAGATGTACACGCGTAGTGCGCCTGTGTTCGATGCGTTTAACATTACGCAAGAACTTGAGAAGGCGTTGCGTCCGAAGGTGTGGCTGAAGTCGGGCGGATATATTGTGATTAATCAAACGGAAGCGCTGGTGGCGATTGATATCAATACCGGCAAGTTCGTTGGCAAATCAAACCGGCTCGAAGACACGATTGTTAAGACGAACATTGAAGCTGTGAAAGAGATTGTGCGGCAGATCCGGCTACGCGATTTGGGCGGCATCATTGTGGTGGATTTCATCGACATGGACGAGCGCANNCAGTTCAACGATTTCGGCTTGGTGGCCATCACGCGCAAACGGGTAAAGCAGAGTCTGGAACGGACGTTGTGCTCGCCTTGCCCGCATTGCGAAGGGGCCGGTTATGTGAAGAGCGTGCAGACGGTGATTGGCGAAATTCTGGTGGAAGCGCAAAAGATTTCGAAGGCGCTCGAAGGCCAGGACGTGGTGTTGCGCGTGCATCCCGATGTGGCGAAGGTTCTGAAGGCGAAGGACAACCAGTTTTTAGAAGAGTTGGAAGAGATTCTAGGGCG
>PMQB01000173.1 GCA_003169195.1 Bryobacterales bacterium
CCGAAGCTCATCATCCCGTTCCACACCAACCCGATTGCCGATGCCGGTAGCTCTAACCGCGTAAACCGTTCCCACTTCGATAAACGATAGAGCGTGGCCATCTCATCGAGTTCTTTAGGCACCGATCGCAAGCTCTGATACAGCGAGAACGTCATGTTCCAAGCCTGCCCAGTAAAGATCGCAAAGATCGAGGCCGCCTCCAACCCAAGCAAGCTTCCACGGAAGAGCGCAATGAATGCCGTCACCGTCACTGAAAGAAAGCCAAGCACCGGAACCGATTGCAAGATGTCCAGCATCGGCACCAACACTCGTTCCGCCCTCCGGCTCCGTGCCGCCACATAACCGTAACCAAACGTAAACACCGTTGAAAAGAAAAGCGCAATGAACATGCGCAGCGTCGAGCGCGCCGCATAATCCGGCAGGTTCCTCGGGTCCAGACTCACCGACGGAATAATGTCAGGCGGGTTAAAGCGAACCAACGACTGTGCCCCGACGCGCGACACCACGTACAGTGTCGTGAGTACGCCCAAGCCGATCGCCACATCAGCCAGCCCAAGGCTTGGCCGCTTCACATCTGCGAACGGAGTAAAAGAGAAAAGACTATTCCTGTTCTTCAGTGACATTCGTAATGGGTGGCGCGGCGCTAAAGTCTTCCGATTGTCCCAAACCGGTTTGTTAGACTCGCAACGCAGCCATCATGAATCGACGACAAATGCTCGCATCGCTCGCCACCGGCGCGGCCACTCTTTCAGCGGCCAACGCCAAAGCGTCCAAGCCTCGCAACATCATTTTTATTCTGAGTGACGATCACCGCTACGACGCTCTCGGCTTCATGAAAGCGCAACCTTGGCTTGAAACGCCGCAGCTCGACCGCATCGCGCACGAAGGCATCCATTTCAAAAACGCCTTCGTCACCACCGCCCTTTGCAGCCCCAGTCGCGCTTCGATTCTCACTGGTGTCTACGCCCACAAACACCGCATCGTCGACAACAACACGGCTATCCCCGCCGGCACTGTCTTCTTTCCTTCCTACTTACAAAAGGTCGGCTACAAAACCGGCTTCTTCGGCAAGTGGCACATGGGCGCTGAGACCGACGAGCCCAAACCGGGCTTCGATGAGTGGGTCAGCTTCCGCGGTCAAGGCACCTACCTGCCCAATCCGAATGGCCTCAATGTCAACGGCAAACACGTTCCGCAAAAAGGCTACATTACCGACGAACTCACAGACTACTCACTCGCCTGGCTGCGCACCCTTCCTAAAGAGCAGCCTTACTTTCTCTATCTCTCCCACAAAGCCGTCCATGCCGATTTCGTTCCCGCCGAACGCCATAAAGGCCGCTACAAAGACGCCAAATTTATCTACCCTCCCACCATGGCAGCGACCGGCGACATGGCCCAACACCGGCCCATGTGGGTACAAAATCAACGCAACTCCTGGCATGGTGTCGATTACGCCTATCACTCCAATCTCGATATCGCCGAATACTACAAGCGATACTGCGAGACACTCATGGCTGTCGACGAAAGCGTCGGCCGCGTGTTCGACGAACTAGCTGCCCGCGATGAACTCGACTCCACGCTAGTGATCTACATGGGAGACAACGGCTTCGCCTTCGGAGAACACGGCCTGATTGATAAGCGCACCTCTTATGAAGAATCGATGCGTGTGCCCATGCTCGCGCGCTGCCCTGAACTCTTTCACGGCGGTCAGACCGTAAAGGAAGTTGTCGCAGGCCTGGATATCATGCCTACTGTTCTCGACGTCGCCGGCGCACCCATCCCTGCTGGTCTCGACGGTAATAGCTGGCTTCCTATCGTGCAAGGCAAACCCGCCGACTGGCGCAAGGAATTGCTCTATGAATATTACTGGGAGCGCAACTATCCCCAAACTCCCACCCAACATGCCCTCCGAACAGATCGCTACAAGTTCATCCGCTACCAAGGCATCTGGGACATCGACGAACTCTACGACCTCCAGGAAGACCCTCTCGAGAGCCGCAACCTCATCTTCAGCGAAAAACACCAGACGCTAATCAAACAAATGCGCGAACGCCTCTTCGACTTGCTCGAAGAAACCAACGGCATGAACATCCCTCTCCAGCGCGACCGCGGCGAACAATACAACCACCGCAATCCGGATAAGTCCAAAGCCGCCGAATTCCCCGCTGAGTTAGCAACCAAACCACACTGATATCAAGTTGGCATTCACTTTCAACGTGACTGAACCCCCCAGCTTTCGCCAAAGCTATCCCGGCCTTACTTCGAAAGCGTAGAACTCATAGGTAACGCGAGCGCCTGTTTGCGCCGTCAAATGCACGTCCCAGGATCTTTCGTCGCTTTCTAGGAGGTTCTCCGTGCAGAGAAATATTTGGCTCAAAGCAATTAGCCTTTGCATCTTATGGCTCGCCACCAACAGCACCCAAGCTTTCGCGCAAGGCAATACCGGACGTCTTGAAGGAACGGTACTCGATCCCACCGGCGCCGTCGTCCCTAACGCCGCCGTCAGTCTAAAGAATGATGGCACTGGGCAAACCTATACTGCGACTACCGATGCCACCTCTGGAAACTTCGGTATCTCCGCGCTCCCCGTCGGATCCTATGAACTTTCAGTACAGGTTCCCGGTTTTAAGACCTATCAACAACATGTGAGCATCGATCCCGGCGTCGTCGCCAACGCTAAGATAAGTCTCGATACCGGCGAAGTCACGCAGACTGTCACTGTTTCTGGCGACGCAGCCGTCGTCGAAAGCGCAACCTCCGAAATCGGCGCCACCATGGAAGCAAGGCAAGTTACTGATCTTCCGCTCAACGGCCGAGACTTTACGCAAGTGGCCTTACTCAGCCCGGGCGTTACTCGCGGCATTGCTACCAGTCCGGCCACCGGCTCCGGCGGCAATGCCGAGACCTTCCGTTACGGTGGTGTCGGCGGTGCAGCTCTCGCCGTGAATGGGCTGCGCCCTGAAGCGAACAACTTCCTCCTTGATGGTATGGATAACAACGAATCTCTCGTCAACACGATCGTGTTTTTCCCTAACGCCGAAGCCATCCAGGAATTTCGCGTCGATACCAGCGTGGCGCCTGCAGAATTTGGGCGGGCCGGAGGTGCCATCGTGAACACCGCTATTAAAGCCGGAACCAACGAAATTCACGGCACCCTGTTCGAATTTCTCCGCAACTCCGAAGTCGACGCCCGGCAGACCTTTGCTTCCTCCAAAACCTTGTTTCAGCGCAATCAGTTCGGCGCAACCATCGGCGCACCCATTCTCAAGAACAAGTTTTTCATCTTCGGCGACTATCAAGGTCTCCGCCAAAATCAACCTCTCGAGCCCGGCTTCGTAACTGTACCTACGCAAGCCATGCGCAGCGGTGATTTTTCAGCATTGTTGAATCCATCCACGGCCAGCTTGCCGGGCGGCACTCCTGTCCAACTCATCAACGTTCAGACCGGGCTTCCCTATGCGAATAACCAAATCACCAATATCAATGCCGTAGGTCAGGCATACCTCAACGCATTCCCACTGCCGAACTATGGACCCGCCGGCGCTGTTGAACACAACTATATTACTCACGAATTCCAAACCCAAACGTTCGATGATTTCGACGTCCGCGGAGACTACATCATCAGCGACAAGCAACAGCTCTATAACCGTTTTAGCTTCGGCCGAGACCTCTCCGCCACATCCTCGGAATTCGCCAATCTTCCCGCCGGTTTCGGCACAGGAACCAACTTCAATGAACCGCGCGGTGACGTTCTCAGCCATACCTATACGCTGTCGGCCACTCTCGTAAACCAGATCTGGCTTGGTTGGCAGCGCTCGTTCCTTGGTTACAACCCACCCCTCGGCAACGTTCCGGTTTCGGCCAATCTCGGGATTCCCAACGCCAACCGCAGTCCGCTCCTAGGTGGGGGCGCACTCATTGGAGGTTATGGTAGCCAACTTGAGTACACGGGTGACTACGGCACCTACTCAGTCCCTGAAAACACTTATGAAATCAAAGACGGCCTGACCAAAATGTTCGGCGCGCATAACCTCAAATTCGGCCTCGACATTATTTACCGCCAAGTGAATTATTTCCGCCCCGAAGCAGGGAAAGGTTACTTCGATCTCTTCGGCAATGGCATTGGCCCCGGTTCCACGGGCTGGGAATCGGCCGATCTTCTGGCTGGCTTTGTGAATAATTACCAGATTGGCGCGCAAAGCGGTTTCTACGGCACACGCAGTTGGGAAGACGGGTTTTTCGCGCAGGACGATTGGAAAGTAAACAGCCGCCTCACCTTGAACCTTGGCTTGCGTTACGACTTACTTACTTGGCCCACCGAACAGTTCAACCGTCAATCTGATTTCAACCTTGGCACCGGAACCGTTCTGATTGCTGGACAGAATGGTGTGAGTTCCAGCATCGTCAAGAACGACCACAACAACTTTGCTCCCCGCGTCGGTTTTGCCTATCAGTTGACCAACGACGGCAAAACCGTTGTACGCGGCGGATTCGGAACCTTCTACTTCATTGATCGCGGTGGCATCAGCAATCAACTTGGACAAAATGCGCCTTTCGCCGGCGTATCGCAATATAACTACTCCGACGGCTACCGCATTACCTTATCCGGTGCAGCGCCCCTCAACAGCAACAATCCCCTCGCCGGCGTTGCTTCTGCTATGCCGCCAGCTACCCTCGTCGGCTTTAACCCAGCGAACCCGGTGAATCAGAGTTTTGCCGTCTGGCCCACGAATAACCGCACACCGTATGTGAATGAGTACAACTTGCAAATCCAGCGCGAGGTCGCCAAAGACACCGTGCTCAGCGTCTCCTATGTCGGAGACATTGGTAGAAAACTTGCTCTCTACTACAACGCCAACTCCCAGTTCTTCAACGCCCCTCTGGGTGCCCGCCCCTATCCAACCGTCGGTAGCTTGACCGTCATGCAAGACATCGGCAACTCGAACTATAACTCACTCCAGGTGCAATTCCAGAAACGCTTCTCCCATGGTTTCCAGTTCATTTCCTCCTTCACTTGGTCAAAGGACATGGATGATGGCGACGGCGCTTTTGATGGGAGCCAACCGCAAAACATCTACAATCTCCATTCCGAATGGGCGCGCGCCTCTATTGACCAACCCGTCGTCTTCCATGCCGATACTCTTTGGGAACTGCCATTCGGCCGCGGCGAATCGCACGGCAAGAATTGGGCCCGTCCTGTGGACGCCATTCTCGGAGGCTGGCACCTGAACACCATCTGGACCCTCCAGAGCGGTACACCCATCAACTTCTCTGCCAATGGCAACGAGCGCCCCAACGTCACCGGAAAGCTAGGTGTCATCGGTGACACCAACGCTTGGTTCGATACCAACATCTTTGTCAATCCTCCAACCCTCGGCAACACCGGCGTCTACATCGCCCCCGGCAACTTAGGCCGCAATCCGATCCTCGGGCCGGGACAACTTTCGGTTGACGTTGGATTGTTCAAGGATTTCAGCCTCACCGAGCGTCTGAAACTTCAATTCCGCGCCCAAGCCTACAACATCGGCAATCGCGCCCAATTCAGCCAACCCGATACCGGCATCTTCGACAGCAACTTCGGCCGAATCACCAGCACTCTGCTCGACACCGAACGCCAAATCGAGTTCGCGGCTCGCGTCACGTTCTAGCGCTTCACCTTCCAAAAAGGAACGCGGGTCGCGCGATAATGGTTCTGCGTACCCCTATGGCAACCATCCCAGCGCGACCCAGCAATTTCCCATCGTCCGTTCCCCAATCTCGCGCGCAGGCGGCCGAGGAAACCGCCGCCATTCCTTGGTACATATGGTGCGCTACTATGGCCGTCACCTCCGCCACGGTCGGTGGCTATTGGGACATCTCCTGGCACGAATCCATCGGCCGCGACACCTTCTGGACGCCCGCGCACATGGCTATTCAACTGTGCGGCGTCCTCGCAGGCATCGCCTTTGGCTATTTAATCCTCCACACCACTTTCTCGAAGCAATCGCCCCTCGCCGCCGCCTCCGTTCACATTTTCGGGTTCCGCGCGCCCATGGGTGCTTTCATCGCTTCCTGGGGCGGCATCGCCATGCTCACCTCCGCACCCTTTGATAACTGGTGGCATGACGCTTATGGCATCGATGTCAAGATTGTCAGCCCGCCGCACATCCTGCTTATCAGTGGCGTCTACGCCGTCGTTATCGGCACGCTCGTTTTACTTGCCGGCCACATGAATCGCTCTCAGTCGAAATCGCATGTTGCTGAGCAGCGCCTCATCCTCTACATCAACGGCATCATGCTGGTGCAAATGATGATCCTGTTGATGGAAGCCACCAATCTCCCTTACCTGCATTCCATCCGAACCTATCTCGCCATCGCCGCACTTCCTCCCATCGTGCTGGCTCTCTCCTCCCGCCTAACGGGTTTCCGCTTCGCCGCTACTTCTGTTTCCGCCTTCTACATGCTCTTCCGTCTCGGACTCATTCTGGTTCTCCCACTCTTCCCCGCCGAACCCAAACTCGGACCCGTCTATCAACAAGTCACTCACTTTATCCCACCTGATTTTCCGCTGCTCTTTATCGTGCCTGCCATCGCGCTTGATCTCCTGTGGCAGCGCACCAAAACGTGGAATTCCTGGAAAATCGCCGCCGTCAGCAGCTTCATTTGGATCACTCTCTTTACCGCTGTCGAATGGCCGTTCGCGTCCTTCCTCATGAGCTCTGCCTCGCGCAATTGGTTCTTCGGCACGAATTACCTCTACTACGCCCTGCCGCCGGCTTCCTTCTTGGCACGCCACGTTTTCTATCCCACCGGTCCGGCAGCCATCTTCTTTCTGGGTCTATTAGGCGCAATGCTCATCGCAACTATCACGTTCCGTTGGGGTCTCACGCGCGGCGAATGGCTCGGAAAGATTAAGCGTTGAAGTTTCTTCGCTTCGCCGTGCCGCTTCTTTGTCTCGCGTCCCAAGCGCACGCACACGTCGGCAGCCCCGATGTCTTTCTGCAAGGCAAAGCCGGTCCTTATCAACTCTTCGTAACCGTGCGTCCTCCGCTCACCATCCCTGGTGTCGCTGAGTTAGAGGTCCGCTGCGAGTCTCCCGGCGTTCGCGAAATTCGCGCCGTTCCCTTAGCTATCATGGGCCCAGGCTCAAAGTATGCGCCCATTCCCGACGCTCTCAAAGTCTCTCCCACAGACCCGCAGTTTTTCACCGGTGCCCTCTGGATGATGACTGCCGGCTCGTGGCAAGCCCGCCTCACCGTCACGGGTTCTCAAGGTGATGGCACGCTCTCCGTTCCTGTGCCTTCCTTCGCGCGCGCCAGCAAGAAAATGCAGTGGGGCCTCGGCGTCATCCTCTCGGCCATCGGCCTCTTCCTCGTGAGCGGCCTGATCGCCATTATCGGCGCCGCCAGTCGCGAGGCGAAACTCGACCCCGGCCAAACTCCCTCCGAAAGCAATCTTCGCAGCGGCCGCAAAGCCACCATCATCGGCGCAGTCCTTGTGATCGCCATCGTTGTCGCCTGCAATTATTGGTGGGGTTATGAAGAGAACGACTACAACCAGCGCATCTACAAACCGCTCCACATGGCCGCAACTCTCAACGGCACTGACCTGTCACTGCAATTGAGCGAGCCCGGTTGGATGCAAGCCCGAACCATCCAACAAATCGCCTTCCGCGTCTTCACCCGCAAAATGGACGACTTGGTTCTCGATCACGGCCACCTCATGCACCTGTACGCCCTGCGCCAGCCTGGCCTCGATGTCGTCTACCATCTTCATCCCGAACAGCGTGAGAACGGTTCGTTCGTCCTCCCGCTGCCTTCGATGGTCGCCGGTCAATACAAGCTCTATGCCGATATCGTGCACGCGGACGGTTTCCCCGAAACTCTCGTCACTGAAATCTACCTACCCGCACGAAGCGCACGTCCACTCTCCGCAGACGACGCCTCTGCTTCTACCGAGCCCTGGCAAAAAGCGTCCACAACGAACAACGCCTTCACTCTGCCCGACGGTTACAAAATGGAGTGGCTTCGCGGCGACAAGCCCCTGCTTGCCGGTCAAGCTATGTCTTTCACCTTCCGTCTTACGAAACCCGATGGCACCGCGCCCGGAGACATGGCCCTCTACATGGGCATGGTCGGCCACNNTGTTTTCGCCCACATCCATCCCAACGGCTCCATCTCCATGGCCGCGCTTATGCTCGCCGAAGGGATGCCCGCCGATATGCAGATGGACGAAGCAGTCCGCAGCACCGTTAGCTTTCCTTATGGCTTTCCTACGCCTGGCCAGTACCGCATCTTCGTGCAAATGAAGCACGGCAACACGGTAGAAACCGGCGTGTTCGACGCTATTGCGGCTC
>PMQB01000053.1 GCA_003169195.1 Bryobacterales bacterium
AAACTTCGCCGCAATACTGTGAACTCAGTACATAGTAGAGGTATGGAAGGCGACAGCACCACCCGGCTCCTCGTCGTTGACGACGACGTCAAACTCTGCCGCCTCATTCGCAGCTACCTCGAACCGCTCGGCTATCAAGTCTCAATTGCGAATAATGGCGTCGAAGGCCTGGAACTTGCTCTCAAAGAAGATTTCGCCGCCATGATCCTCGATGTCATGATGCCGAAACTCAATGGCTTCGAACTCCTCAAACAACTACGCCTCACCAGCAACCTTCCCGTCCTCATGCTCACCGGCTTAGGCGATGAGGCCGATCGCATCTCCGGTTTAGAAATCGGCGCTGATGATTATCTCCCGAAAACGTTCTCCACGCGCGAATTACTAGCCCGCCTGCGCGCCGTCATTCGTCGCTCTCGCATCACCGCGAAAGCCGCACCGCAAGAAGAAGGGCCTGTCATCGTCGGCCGCCTCGCCGTTAGTCACGACACTCGCTCCGCCACGTTAGATGACCGCCCACTCGTTCTCACTCCTGTGGAGTTCGATCTCCTCCTATCACTCGCCCGTGCCGCTGGCCGCGTCAAAACCCGCGAACAACTCCTCCTCGAAATTGCCGACCGTGATTTCGAAGCCTTTGATCGTTCCATCGATGTCCACATCAGCTCGTTACGTCGCAAATTGGGAGATGATGCCAAGGCCCCGCAATGGATCACCACCGTTCGCGGCGCCGGTTACTTGATGCGTAAACCCGGATCGCCCGAATGAAACTGCCGCTCAAGATTCTACTGTTGGCGGCCACTAACCTGCTTTTACTTCTGCTCATTGCGGCTGTCTTTCTGCGGCTCCCATCAGGCCTCAGCTGGGNNACTCATCCTCTCTCCCTCCGAAGATCGCATTCTTTCATCGGCCCGTCTGCTGGCTCTCGATTTCGAACGAACTCCCATCTCACAACGCGATTCCTTACTCAATCGCTTGCAACAAGAATTCGGGGCTGATGTTTACCTATTTGAAAATAATGGTGAGCAGTTAGCAGGCAAACCAATTACCTTGCCCGAAGCAGTCTTGGTCGCCACTGGCATTGGAGATCGCCCTCGGTTTGGACCTCCGCCTCCCGACGGATTTGACCGGCCGCCCCACTCAGGAACCCTCCCAGAAGATCCTCTATTCCACATCAAAGCTGGCCAGCCGCCCCGCCACTGGGTAGGCGTCCACATTCCTATTAGCAGCCCCGATTCGCAACAAATCGCGCCCGGCGTCTTGTTGTTCGTAACCGACTCCTGGTTCGCAAGCTCGCTGTTCTTCGATTTCCGCCCCTGGCTAGCGGCGATCTCAATCGCGCTTCTAGTCACCCTTCTGTGCTGGGTGCCCTTTCTGCGCAGTCTCACTCTTTCCATTCGCAAGCTCACTAACGCGACCGAGCAAATCGCCGAAGGCCAGTTTGATGTACAACTCGGCGAACACCGTTCCGACGAACTCGGCCAACTCAGCCAAGCCATCCATCGCATGGCCGCCCGCCTGGCGCAACTCGTCCACGGTCAAAAACGATTCTTGGGAGATGTAGCTCACGAGTTATGCTCCCCTATAGCGCGTATCCAATTCGCCCTCGGAATTCTCGAACAAAAAGTGGAAGAATCCGCTCTCTCCGACCTCCAAGAAGACGTACAACATATGTCCTCTCTTGTTCAAGAACTCCTCCAGTTTTCAAAAGCATCCATCCAGCAATCGCCCAGTCCGCTGGAAACGGTGAACCTCCGACAACTCACTGACGAAACTGCCCAGCGCGAGGGCGTCTGCGTCGCAGTCCAAATCGATCCGTCTCTGTGTGCCAAAGCGCACCCAGCCTCGCTGAATCGCGCTCTGTCGAATCTCATTCGCAACGCCTCCCGATATGCCGGAGACGCCGGCCCCATCGAGATAACTGCCGTTCGGCAGAATGGCCACGTTCGTCTCATCGTTACCGATCATGGCCCGGGCCTACCGGAAGCGGAACTTGATCGCGTCACCGCCCCGTTCTATAGGCCCGAAGCCTCGCGTACCCAGGAAAGCGGAGGCGTTGGGCTAGGCCTAGCGATCGTAAAGAGCTGCGTGGAGGCCTGCCAGGGCTCTCTCCGCCTGCGCAATCGTCAGCCTCACGGCCTCGAAGTGGAAATCACGCTCAAAGTCGGCTAGCTTTACCATCCCTTTACAATTCTCCTCATCCTCGCAACACGCCCTTTACTTTCCGCTGTTCTACTTGAGTTGAAAGCGAGTCCAACCATGAACAAATCACTGATTCTGATCTTCGCCTGCCTGCCCTTTGCCGTCTTGACAACCAGTTGTGGCGGCGCCAGCGCCGCTACAACCAGCGCCACCAGCAACACATCCGTGAATGGCTACGCCGCCGTTTACAAGGCCGTTACGTGGGGCTCGGCGGCCATGGTCAGCTTTCCCAGTTCATGCTCCATGACTTTCAACACCACCGGCGTTCCTCCCTTCCACAACAACTACTATCTGGCCCCTGTGAGTGCCGCCTATCCCACTGTCGTGGCTGTCACTCCCGTGACCGGAACACAAATGTCAGTCTCACCTTACTTGCCTTCCGAGATCCAAAGCCAAACCGTCACCGTGAACATCTGTCCAGAAAAAGCTTCCACCACAACCTCTACTAATTTGGGAGTCATCGGCTACATGATCTCCGGAGAAGCCATCTATAACCCGTACGAAGGCGACGCTACCACTCCCGCTCTCACTGACAACGTTTCCTACACCTTCACCACCAGTGCCGGTGTAACCGAAACCGCCTCCTTCATCGACGCCTGTAACTCCCATCCAACTCCTCTCACCGGCGGCTACACGTGGCATCACCACGCTGTTCCAGTTTGCCTCGTGTCTCAGGTAGACGGAGCCACTGGCCCTTCGCATCTCATCGGCTTCGCCCTCGATGGCTTCCCCATCTATGGCGGCCGCGACATCAACGGGAGCGTGATCTCAACCTCCCAACTCGATTCCTGCAACGGCATCAACAGTGCCACGCCCGAGTTCCCCAACGGCGCTTATCACTACGTGCTGCCCATCGGAGTCACCGGCAAACAGTCATCCATGAACTGCTACGCCGGCACCGTCACCCAGACACAAATGGCGCGCGCGAAGAAACTCATCTGCACGATGAAAGGGATGTAAGAGTCATGCAACGTTGCCTCGTACTCGGCCTCCTCACGCTAGCCGCTTCGCGAGCCACGCACGCGCAAATTATCCCTGAGGCTTTACTATCGTTCCCCACTCAAACCGAGTCAGTCGAGTACGACAACCTTGCCGTGCTGCGGGCCCTCCCCAACTATGACGGCCTGCAGCAGGAGTTCTCCAGCAAGCCTTTAGATCACGCCAAAGCCGCGCTCGCCAAACTCGGAATTCCCGAGAGTCAAGTGAATGAGTTAGTGGTAGGAACCAGTCCCGGCACACTCTATGGTTTAGTGGCCGGCACCTTTACCGGTTCACTCGCAGCCAAAGCGGCCATCAAAAAGGGCATCTTGCCCTTGCGCCTAGAAACCGCCAAGATGTTCTGTCCCGACACAGGCACATGCCTCGTTTTTCTCGAAGACGACATCGCCGCTTTCGGAACTCCCGGCGAATTGCGGTCTATGCTGCAAGCGCGCCAAGGGTCCATCGGCAGCCTCAGTCTGAACCACGTCCTGGTGCGTCTATTCAACAATACCGACAGCTCTGCCCCAGTCCGTGGCGTGGCATCCGGTACCCGATTAGATGCATCCCTAACCACCGAACTCCTCAATAAAACCGGATCGCAAATCAACTGGACCCAATTTTCATCCGGCATCAGCATCTTTGCCTACAGCGTCTCGCTCGATACGAAAGCCCACGTCGCCGCAACTCTCGAATGCAAATCCTCATTCGCCGCCGGCTTGCTGAAACAAACGTTAAGTCTGATCGCCAACGCGCAAGCATTAGCCATCAAAGCCGGCCAAGACCCTGAGAAGATGCCGTTTCAGAATCTTGAAGTATCATCATCCGACGCCGTGATCGATGTGAAAATGGATACCCGAATACCGTCAGCAACCTAAACAA
>PMQB01000193.1:0-4631 GCA_003169195.1 Bryobacterales bacterium
AGCTTTCATCGAAAGCATCTTTTCACAATGGTCTCCCGCCACCGATCAGGAGAGCCGTCTCACCGAAGTCATCGGCACAACCGAATGGCGCCTTCGTCGCATTCCGGGTCTCGAAGCCGGCATCTACGCTGTCGGCCTCCTCGAACATAACAATCTGTTCCTCGACGAACCCGATTCCATCAAACGCGACCGCAACGTCCAAAGCAAGCTCTATCTCATCTACGAAAAGCAATTCAAAAACTTGTCCTTGCAGGAGCGTCGCCTCCGCAGTCAGCACAAGGCCGACGTCACAGAGTTAAAACAACTCCAGCAAGACCGCCTAGAAAAAGCGAAACAAGCCGAGCAAGCGCTCAAAGAAGAACGCGAAGCCAACGTCAAGCGTGCCGAGAAAATCTCAGCCAATTGTTACAAGCTCAATAAACCCTTCCGTCCAGCCGACTTTGGGTTCGATTTTACAGCTGAAGAATACGACCACTTCTTGAACCTCCAGGAAGCTCAGTATGAGTTCACCGGAGAGGCTTTAGACCTCTACAAAGTCCTCGAAGCCTACCGCAACGCGAAAAAAGTCGCGTAAACGGTGCCAAATTTAAACGCGCAGGAAAGGAGCACACCCGAAGTGTGCCCAAATGCGCGCGGCAAACACTCATGCTTGCCGCGCCCAGACTCCGTCTAGTGCGATTTCACCGTTATCGTCACCTCGCCTTGGCCGCTTTTGTAATCGGTCGAATCGGTAGGCGTAAAGGTCGCATTCAATTCAGCCATGCCTACGGGTAATTTGGTCCCCGCCGGCGGATTGTATACAAAGGTTCCTGGAACATTTGCCTTAGCATTCAACTGCGTCGCGCTCAACGGAGTGCCCACCGTGATAGCGGCGGGCGGCGGCCAGCTAATCACCGGCGTGGCCTTCAACACCAGAAGAGTAGCCTGCGGCGTCACAGTCAGAAAGTCGGTGCTGTCGTTCGGTGTGAAGGTGGCGGAAAGAGTCTGCTGGCCTGCGGGCAGAACTGCGCCGGCCGCTGGAGTATAAACGAATTTGCCGGGAACCAGCGTAACCGCATCCAGTTGCAGTGGCCCTAGCGGAGTTCCATAGGTGATCGGGAACGGCACCCACAGTATGGCCGGCGTCGCCTTATTGACCGTCAACGTCACGCTGGCCGTGCCATTGTTATAGGCCGAAGTATTTGTTGGCGTAAAGGTCACCGTGAGTGTGTGAGTCCCGCCCGTGAGAATGGTCCCGGCCTTTGGCGTATAAGCGAACGTGCCGGGCACATTGGCGGTAGCATCCAATTGAATTGAACTCAATGGAGTACCAAAGGTGATCGCACCAGGAGTGGGCCAAGTGATGACCGGATTCGTTTTGCCCGTCGGATTGGAGATGGTCAAAACTCCACCCACGTAGCTAATTGTGTAATTGCTGTCCACCGCTCCTGCGCACGTGGTCGGGTAGGTGCTCGCCGGACTGCTGCTGGTGGCTGTCGTCGAACACGTCGGAGGCGTCGTGAGCCCGCTGGGTGGAGTCGCCGAGTTCACAACGCCGCCATAGGTGTAGCTCGGCGTAATCGTGGGCACTATTCCGCCGAAAGTCATGCTGGCGCTGCCCGCCGTGATGGTGAGAGGTGCCGCGCTCACGGTCACGCTACCTGCCGTATAACTGATTGTGTAGTTAGCCGCCGCCGCCCCAGAGCATGTGCTGGGGTAAGCACCAACAGGGCTGCTGCTGGTGGCTGTCGTTGAACACGTCGGAGGTGTAGTAAGGCCACTAGGCGGAGTCGCCGCGTTCACAACACTGCCATAGGTGTAACTCGGCGTGATAACGGGCACCGTGCCACCGTAAGTCATGCTTGCACTGCTGGCGCTGATGGTCAATGGCAGGATAGCTCCGCTCACGTTGAGTGTGGCTTGCGCAGTCTTGCCGCTATAGCTCCCTGAAACGGTGTGCGTACCGGTGGCGCTGGGAGTGCATGTGGCGCCGGCACAAGCGCCATCCGGAGAAATGGAAAAGATTGTTTGCGACGTGACATCGCCGATACGGTTGTTGAAGCGGTCAAAAGCGGCTGCCGAGTAAGTCTGGCCTGCGCCCACCGTGATAGTGGCCGCGGCTGGACTCACCACAATGTGATCCAGTGGGCCGGGAGCCGTCCAATTGATCGAAACGGGAGTTGCAATCAGTGAGCCAACAGTTGCCTGAATTACATCTGTGCCCGCACCCCCGTTATCGGTATAGCTGAACACCGCTTGGCCATTGGCATCGGTCGAGATCGGACCAGCCGCGCCCGCGTTGGGTCCTGAGTTGAAGGAGAAGAAGACTATGGCATTCGGCACTGGACTGCTGTTCGAATCAGTGACGGTGGCCGTGATGCTGCCGGAAGTGCCTGCGGGAATCGAAGCCGTCGCTGGAGTAAGCACAAGGGAAGCCGGAACTGCGGAGGCAGATAGCGATGGCCCCAACGCAACCATCTGTGTAACGGCATTGCCACTCGCGTCGGTAAACAGCGGCAGAGTGGGCGATGGCGCCAGTGTGCTGGCGAAATTCGACCAACCGTATGCCGGTGCATACGCGCTCACATCGAAGACTAACGTGATCGCTTGTTGAGGCTGTACCGTTGCGAATCCAGTCACTAGCGGAAGGGTCAGCAATTGATTGGCTGGCCCGGAAACGTTCTGAAAGACGTTCAACAGCACACCGCTGCTAGGGACGAGTGCTGCCAGTGACGACCCCCCACCAGCCAGCGAACTGAGCGTAGAACTATTGAGAAGGAATTGAGGAGTCGCCTGGCCGCTACTAGCAATAGCGTTAGCGAAGGCAGTTGCGTCGAAGATGTAAACTCCCGCGGAGGCCACGCCCCCCATGTACTCGAATTCGCCGTCGAGGACTGCGTTCACTTGGAAAGAGAGCGTCGAATTGCTGTTGTTACTAAAGGAGCGATAGGCAATGCCGCGGCCCGCACCGATGCCGTACGTTCTCACCGGACCCGATGTGGCGGAATACGCTCCCGCTTCCAATCCGCTCTTAGTGATCGCTCCTCGGGCATACGACCAACCAGAGGGAATACTGAAGTTCCAAAACGTCGTGTTCAGTTTACCGTCGCCGCCACTGATAACGTCTTGCGGCGTGATCGGGGTTCCGAAGGCCTCACCAGTGATGATGGTGCGCGTAGCGGTACCGGAAAGTCCGCTTCCCCAGCTTCCGGGCGCGTTGAAGTTGAGCGCAAGATTGTAGGGTGTGTTTGGGTATCCGTTGTTCGCGGACGGGGCGCTCAAAGTACCTTGGTCGAATACCCCATTCCCCCCGGGATTGTTCGCTGTGGCAATCCCATTGTTCGGATAAAAGCAACAGTTCACCACGAACACCCAGCCCGTGATATTGCTGTTGGCGTCCGTCGATACGGTCGCGATGAAACCGCCCGTGTACCCGGCCGTCGCCGTCATGGTTTGGTGGCCGTCGTTAAGTGAGATCTGGAAACCGGGCAGGGTACTGATGTCTTGCGCTGCCAGGTTCGGAGGCAAAGCTGCATTCAGTGTCAATGTGCCCGTAACATGGTCAGTAGCAGTGTACGATGTGTTTGCGTTGGGACCGGGAATGGAACAATCGCTGTTGCCGCCGCACGAAAAAAGATTGAAGGGATTGCCCGAATACTGATAAGTCACCTGGGCGGCGGCCGGGAGTGAAGAAAGCGCAAGCACTCCGCAAACCAGGGCCAAGAGCATCATGCCTCGCGGCGCTCGGCCCAGCGTTCTTTGAGACGATTCCAATTGATTCATTGAGTTCTCCGTTTTCTCGCCGGCTCCCCGTCGTGCGGGGAAAAGTTCGCTAGTGCGAGTTTGTCGGCGCTCACATTGGCATTGCGTCACGGCCGGCTGAAAACCGTCATCCAGGAAATAAAGAGTTACGGTAGTCGCGACCCTTGGCCCTACAGAACCGCGACCGTTAGGGAGAGCTAGCAATCATCACCCCACCCCCCCAAAAAGTGCTATATTAAAAGAGATGAGCTTCCGGCGTCCGCGCCCGTGGGTTCAAAGGACTAACGTCAGGCGTCGTCCCGTCCTCCGTTATTGTGCGTTCACTCCCAATACCCATCACCCGCTAATTCCCAAAGTGCTCCCATTACTCCGTAATTCCAATTGATGAAGTCCTGCATACAGATATCCCGTGGCATTGAGTCGCTATTTGGCACGCGCGACGAAAACATTCGCCTCCTTGAAACTGAGTTGCGTTTACGCACCCGCCTGCTTGATGGCGACACTCTCGAAATCGAAGGCGATGAATCGCAAGTCAAACGGGCCGAACAGATCCTTGCCGATTACGCCGATCTCGTCCGCGAAGGCCAAACCTTCAGCAACGGCGACATCAACAGCTACTTCCGCGTTTGCGCCGCCGATCCTGGCGTGTCCCTCCGCCGTCTTGTCGAAAGCGGCAAGTCCCGTTCCTTCGGCAAGAAAGTTCTCGCACCGAAGACCGTCAACCAGCGCCGCTATATCGATGCCATCGAACACCACGATCTCATCTTCGGCATCGGCCCCGCTGGCACCGGTAAAACATACTTGGCCGTCGCCATGGCCGTAGCAGACCTGCTCAATAAAAAGGTCGGCCGCATCGTTCTCACTCGCCCCGCTGTCGAAGCCGGCGAGCA
>PMQB01000193.1:4682-7464 GCA_003169195.1 Bryobacterales bacterium
GACGAAGCCCAAAACACCACCAGCGAACAGATGAAAATGATTCTGACTCGCCAAGGCTTCAATTCGAAAATGGTTGTCACCGGAGATCAGACCCAGATCGATCTGCCCGGCGGCAAGAAAAGTGGACTCATCAACGCCGTCGAAGTGTTGAAGGGAGTCGAAGGCATTGCCTTTGTCACATTTGACGATAAAGACGTCGTGCGTCACGCTCTCGTCCAGCGCATCGTCAAAGCGTACGACCGTTACAACGAAATGATTGGCGCCGGCCGTCAACTGGCGCTCAAACTTAACAACGAACCGGCGCCCGAGCCCGTTGCCGATCCACCACAAAACACAACTGTGGAGATTCCCGAGTTTCCGCTCGCCTGATCAAAATGACTTCCTCCGGCAGTACTTTGCTCTTCGGAGCCATGCCCGCTGAATTGAAACCGTCGGCCGCCGAAAAACGCGTGCTCACGCAATTCATCCATACTCTTTGCCAGCGCATCGGTGGCGCACGCCCACTCATTTGTCTGTTGGCCGACGACGCTCATCTGCAGCAACTCAATCGCGATTTTCTCGGTCACAACTATCCCACCGACGTTCTCTCCTTTCCGTCCACCGCCCTCGATCCGGAACTCGGTCAGATCGCCATATCGGTCGAACGCGCCGCCGCCCAAGCCCGCGAATTCGGCCACACCCCGCTCGAAGAGATCAAAGTTCTTCTGTTGCATGGCACCCTGCATCTCACCGGTCTTGACCACCAAAGAGGCGATACCAGCATGGCCCGCGAAGAGAAGCGCTGGCGTGCCGAATTCAACCTTCCCGAAACGCTCATTGCCCGCGCTCGTATAACCTCGAAGCGCAGAAAGGGCGCCGCCTAATGGCTACCCTCTGCTTGCTTGTAGCCTGCGGCCTCACCGTTCTGCTCTGCTTCGTTTCCTACGTGCAGTTGCTCTACTTGGAATCGCTCCGCCTCCTGCGCCGAGAAACACGCGCTCTCGAATTCTTCCGTGAAACGCTGGCCGCCGAAATCGGTCTTGAGCAGGAACGCGGCTCGCTCGCCTTTTCGCTCATCAAACACATTTCACTGTTTCTGATGGGTATCTTCTTCTTCTGCGCACTCCTCCGCGCCGAAGCGCCCCAGTGGCAAAGCGTGCTCGAAGCAGTGGGCACTTCTTTGCTCGCCATGCTGTTTGCCACCTATTTCATACCGTTCCTCTTGTACCGCCGCACCAAGGGCGAATGGTTGAAGCCGTGCCTGCCCATTGTGAAACTGCTGGCCTTCTTGGCTGCCCCGTTAGTCGGTTTGGTCACCATCTTCCAATCGCTCCTTCTCGAACTCGACAACGGTCCCAATGGCGAAACCCACGTCCCTGACGCCGCCGAAAACATCGATGCCCTCATCACCGCCGGCGAAGAAGAAGGCATCCTGGCCCAGGAAGACAGCAAACTCATTCAATCGGTAGTGGCCTTCGGCGACAAGAGCATCCGCGAAGTCATGACGCCCCGGCCCAACATTGTCGCCATCTCCGAAGACAAGTCCATCGAAGATCTCCGCCAGCTCGTCATTCACGAACAGTTCTCGCGCGTCCCCGTGTATCAAGACAGCATCGACCACATCATCGGCTTCGTCCACGTGCGCGACATCTTCGAACTCGATCCGGAAGAACGCCAAACCAAGCCGCTCAAAGATTTGATGCGTCCCATTCACCACGTGCCCGAAACCAAGCCCGGTTCCGACGTCTTACGCGAAATGCAGCGCGACGGTTCACATATGGTTGTAGTGGTTGACGAATACGGAAACACCGCCGGCTTGGCCACCATGGAAGATTTAGTAGAAGAAATTTTAGGAGAGATCCGCGACGAGCATGAGCCCGACCGCGACGTACGCCAAGAAAGCGAAAACGTGTTCATTGCACCAGGAAGCTTAGATTTAGACCGCCTGAAAGATCTGTTCATCTTCCGGCCCAACGGTGATACCGAATCCACTACGGTGGGTGGCCTCGTAGCCGAGTGGCTCGGCCATGTCCCGCAAAAAGGCGAAACCGCCGAAAAAGGCGGCCTCCGCATTGAAGTGTTGGCTGGCAACGAATGGCGCGTGGAAGAAGTACGCATCTCACGCGTAGAGCCCTCGCCCGTTGGTGCTGCCCAATGAGCGCCGAACCGCATCGCGCTGGGTTTGTTTCTATAGCCGGGCGTCCCAACGCCGGCAAATCGACCCTGCTCAATGCGCTGGTAGGCGAAAAGGTTGCCATCACCGCGCATCAAGCACAAACCACCCGCACCTCCATTCAAGGCGTCCTCACCACGCCCGAAGCCCAAGTGATCTTTATGGACACACCGGGCATTCACAAATCCGACACACTCTTCAACAAGCGCATGATGGACACGGTTCGCGGCGCGCTGCACGACCGCGATCTGGTGCTCTACGTAGCCGACGGCACCAAGCGCATCGTCGAAGAAGACGAACATGCTTTGAGCGCGCTCGCGAAAGAAGGCCAAACGCTGCTCGTCTTGAACAAGATCGATAAAGTGTCCGACAAACGTTTGCTTCTCCCCGTCTTGGAACGCTACAACCAGCTTTTTCCCTTCAAGGAAGCCTTCCCCATAGCCGCTCGCAATGGCGAAGGCATCGACATACTGAAGCAAGCCATCATCAGATACCTGCCCGAAGGCCCGGCCATTTTCCCAGCCGACTACCTCACAGACCAACCGGCACGCTTCATGGCCGCTGAAATTATTCGCGAAGCCATTCTCGATAATCTGCGCGAGGAAGTGCCGCACGCCACCGCCATCCTGG
>PMQB01000288.1 GCA_003169195.1 Bryobacterales bacterium
AAAGTAGTTGTCGCCAGACACCATCCTGCTCGCCTTATACGTTGTCGGCATGATCAGCCACGGCGTCGCCCGGCATATTGTGCAGACATTGCCTTTATGCTTTCCAATTCTCCTGGGACTTCGCGAGCGGGAGATTGCTAAATGGGCCGCAATACCATGCTTCATCATCTGGTTGTTGCTGATGATCCTCATCTGGCTGTTCCTGCTCGGTTGGGCAAAGGTAGTATCGGGACACTTCACTCCAATTGAGGTCGCGATGACGCTGATCGTCGGTGCCGGATGCCTTGGAGGATTGGTAGTTGGTCTTCGATGGCGAACTAGCATGAGTCGGGTCAAGGCCATATCCGTAGCCGCCATCTTCGCAGTCCTGCAACTGGGTGCCCTCCGAATAAGCCTCCTGCCGCCCATCGCCAGGGACAGATTCTGAAGAATTCGTTGGCGTTAGACGTTACGATAAAGCCAGTACATGATCCATGTCATTCTGCCCGTCGGCCAGCTCCGCTGCAACTGCTCTATCTTCGGCGATGAACAATCGCACGAAGCCATCGTCATCGACCCCGGCGATGAACTCTCGAAAATCACCGACGCCCTCGACAAACACCAGCTCAAAGTGAAAGCCATCATCGTCACGCACGGCCACATCGATCACGTCGCCGGTGCTGCCAAGTTGCGTGCTCTCACAGGCGCGCCCGTTTATATGAATGAAAAAGATGACGCGCTGCTAGCCGCACTCGATGTGCAAGCTGGTTGGCTCGGCATGGAAACGCCAGCCCGTCCCGAGATCGATACACCCGCCACCGATGGGGTCTCTCTTAAACTCGGCAATGCCGATTTCAACGTGATCCTCACGCCAGGCCACACCCAAGGAAGTCTGTCTATTTGGATACCGCAAGAACAGAAACTAGTCGCCGGCGACACGCTGTTCCGCGAAACCATCGGCCGCACCGATTTGCCGGGCGGCGATAGTCGTAAGATTCTCAGCTCCATCAAGACCCGCTTGCTGCCTTTGCCCGATGACACAGTTGTCTTTCCTGGCCACGGTGCGCCCACCACCATCGGTCACGAAAAGCAGTTCAACCCTTTTCTGCAGGGTCTTTAGCAAGCTGTTGATTGGCCTTTAGTTCCAATACACTTGTGATCAATTCTTTGGCGTCGGTCAGGCTCTTGGTGATGAGCTGAATATCCATTGCTGGCTTGCCCAGTTGCCGCACGCTCTGGCAGTACACGCCATGTTGCCCCGCTAGCACTAGCGCGTCCGTGATGCAATCGAGCGAAATCGCCAGCCGCCCGCGCTCCTTGCCCCACATAAACTCATAGCGTTCAAGGTCATCCTTGCGTTCGTCATAAACTGTCATTTTTCAATACTTTAAGAGCAATAGTTAATGTACTGCGGGAGTGGAAGTGTCACTTGAGGTTTGGCCCGTGGCCGGATTGATTTTTTGACCGCCCACATTGAATTGCGTATCGCCTTGGCCCACGAAGCCAAGCTTTCTTAACTCCAAAACTTGCGTGGACGGATCGCTTTCCAGTCGCTTTATGTGTTGTTTGCGCGCTTCTACTTCACGCGCCAGATTAGCGTTCTCTTCTTCCAACGATCGAATCTGTTTCTGCTTTTCCGATAGCGCACTCAAACCTTGTGGGCCGCGCAGCATGATCACCGCATATGCTGCAAGCGCGGTGAGCGTGGCCAGTGCTGCAATCGGACGTAGGTAAGAGCGAAACATTCCCTCTTCTATTTATAAACTTGTTTTGACGAAAGGTCTAGTGAAAACAACATTTTATGACTGATGCTCTCATTGTGTTCTGTACTTGTTCGAACCGTGACGAGGCGTTAAAACTGGCGCATGCCCTTGTCTCCGGCGGCGTGGCCGCGTGCGTTAACCTGCTGCCCGCCGTCGAGAGCGTCTACCGCTGGCAAGGCGAAATCGAAACAGCGCAGGAGGTCTTGCTGCTCATCAAGACTACCCGCGCGCAGTTCGGTGCCCTTCGCGATTTGATTGTCAAGTTGCATAGCTATGACACGCCGGAAGTGATAGGCGTTCCCGTGGTGGTCGGCCTTGACAAATATCTCTCATGGCTTGGTGCCACAATCGCAACATGAGAGCTAGTTTCGTTCTGTTGTTGAGTGGCGGGTTGAGTGCCGCTTTCATGAGTGCGCAAGAAATGCCACTGAGCGAGTTGCCATACACCCCCAGTTTGGAAATGAAGTTTGTCGACAAAGCGGTTGACCCTTGCGTCGATTTCTATAAATACGCATGCGGCCAGTGGAACAAGCTCAATCCCATTCCGGCCGACCAGGCGCGCTGGGATGTCTACGGCAAAATGGACGAAGAGAACACACGCTACCTTTGGGGCATTCTCGACCAGGCGTCCAAAGGCGGTGCGAGTCGGACCGCGAACGAACAAAAGATCGGCGACTATTTCGGTGCCTGTATGAATGTGCCGGCCGTTGAGAAAGCCGGCAGCCAACCAATCGCTGCTGAGCTTGCCCGGATTAGCGCGCTACAGTCTGTAAATGACATCGCAGCGTATGTCGCGGCTGAACATAGGGGTGGCATCAATACCAATGTTCTTTTTGCCTTTGACGCCGAACCCGATTTGGACAACTCATCGCAGATGCTGGCATACGCTTTGGCTGGCGGCCTCGGCTTGCCCGACCGCGATTATTACACCAAGACCGATGCGAAATCGGTCGAAATCCGCCAGCGCTATTTAAAGCATGTGACGCAGAATCTCGAATTGATTGGCGAGACTCCGAAGAACGCGAAAGCGGATGCCGAGAAAGTGATGGCCATTGAAACGAAGCTGGCGAAGGCTTCGTTGACGAGAGTGGAGCAGCGCGATCCCTACAAGCTGAAAAACCGTTTCACGCGCGAGAAGCTGATTGCGTTTACACCGCGCTTTCACTGGCAGACCTATTGGGCTGATACTGCTCTGCCCGCTTTTGAAGACCTGAACGTCAATCAACCGAAGTTCTTTGCCGCGGTAAATGAAGCTCTCGGAAAAAACAATTTGGCAGCGTGGCGTGCCTATTTTCGCTGGCATCTGGTGCATGCGTATGCGGAATATCTTTCTTCCCCATTTGATAAATCTTATTTCGAGTTTTACTCCGGCTACTTGCGCGGTGTGAAGACGCAGCCGCCGCGCTGGAAGATGTGTACAAATCTGGTGGACCGGCAGTTGGGTGAGGCGCTGGGGCAGGTCTTCGTGGCTCGCACCTTCACTCCGGAAACCAAAGCATCCACCTTGCGGATCGTCAAACAGATCGAGGCAGAGATGGGTACCGATATCGAAAAACTGAGTTGGATGAGCGATGGCACAAAGAAGCAGGCTCTGGTAAAACTGCAGGGCATTCTCAACAAGATCGGCTACCCCGACCGTTGGCGCGATTACAGCTCTGTCGAAATCTTGCCGGATGATTTCGCCGGCAATGCTAAACGGGCGGAAGCCTTTGAAGAGCATCGCCAGTTGAGCCGCATTGGCAAGCCTGTCGATCGCAGCGAGTGGGACATGACTCCGCCTACCGTGAACGCCTATTACGATCCGCAAACCAACCAGATCAACTTCCCCGCCGGTGTCCTACTGCCACCCCTCTACGACCCCAAAATGGACGCCGCGCCTAACTACGGCAACACCGCCGCCACCATCGGCCACGAACTGACTCACGGCTTTGACGACGAAGGCCGTCAATTCGATGCTAAGGGCAACCTGCGCGATTGGTGGACGCCGGAAGATGCCAGAGAGTTTGAACAGCGCGTTGGGTGCGTGCGCGATCAATACGCGCAGTACGTTGTCGTAGACGACATCCATATCAACAGCAAACTCACCCTAGGTGAAGATGTCGCGGATTTAGGCGGCACGATGTTGGCTTATATTGCCTGGAAGCATGCTACCGCGCAAGAAAACCTGCGGCCAGTAGATGGCCTAACGCCCGACCAACGGTTTTTTGTGGGCATGGCGCAATGGGCCTGCGGCGATGAGCGGCCCGAAGAAAAGCGCGTCAATGCCACCGTGAACCCCCACTCTCCCAATGAGTTCCGCGTGAATGGTGTCGTTTCCAATATGCCGGAGTTTGGCCACGCCTTCAGTTGTAAAGAAGGGCAGCCCATGATGCGCCCAAATGCCTGCAGGGTTTGGTAGCACGAACGCTAAACTCCCCGATCTGATCGTGACGCTGAAGCTGTGACACGCCCGCTGTGATCGGTATTCCCATATTCGTCGGCTTGGATAAATCTCTTGGTTGGATCGGATACCTGCGATCAAGAAAGCTGGTACCCAACCCATTGCGGCGGAGATGGCCCGCATTGCGGCGCTGAAGTCCAGGGCTGACATCGCCGCCCACGTCGCAGCGGAACATCGGACCGGAATCGACACAAATGTTCTTTTCGGTTTTGATGCCGAACCGGATCTCGATCACTCCAAACGTATGAAAGCCAACCCGTTCGCCGGCGGACTTGGCTTGCCCGATCGCGATTATTACACCAAGACTGATGCCAAATCGGTTGAGATCCGCCAGCGCTATTTGCAGCACGTAGCACAAAGTTTGCGGCTCTTCGGCGGAGGCCCTAAGCAGGCAAAAGCAGGTGCGGTGAGCGTCTTGGCGATCGAAACTAAGCTTGCTCGCGCTACGCTCACCGGAGTGGAACAGCGCGATCCTTACAAATTGAAAAACCGCTTCACGCGCGAAGAACTAATTGCTTTCACGCCCCACTTTGACTGGCAGACCTATTGGACCGATATGAATCTGCCTCCGTTCAAAGATTTGAATGTCGCGCAGCCGAAATTGAAGACGTGGCGGATCTTGGCGGGACAATGCTGGCTTACCTCGCCCGGACTCATGCCACAGCCAATGCCGACCTGCAGCCAATACATGGTTTGACTCCCGACCAGCGGTTCTTCGTTGGCATGACTCAATGGGGGTGCGGCTTTGAGCGGTCGGAAGAGAAACGCGTAAATGCAACCGTCAATCCTCATTCGCCAAATGAGTTTCGCGTGAACGGCGTTGTTTCAAACATCCCCGAATTCGGGAAAGCCTTTGGATGTAGGGAAGGACAGCCGATGATGCGTGCTAACGCGTGTCGGGTTTGGTAATTACGCCGTCTGCCGCAGATCTGCCTGATAAAAGTTTCTCTTCCACGCGTGCTTCTTGAGAATCGCCAATGTCTCCGCATCCAACGGACCCGCATTCGGCACCCGACAGCTACTCTCCACCGTTTCCACGCGCCTCATGCCCGGAATGACAGTGCTCACCGCCTTGTGAGAAAGGCAGAAGCGCAGCGCAATCTCTGCCATCGTACCTGGCTGCCCCGCCAAATCGCGCTGCAGCGCCGCCACATGTTCTACAACTTGTCTCTTCCGGTCGCCTCGAAAATACGCCTCGCGAAACTCACCCGGTTCAAACACTGTCTGCTCCGTGATGCTTCCTGTCAATCCGCCTTCGTCCAGCGGCACTCGCGCCAGCACGCCCACTTTCATCTGTTGGCACAATGGAAACAAATTCGTTGCCGCACTCTGATCAAAAATGTTGTAAATCACTTGTACCGCATTCACCAGGCCTGTTTTGATCGCCTCTAGCGCGCTGTCCGGTTCATGCTCACTGATCGAAATCCCGAAGTAGCGTACCTTGCCGCTCTGCCGCAAATCCTCAATCGCTCGACGCCACTCTTCTGTCTTCGTCCATGCATCTGTCCACACATGGAACTGCTGCAGATAAATCTGCTCCATGCCCAAGTTGCGTAAGCTCTCTTCCGTCGAGCGAATGATGTAGTCGTATGGAAACACCTCCGCTATCGACGTGTCGGCCTTGGCCGGCCAGATGCGATTCATGGGCGGAATCTTGGTGGCGATGTGAACCTTATGAAAGCTGCTCTTTACCGCTTGTCCTACCAGTTGTTCGCTGTGGCCATCGCCATACGCCAGCGCCGTATCAACCAGGTTCACTCCCAATTCAAACGAGCGCCGCAGCGCCTTTAACGATTGATCGTCTTGGCCGCCTCGCCACTGTTTCCCCCCAATGCCCCAAGCGCCAAAACCAATCTCGCTGATTGTGGCTTCACTACTGCCTAAGCTACGGTATTTCATTCTTCCTAGATCGTACAAAAATAGAACGACCGCCGGTGCGCAAACAACGGCGGTCTCCTGATTGTTTGCTGGTTGCTTCCTTACGCCCCGTGAAGTACGTTCTCGGCTTGCAGGCCTTTCGGACCCCGCTTCACTTCGAACTCAACGGTCGCACCCTCCTCCAGTGTTCGGTAGCCGTTCATCTGGATAGCAGAGAAATGCACGAACACATCATCTCCATTGGCTCGTTGGATGAATCCATAGCCCTTGGCGGCATTAAACCATTTCACAACACCTTTTTCTCTCACTGCTCATCTCCTGTACCTTGATGCGTGAGGAATGCTCGTCTGCCGAAGAACTAAGGAGGGAGGTCGTATGAGCCCCCCTTTCTGTTCGTCCAGGGCTCGCGGAAGCACAACCAGAAAGCATCGATTTCTTGTCAGAAGTTTAGCAAAAGGGTGTGCATCCAGCAAGGATTAATACCAGCTCAAGAACGGCGGTATTTACCCATTTCTAGATCGCTTGGTACCAAAAAGTACAGCATTAATACTATTTTAAGAGTGTTTTCGTAGGTCTTAGTACTAGGTGTTTCCACTAGACCTAGTACTTAAACATCAGGCAGTCGCGCTAGCAGCAGTCTCGGTCACTGCCGGACGCGGGAATACCGTCAATAGTCGCCGCGAAAGCTTCACAAAACCCCGACGTTCTAACTGGTTCAGCGATGTCGATACGGTCTCTCGTGTCGCTCCTACCAAATCGGCCAATTCCATTTGCGTGATCGGCAAAGGGTAGCCTGTTTCATCGTCGCTCGGTTTGACAAGTTTCGACAACTGTTCCAGGTAGTAAAGAATGCGCGTCTCTACATCGTAGAGACAAAGCAACTCAACCTTGTCCGCGAAGCTGACCTTCGTCTCCAAAAGATGTTTAAGGAAGGCCGCACTCAATTCTGGATGAGCGGCAATCACTCGTTTGATCGAAGGCCACGGAACTTTATACACGGTGGAAGGACTCAGTGCTTCTGCTTCGGCATGGTAGCGGCCGTTGCCTCCAGACAGTGATTCCTCGCCTACTAAGTCATTGGGTCCATAGACGGACAGAATCAAGCGCCCGCCTGTTGAGTTGGTTCGGGTGAGCTTGATTAGGCCCTCTTCGATGAAGTAAACAGCGTCCGCCTTGTCACCCTGAGAAAAGAGTGCCGTAGATCGACGCACAGCTGAAAGTCTGCTTACATCTGTCTGTGACAGCAAAAGGTCCTTAAACAAGGACGTGAATTCATTATGCACGTTAAAATCCCCACTCGTTACCTAAGATTATACGGGCGTTAGGGCGTATTGCCTATAAAAAAATCTCAGAATCGCGGGAATAGATCGAGCTTTTTAAGGCTAGGGTTGATTTCGGATAGAAGAGGCGAAGTGGGCGGCCTCCTCGAAAGTGTTAGCTAGTTCACGTTCGCCTAGCTTCGCCTTTAATTCGCAGAGTACTTTTATCAAGGAATCAAGCGCCTCCGAAACCGGTATCTTGTTGGTACTCAAGATGCTGCTCCATAACTCATGCGAGCTAAGCGCCAGCCGGGTCATGTCTAGTAAACCACTGCCGAACACCTGCTTCACCGTAGTTTCGCCATCGCGCGCCAGCGTAGCGGCAAGTGCCGTCGACAACAACTGGGGAAGATGAGAGGTTAAAGCGACCGTATGATCGTGTTCTTTCGGAGACATCTCCAAGACGCGCGCGCCAATCGAACGAAGTGTCTCGCGAAACTCCTCCAACCCTTTGTACTTCGTATCGAGATCGCTTCTGTTTTCTGGAGTTAGCACATAGAGGCGGTCTCGGAATAAGTCACGATCGGCGGCGTCGGGACCACGCTTCTCCTTACCGGCAATCGGATGACCTCCAAGAAAGCAGCCCGGCGGTAGATGCTCTCGAGCACGAGCAACGATTTGTTCTTTCGTGCTGCCCGCGTCGGTAACCAGCGAACCCGCTGGCAACACTGGCCCGAGCAGCGGAATCGTATCCAAGATTCGATCCACCGGTTGTGCCAGGTAAATCAGATCAGCTCTCCGCGCCGCTTCCTCCAGAGACGCCTCGCTTGAGATAGCACCGCGCTTCAATCCTGCGGCGATGGCTGGTTGCGAACTCACACCGATAATCTCTCCCGCAAAGCCCGCCTGCCGCAGCGCTAAGCCGAACGAAGCGCCGATGAGCCCGACACCGACGATTGCCACTGTTTCCATGGTGAGCTAACTCGCGTGTCGCTTATGCGGAACGGCCAATGGCCTTTGCTATCGCGCGCACTTGTTGCACCATTTCTGTAAACTGATCGGGCCGGAGCGTCTGCGCGCCATCACTAACCGCGTGGTCCGGATCAGGGTGCACTTCTACAATGAGCCCATCTGCACCGGCCGCCACCGCGGCGCGCGCCATCGGCAAAACATAATCGCGTTTTCCCGTGCCATGCGACGGATCGCCAATCAATGGCAAATGCGTGAGCTTCTTCAAAACCGGGAATGCCGAAATGTCCATGGTGTTGCGCGTCGCCGTTTCAAACGTTCGGATGCCGCGCTCACATAGCATCACTTCATAGTTCCCGCCAGACATAATGTACTCGGCAGAAAGCAGCAGTTCCTCAATCGTAGCCGCAATGCCGCGTTTCAGCAAAATGGGCTTGCGAGTCTTCCCTAACTCGCGCAGCAAGTTGAAGTTCTGCATGTTGCGCGCGCCCACCTGGAACAGATCGGTGTAGGGCAGCATGGGCTCAATCTGCGAAATCTCCATGACCTCGCTNNGCATGTTGCGCGCGCCCACCTGCAAAATATCCGAATATTGAATCAGCAAGGGTATCTGCGTTTGATCCATCACCTCACTCACTACCTTGAGTCCCCGCCGGTCAGCCGCTTTGCGCATGATCTGCAAACCCTGCTCGCCCATGCCCTGAAAGCTGTATGGTGAACTTCGCGGCTTGAATGCACCTCCGCGAATAATCTGCGCTCCCGCCCCGGCCACGGTATCCGCCGAATCCTCCATCTGCTTTTCGCTCTCAACGCTGCACGGGCCGCCCATCGTCACAACCTTCAGTCCGCCAATCTCCACATCGCCCAGCTTGATAACCGTTCCGCCCGGCTTAAAGCTTCGGTTCGCCAGCTTATAAGAGGAGACAATCCGGTGGCATTCCTTCACGCCTTCCATCGCTTCAAGCAGCGCCGTGTCGAAATCGTCAATCGGTCCAACGCCGCCCAACAAGGTGTGCTTCACACCCGTAGAACGGTGTACCGTGAAACCCATTTCCACCAGCCGGTTAATCACCGTTTCAATCTGTGCTTCCGGCGCTTCTTCCTGCATCACCACTAACATGTCTTTCCCCCAGCTTGCATATTGTTCTTTTGCACCGTCCTCATCTCGTCAATAATTCGTTCGAAGATTCGTTTCACGGCGTCCGGTGGCAGGGGGCCATGATTGTGAGTGAGAATATTGGCGTACACCTGATCTTCGCGCTTTGGTTCGTAGACACCAAGCTTGCGTTCCTGCTTAACCCGGCCAATTTGTTCAACAATGGCCGTGCGCTCATTCAGCAAATCCAAAAGCCGTCTATCTAATACGTCAATTTGGGAGCGGTACTTCTCTAATTCATCGGGATTGTTTTCGCTCATGATGGATGCAACGGGGCAGTCAGTTGTCGGGTAAACTCTGCGAGCTTTTTCGGTAGTTCGGGCGACGCGGCATTGGCTTCAATAAATTTCACGATGGCACTCCCCACCACGACGCCGTCCGCCAGTTTAGCCACTTCGGCAACCTGTGCCGGCGTACTCACACCAAAGCCCAACGCAATCGGTAATTCCGTAAGCTGCCGCATTCTTTCAGCCAGCGTCGCCGCCGATGCCGCCAGTGATTGTTGCTCACCGGTAACACCCGTTCGCGAAACAAGGTAAACGAACCCTGACGAATGTTCAGCCACTAATCGCAGACGCCGTTCCGAACTCGTCGGCGCCGCCAAAAAAACTGTATCCAACGACTGCGCCCGCAATCGCGTCACTGTTTCCGCCGCTTCTTCCACCGAAAGATCCGTCAGCAAGACTCCATCTATTCCCGCAGCCGCCGCATCGCGCGCCAGCTTATCCAAGCCATAGCGCAGCAACGGATTGAGATAGCTGAACAACAACAGCGGAATCTCCGAACGCCGCCGAATCTCTCGCACCGTCTCGAGCAACTTAGGCAACGTCGCGCCCGCCCTCAGCGCCCGATCCGAAGCCCGCTGAATCACCGGACCATCGGCAATCGGATCAGAGAAAGGAACCCCCAACTCGATCAGATCCGCCCCGCCGCGTTCTAAGGCAAGCACTAACTCAGTAGTGACTGCCAGTGAGGGATCGCCCGCCGTGAGATAGGCGATGAAAGCCTTTGTGCCTTGCTCTTTGTGCTTGGCAAACAAATTCGAAATGCGTGTCGACGTTTCCACCATTTATTGGGCAGCCGTCTCCTGATCCAGTTCGGGCATATTTTCGCGATAAATATCAATATCTTTATCACCTCGGCCGGATACGTTCACCACATACACCTTGCCGGGCTCCGCTGGCGCACGTCGAATCGCTTCCGCCACCGCATGCGCCGATTCCAGCGCGGGGATAATTCCTTCAGTCCGCGCCAGTGTGCGAGCTGCAACCAGCGCCTCACTGTCAGACATAGAAACGTATTCGCATCTGTTCTGATCATGCAGCCACGCATGCTCCGGACCGATAGACGGATAATCCAAGCCCGCCGATACCGAATGCGTCAAGCCAATCTGTCCGTTCTCATCCTGCAGCAGATAGCTGAACGTTCCTTGCAGCACGCCCGGCGAACCGCCACTAAACCGCGCCGCATGCTCGCCCAATTCCTTGCCGCGGCCCCCCGCTTCAACACCGATCAGCTTCACGTTCGAATCCACAAACGCATGAAAAATTCCAATCGCGTTGCTACCTCCGCCCACACACGCGATAATCGTATCCGGCAAGCGGCCAATTTGCGCCAGCGCTTGTTCGCGCGTCTCCTCGCCAATCACCTTGTGAAAATCGCGCACCATCATCGGATANNTTACCCAATCGCGCATCGCTTCGCTAATCGCATCCTTCAAAGTGCGGCTGCCGCTGGTCACACTCACCACTTGCGCACCCAACAATCGCATGCGGAAAACATTAAGCCGTTGCCGCCTCATGTCTTCTTCGCCCATATAGACGACGCATTCCAAACCAAACAGTGCGCAAACCGTAGCTGTCGCTACTCCATGTTGGCCCGCGCCAGTCTCCGCAATAATGCGCCGCTTGCCCATCCGCCGCGCCAACAAAATCTGGCCCAGGCAGTTGTTGATTTTGTGCGCGCCCGTGTGCAGCAGATCTTCCCGTTTGAGCCAGATTTGCGCGCCCTTCAGTGTTTCACTCAGCCGTGATGCAAAATAAAGGGCCGTCGGCCTGCCTGCGTAATGGTGGAGTAATCCCCGCAGTTCTTGATCAAACGCCGGATCAACTCGCGCGGCCGCGTAAGCCTGCTCCAGTTCCTCCAACGGCGACATCAAAACTTCAGGAACATAGCGTCCGCCATATGGGCCAAAGTGGCCGCCGGCATCGGGCAGGGAAGTGGCGACCGCAGGTGTAGTGGTTGTCATGAATGCATTTCCAAATCTTGTTTAGCTTGCGAACGAAACGCCTCAAGAGCCGCTTCGACAAATAGTTTGATGCGGTCCGGATCTTTTTGTCCGGGTTTTGTTTCCAGCCGCGAGCAAGCATCTACGCCCCACGGGTTTGCCATCCGAATAGCGCTCGCCACGTTGTTTCCGTCCAACCCGCCCGCCACAATCGCTCGCGCCGGAAAATCCGCGGCTAACGACCAATCGAACGTCTTCCCGGAACCGCCATGTTGCGGCGTCGGCGTATCCAACAGCCACGCCTCTACCGAAAGGTCGAGTGACGTTCGGTCCATCGTCGCGTGGCTGCCTTGCCAAATACGAAATGAACTAGCCAGATGCCCCGGCGCATGCTCGCCATGTAATTGCAAAACATCCAGCGGCACTTGCGACGCCGCCTCAAGCAATTCCTCTTCGCTCGGGTTCACGAACACGCCTACCTTTATATAGGCACCCCGCAGCGAATTCACCAATTGCCGCGCCCGAGCTGTCGTGACAAACCGCGGACTCTTCGCATAAAAATTAAAACCAATCGCATTCGCCCCCGCTTCCACCGACGTCTCCAGATCGTCTTCTGTCGTGATTCCGCACACCTTAATAATGAAAGGAAGTCCCGCAGTCATCGAGTTTCTAGGCATTGCTGCTATGACCCGGCCCCAGAAGCGTTCGTAATGCCCCCGTGGCGTCGTTCGATTTCATCAAAGATTCGCCAATCAGAAACGCATGGAACCCGGCCGCACTAAGCGTTTCAATATCGCCGCGCGTAAAAATGCCGCTCTCGGTCACGCGCGTTACCCCAGCCGGCATCAGATAGCTAAGCCGCAACGAAGTATCGAGCGAAACTTCAAACGTATCCAAATTTCGATTGTTCACGCCAATGATCTCTGCGCCAGAATCAATTGCTTTACTCAGTTCGTCGTGATTGTGCACTTCCACCAACGCCGCCAAACCCAAACTGTTCGCCAATTCGCGAAATCGCTGCAACTCGCCGGTATCCAAAATCGCCGCAATCAACAGAATCGCATCCGCCCCGTGTGCCGCCGCTTCAAAAATCTGCAGACGGTCAATCGTAAAGTCTTTACGCAGAACCGGCAATTGCGTCGCCGCGCGTGCCGCTTCTAAATCATGCAGCGAACCCTGAAAAAAAAGCTTGTCAGTAAGTACCGATAAACAGGCCGCGCCCCCTTGCTCATATTGATGCGCAATCACCGCCGGATGAAAGTCCGCTTGCAACAATCCCTTGCTCGGCGAAGCCTTCTTGATCTCCGCAATNNGTGCGAAGCATCATCGCGGGGGATAGAAAATTCATCGTAACAGGTTGTCCTGCTGCGCCCTTTTCCACCGCCCCGCGCCCATCCTCTTACAGCGCCAGTTGATCCTTGTACGTCATTTCCTTCAGCGGGAATTTCGCCTTCAAGGTCGCCCGCCCCGTGTGCAGCAGAAACGTAACTTCTTTATCTTCGGCCACAATCGGATTGCCGCTTCGCGGAAAACTAAATCGCCAAATCGGGCCGTCCACATCATCCACCATTTCTGCTTTGCTGGCCGAAATTGTATCCTTCCCCTTCACCTCAAGCGAGGCCGAATGCACCATGCGCCGTTCCATCTGTTCGCGACGTTGCTCGCCGCCACTCTCCGACGAATTCGGATCTTCGCCCGGTTGCCGCATCTTCAAACCAGTCACGCTTAAGACGTACGATTCCGACGCTTCCGCCGGCACACTCTTCTTCAACGCAGCACTCACCGGCAACGCGCTTTCCCAGCGCACCAGCGCGTGAATGTCCGGCGCTCGACCACCGCCGCCACCTTCTGCTTCACCGCCTTCACGAGATCGGCCACCGCCGCCNNCCATACCACCACCACCCATACCACCACCGCCTCGGCCCATACCACCGCCCCCCGGCATCCCGGTCATTCGGTTCGTTCCGCCCTGCGACTCCACCGACGCCTGCTTCGCCCAAGGCGATTTCGTCAGCATCTGCGTTGTCTCTTTATCGCTCCATTGCGAAGGGTCTTTGGAATTCCAGAATTCGTCGTGTGATGCGGCGAACGCGTTGGGTAGCAGGGGTGCCGTTGCCGCCAGTTTCAGAACACTGCGTCGAGTAATCATTTCGTTGTTCGTTACGCTCCTATTGGTTATTGCCGCTCCCCAGCCGCCACAACGCCTCATTCAGTTTAGTCGTTCCTGCTCGTCAATGCGTTCCAAGAAAGATCTTGCCTCCGGGTATCCCGGTCGCAGTTTCAGCGCTCGTTCGAAATCACCCCGTGCCCGTTTCGCGTCATGTTGGTAAAGCAAATGATACGTGCCCAGAAACAAATGCGCCCGCGCATCCCTCGGCCGCAGCTTCACAATCTGCTCCACCACTGCCGTTGCCTCATCGAACCGTTCCAGCTGGTGATACTCAGCCGCCAGAAAATCCAGCCGCGAACTGTCGCTCGGATCAGCCGCAATCTCCTCTTTCAGAATCTCGATATACCAATGATTCTTCCGCCGCCGCGTCTCGCGATCAGCCACAAAATTGTGTTGAATCCGTATATCCGTTTGAACCAATCGTCCGCCAGCACCCAATATCGACGCATCTACCGTCTCATGCACGCGCCCGCGATAACGCGCCTGTTTCGGAAAGAGCCGCACCACGTAGTCAACCGTAGGCTCCGCGCCATCTGAAGCATGATTGTGCCGCTCTAAGAAGTAACCCGCATTCTGTTCACCCGCCACCAAAGCTTCAATCTTTGCCACACCCGCCGGTTCCAGCCGCTC
This sequence comes from Bryobacterales bacterium, assembly GCA_003169195.1. Classification (GTDB taxonomy): domain Bacteria; phylum Acidobacteriota; class Terriglobia; order Bryobacterales; family Bryobacteraceae; genus Bog-105. The sequence continues at coordinate 14,472 of PMQB01000288.1, forward strand.
ATCCGCATCCAGCACCAAGATCCATGCCCCGCTCGCCTGCGCAATCGCACAATTCCGCGCCGCCCCAAAATCCACTCGCCCGAAGTCAAACGCAATCACTTGCGCGCCAAGTTCCGCCGCCACCAGCCGTGTCCCATCATTCGAACCCGTATCCACCACAATCACTTCACTCGCCAGCCCTCGCACCGTGTCGAGGCATCCTGGCAGATCGCGCTCCTCATTCTTCACAATCATGCAGAAGCTGAGCGCACCCGATTCACATCGCATGCTGCTTCGATGCTAACTCAGCCGCACGCTGACTTTTTCTCCCGCCGCCACTTCTCTTGTCACAACAACGCGCCCCTCTTCCTTCACGTCCACCCGCACTTTATCCCCAGTTCGACTCACCTCCACATCAAAGCTATGCCCAAACGCCTGCACCTTCCGCAGCGCCATCGTATCCCAGCCCTCCGGCAACCTCGGCGTCATATCAAACGACCGCAAACCCGTTGGCCGCATCCCAAACAACCCTTCCGTATATACCCGGCAATACAACGCACTCTCCGCTGCCAAATGCCGCTGGTTCCCCTCCGGCCAAGCCTCCACCGCATACGGCACATGCTCCCCCAATAACCGCCTCGTTGAATACGCCCGCAAAAACGTCATCGCCCGCTGCGTCTCACCCGCCGCCAACGCCCCGCGCAATCCATAAAGCGTCGCCCGATCCCAAAACGTCTTCTCTCCCGCCTGCGTCGCCAACCCATCCGCCGTCCACAACCGCGGCGAAAACAGAGCCTCCACCGTCCCATGTGCCCGATCAAAAATCCCCACCGTCAACGGCGTACTAATCCAAGCACGCAACACCGTATTTCCGTCGTAATAACGATAAGTCGCAAACCCCTCCACCTCCGCACCAAAATATTTCTCGATCGCCCCACGCATCTCCTTCGCCCGCCGCCCATACTTCTCCGCATCCCCCTTCCCCAACTCCTTCGCCAAAAACCCCGCCGACTGCAGCGCATCATAATAAAGCGCCGATGTATTCAAATTCGCCTTCCCCGCCGGAAATCGCCCCTCCAACTCATCACTATCGGACGCAATCACCCCCGCACCATTCTTCTTCCGCTCGCAATACTCCAAACACCACTCAATTAGTGGCCACAACTCATTCGCCGTCTGCCGGTCCCCATACGTCAGCGCAAATCGGGCCGCCCCATATGCAATCATCGCCATATCCCCGCGGTCTCCCGCGCCATTCCAGTAACTTGTCCCCTCCGCAATAATCGAACTCGGAATCGGCTTGTACTCCGCGTTCATATACTTCGCAAACAGCCGCCACGCATTCACTGCCGACGCGTTCGCCGTCGCATCTCCCAAAAACGGAAAAAAAGGATTTGCATACTCCGCCTGATCATTGGCCCAAATGGCCGCGTAATAACTCCCGCCGCCCGGTCCATGCATCAAGCCGCCCTTGGTTTCGTAAACGCTCTCCGCCGTCCGAATCTTCGCGAACGCAAACGCGCGATTCAACACCGGTTCCGGCGTCTCCAAAATCAACTTAGATAAATACCCGTCCACCAGCGTCCGCCGCGCCGTCTCTTCCGCCCCGCTGTCCACAACCGCATCCTCTTCACTCGCTTTGCGCCCGCTGAAAATCAGGCTGAACGTGGTATTCCCGCCCGGCGCAATCATCCGTTCGCCCGCATCATCCACGCGCGCCGCCAGCACATACTCTCCATAAAACCCGTTCCGCGCGTTTGTGTGCACCACCTTCTCCGTGCGCTCTACTTCAACTCTCTGCGCCGCCGCACCTGTGTTCGTGAACGTCAAACGCTCAACCACGCACTCCCGTGTGGTCGAAGGAAACAGCGTGCGCGTCAACAACACATCTTGCTTCCGCCCCACCACACTCCGCACGGTCATCATTCCCTTATGCGAAAAACTCCGCACCGTCTCCACCGCCGCGCGCCCATCAACCAAAATCCGCGGCATCGCATCTTCCCCAAACACATAACTTAAACTCGCATGCGTATCATTCGGCACCGTCCGCAGCAACGGAAACACCACCTGCCGCCGCAGTATCAGATGCGCATCCTGATCCACCCCATACGTCGCAATCAACGACACCTTGCGCCCGCTCATCTCAATCTGATCCTGATGCGCCGCGGCCGCCTTCGCCGTCCAAGTGATCCCCCCGTCCGCATCCAGCGCCCACCGCGTCTCCGTTCCCGTCGCCACCATCGCCAATGCACAAACCAATCTCAAAAACATAGCCCTGCCATCGTACCGCTCCAAATGCCCAAACAGAACCCTGACTGAAAGGAGGGGTCAAATCTGAACAGCTAAACTGACAAAGCCACCGCTCATGAACCACCTCTCCCACGCCTGGCGCGCCCTCCGTCACCGCAATTTCCAACTCTTCTTCTTCGGCCAAACCATCTCCGTCATCGGCAATTGGATGACCCGCCTCGCCACCACCTGGCTCGTCTATCACCTCACTCATTCAGCGCTCATTCTCGGCTTCGTTAGCTTCTCCGGCCAAATCGTTTCCTTCCTCCTCGGCCCTTTCGCCGGCGTCTGGGTTGAGCGCCTCAACCGCCGCCAACTTCTCATCTGGACCCAAGCCCTTGCCGCCATCCAATCCCTCGCTCTCGCCGCACTCACTCTCGGCCACATCATCACCCTCTCGGAAATCATCGCGCTCACCGCTCTCCAAGGCATCATCAACGCCTTCGACATGCCCGGCCGCCAGTCCTTCATG
>PMQB01000645.1 GCA_003169195.1 Bryobacterales bacterium
CCCGCGGTGTTTTCGAGCAGCAGGGTGAGGCGCGGATTGGTTTTGTAGGTTTCGTCAACGGCGCGCCAGGCGAGGGCGATGGCTTCGGCGACGTTGAGCATGCCTTGTTCAAGGCTGAGGCCTTTGTAATTGCCGGGATGGACGACGAGATACTCTGCGCCGATGATGATGCCGCGTTCGAGTTCGCCGCGAAACGAATGAATGGAGCTTTCGCGCACGGGTGAGGGCGGTGCGGCGAGATTGATCAAGTAGTTGGCGTGGATCACGAGCGGTGTGAGATCGTGCTTAGCGCGCTGCGCGGCGAGAAGCTGAACTTGAACCGTGTCAGGCGTTTTGGCGCGCCACATGCGCGGGCTGGCGGAAAAGATTTGCAGTGTATTTGCGCCGACATCATGAGCATGGATGGCGGCACGTTCCAAAGAGCCGGCGGTGCTGGAATGAATGCCAATGCGCACCCTGCCAGCATAGCGACTCGCGCGCGGACGCTAATTCGGTTGACGCAAGCTGGCGGGGCGCATATCGGTCCATTGCGCTCTGACCCAATCCAGCACTTCCTGTTTCGAGCCCGTTGGGCCGGTTTCTTTCCAGCCTAGAGGCGCTTGCTTCATTTCGGGCCAAATAGAATATTGGCCTTCCTGATTGATGAGAACTTTGTAATCGGTTTCAGTTTGCATGGTGATGGGGTTTCTATTTGAGGTGTGGCGCGATCAGGGCGGCCACGGTCTTGGAAAAAGCTTGGGTGACGATTTCGGAGTGAGTGCAATCCAAGTCGTTCATCGCGAGATTCGCCACATATGAAGACCAATCCGGGGGAGCACCGGCAGACGTTGGACGACGAAGGGCACGCAATAGTAAGAGAGACCCACCCCATTTTTGTGGTTGATATTCACGATCCAAGCGAACGTTATTGCGGAAGACTGCGGCGATTCTCTCGGCTTCGGCCAGTTGGAAGCCGGCAGGCAGGCGTCCCGCTTGCAGGGCGAGTTCGACAATTTCAGGCAGTGTGAGAGAGCGTGCGTTCAGCGGCAGCAGATCGGCACAACTGAGTTCCACGGCCATCGCTTGAAGGAACGCTTCTTCGCTCAGTTCTTTTTCCCTTCGTTGAGCGGGTAGCGAAGTGTCGAGTAAAATCAAGGAACTGACCTCGCCGCCCTGTCGACTCAGTTGTTGGGCCATCTCATAAGCGAGCAAGCCGCCGAACGACATCCCCAGTAGTTGGTAAGGACCCTGTGGTTGAATCTCGCGAATAGCGGCGAGGTAGTCTGCCGCCATTTGGGGCAGCGATGTGGCGAGTGTCTCGTTCTCGTTTAAGCCACTGGCCCGGAGTCCGAAGACAGGTTGGTCTGTGCCGAGTTCGCGGGCCAAAGGCAGGTAGCAGAAGGCGCGGCCGCCGGCAGGGTGGATGCAGAACAGCTTGCGTTTGGTGCCGCTTGGTTGCAACGGAATCAGGTGGCCGTGATGAGCAGGCGGATCTGTTTTTGCCGAATGTGCTTGGAACCTTGCTTCGGCCTCCTGCAGAACACGTTCCAGCTGTTTGGCGAAAGTAGGCGCGAGCCAAGCCTCCGCAAAATCGTCATGGTTGCAATCCAGATCGACCAAGGTTGTGCGCTTTGGATCAACGAAGGCTGCCCACTCGTGCGGTGCCTCCGGCGAAGAAATTCTCTTCAGTGCGCGAAAAAGCACCATGTCTCCTGGCCACGACGCCGGTTGGTAGGCGTTGTAGATGTTCACCATATGGCACCAGACGGCATGGAATCGTTCGAACTGTCCAAGATCGATACCTTGAAACTCGACTCTGCTCTTGCGGCTTCGTTCGAATAACTCTGCGATGTTGACCGGCGGCGGTTCAGGACCTTCGTACGCACTTTCGAGTCCGAAATTAGTCGCGAACGCGCGCAGCATTTCGTCGTTCGGTCTGATCTCAACCATCCCGTCGGGTAACAAAGTATCAAGCAGACATAGGAAAGACGTCTCTTCCCCCTGCGCCTTCAATTGCTGCGCCATTTCATAGGCGAGCAAACCACCGGCCGAACGGCCCATGAGTTGATACGGACCGTGGGGTTGGACGGAACGAATGGCGGCAATGTAATCGGTCGCCATTTCCTCGATGGAATTACCGAGCGGCTGGCCGGGAAAAAGAGCGCGCGCTTGGATGCCATAGATCGGTTGATCGGCCGGCAGGTTGGCGGCAACGTGAGAGTAGCCGAGCACATGGCCACCCGCGGGATGCAAACAGAAGAGCGGACGTTTGTTGGGACTACCGGCGCGTATTTGCACCAACGAAGGATGGTGCTGCGGCGCGGGCGCGTTGCTTTCCAGTGCGGCAGCTAGTTGCGCGATGGTTGGGCAATCGAATAGCACTCGCAATGAAAGATTGATCTTGAACTGAGCGTTGCAGGCGTTGATGAGCCGCATGGCCGCGAGCGAATGGCCGCCGAGAGAGAAGAAATTATCGTGAATGCCGATAGGATGCACTCCCAGAATAGAGTGGAAGATTTCTTGCAGGACGATCTGCGTGGGAGTGTGGGGCGCTTCGTAGGCGTGCTCGGCGTCGTGTACGAAATCCAGCGGTAACGCTTTGCGGTCAAGCTTGCCGTTTGGTGAAAGCGGTAGTTGGTCTAGCTTTACGAAAGCGGAGGGAACCATGTAATCGGGCAAGACGGAGGACAATTGCGCGCGCAGATCTTCGATGGAGGGTGTTTGGTCGCCCGTGTAATAGGCAACCAGCCGCGTGCCAGCGCCATTCGATTGAGACCCTTGTCCGGCTTCGCGAATGGACACCTGGGTGGCGCCAAAATCGTAGTAGGCCACGACGGCTTCGCGAATGCCGGCTTGTGCCCGTAATTGCGATTCAATCTCACCGGGCTCAACGCGATGACCGCGGATTTTGATTTGCGTGTCGGTGCGGCCAAGAAACTCGATGGCGCCATCGGCGCGCCACTGCGCACGGTCGCCGGTACGGTAGAGTTTCTCGCCTTGAATCGCCGAAAAGGGGTCGGTCACGAAGCGTTCAGCGGTGAGTTCCGGCGCGTTGACGTAGCCGCGCGCCAGGCCTACCCCGCCCAGGTACAGTTCGCCGGGAATGCCCACACCTACAGGCTCAAGTCGTTTGTTTAAGATGTAGGCGCGATAGTTGGACAGCGGCCGACCAATCGGCAACACGGGTGTGGTAAGGTCAGCATCCGTGGCGATGTGGAACGTAGCGTCAATACAGGCTTCGGTGGGGCCATACATGTTGACCACTTCGATTCCCGGTAAGGCGCGTTGAATGCGTGCGACGAGTGCGCCACTTAATGTTTCGCCACCGAGCATCAAGCGTCTGAGCGCCAGCGTGCCGGCGGCGGGAGCAGCATCGAGAATGGAATCGAAGAAAGAGGGTACAGAGTTGATGTGGCTAACGCCTCGGTTGGCCAAGAACGACCAGAATTCGGCAGGGCCCATTGTCTTCAGATCGCCGGCAATTACAACGGTGGCGCCACTCAACAAGGGAAGAAGGAGTTGGCCGATGGAGACATCGAAGCCAACCGAGATAGCGGCGAGTACACGGTCTCCCTGACCCAAGGGATCATGACAGGCGCGCCGCGCAAACGCTAGATTCACGGGTGCTGAATGCGGCACAGCCACTCCCTTTGGCTTGCCGGTGGTGCCCGATGTGTAAATAATGTACGCGAGGCGCGAGGCATCAGCGAGGCGAGGGAGTTCTGCATCGCCCGTCAGGCTGTGAATGGAATCGAGTACGAGCATGGCACCCGCATCGGCTGTGATGTATTCCAGACGATCTGGTGGATAAGCCGGATCGAGAGGCAAATAGACGCCGCCAGCCTTGAGGATAGCCAGCATCGCGATGATGGTTTCAGCCGAGCGCTCCATGTGTACGCCGACAACGCGTTCGGGCTGCACGCCGTTGGCAACGAGTTGACGGGCCAGTCGAGTGGATTCGGCGTCAAGCTGGGCGTAACTGAACGGCAACCCATCTTTGCCGATGATGGCGATCGCGTTGGGTGTGCGCTGGGCTTGCGCGGAAAATAGAGAATCGAGCGTTCCCAATTCGAACTTGGCTCCGGTGCGATTCCATTCTTCCGTCACTAAATGGTGCTCAGCGGTTGGCAATACGGCCAAAGTTTCGAGAGATGTTTCCGGCGCGTGATCAAGCAGGTCTACTAAGCCGCTCATGGCTTGCTGCAGGTAATTGCAGACGCGCTCCGGGCCCACTGAAGGCGGGGTCATAGAGCGCAGAATGAAACCGGAACCGGTGTCGTCAATGCCCATGGAGACGGGATAATTCGTGCGCTCGGAGGCGTGAATCATTTGAACACCGGGCCATGGAGTTTCATCATTCTCTTCAGGGCTATAGCGATAGTTGAGAAGTGAAGAGAATAGGGGAGCAGGTGCGGGTACGCTGCTGGCGCGTTGGGCCAAAGCCAAGGGTGCGTGTTCGTGCGCCATCAACTCGGCGAGTAACTGTTGCGCGTGGACTACGCCCTCGGCAACCGCCTGCTGATCAACGGCGAAGCGGAAGGGCAGGGTGTTGATGAACATGCCGACCACGCGATCAGCACCGGCACCGCTGCGCATACGCCCCAAGAGGACGGTGCCGAAGACAACGTCAGACTTGCCGGAGATAAAAGATAAAACAGAAGCCCAGCCAACGTGGAACAGACTGGCAGGCGTGACGCCTAACGCGCGCGCTTTGTCGCGAATGCGCTGTGCAAGTTTTGGATCGAGCCGCAGTTCGCCATCGGCCGTTTCGCCAGTGCTGGTTTGCGTATCGAGCAGACCGAACGGCGCGGTGGGTTCATCTACATCACTCAGCATTTGGCGGAAGAAGGCCTCGTGTTCTTCGGTGGAAGTACCGTGAAGAGCCTGTGCGATGAAGTTGCGGTAAGGAACGGGCGTTGGCAAAGCAGCGTGCGCGTCGGTCATCAGAGTGCGCAGTTCACCCACAACAATCGCCATGCTGGTGTGATCCAAAATCAAGTGATGGGTGAGCATCATCAAAAGCCAGCGATTGTTTTGAGAATCGTGAGTGGCCACAGTGCGAAGTAAAGGTGCTTTGCTTAGATCCAAACGGAAGGTGCGCGGATCGAAACGAGCAAAGAGTTGGGTAGCCGCGTCTGCCGTGTCAATTGACAATTCTTCAAGCGGTACTTGCACGTTTCGCAAGACAACTTGCAACGGTGTGTCAACGCCTTGCCATATTATGCCTGTGCGCAAGACATCGTGACGTTTGACGATCTCTTGGAGCGCTTGAACGAAATTATCGAGACGTTCGTGATTGTCGAAAGCCAGCATGAAGGGCGCAAGATATGGATCGCCTTCGGCCGTCATCAAATGCTGGAAGAGGATGCCCTCCTGCAGCGGTGCCAGCGGATAAATATCTTGCACGTTGGGAGCGCCACCAGGGACGGCGTTCACAATGGCGTCGATTTGCGGCTGAGTCAGTTTGAGGAGCGGCAACATTTCGGGCGTGATGTGTTGCGAGCCAGCCAGGATTCGATTGGCGGGCGCCTCTATTTGCAGAGAGACAGCGCCAGATAAGGCGGCCAAGCCGGCGATGGTGGGCGTGGTGAAGAGTGCGCGGACATCGCCGGCTAAGCCCTGCTGCTGCATGCGCTCGATGAGCGTCATGGCTAGTAGAGAATGGCCGCCAAGTTCGAAGAAGTTGTGATGGCGGCCGACTTTTTCCACATGCAGCAGTTCCGCCCAGAGTGCGGCCATTTTCTGCTCGGTCGGGCCGATGGGCGCTTCGTAGGCGCGTGCGGCGAAGGCGCTTTTATCGGGATCAGGCAGAGCTTTGCGGTCAAGTTTGCCGTTAGCGGAGAGCGGCAGTTTGTCGAGTTTCACGAAGGCGGCGGGCACCATGTAATCGGGCAATTCGCTTGCCATGGCCGCGCGTAGTGTTTCTGTTTCTGTTGTTTTGTCGGCGCAGTAGTATGCGACGAGGCGTGTGCCCGCGTGCGTGGTGTGCGGGATGACGGCGGCTTCACGAACGCCTGGCTGTTTGCGAAGTTGCGCTTCAATTTCACTGGGTTCGACTCGAAAGCCGCGAATCTTGACTTGTTGATCGACTCGCCCTAGGAACTCGATACAACCGTCAATACGCCAGCGGGCGAGATCGCCCGTGCGATAAAGTTTAGCGCCTGGCGAAGGGGCGAATGGATCTCCGACAAAACGCTCGGCGGTAAGTTCGGGCGCGTTGACATAGCCGCGCGCCAAACCTGCGCCTCCGAGATACAACTCACCCATGACGCCGATGCCGACCGGTTCCAAACGGCGATCGAGTATGTACGCTCGATAGTTCGTGAGCGGCCGGCCGATAGGCAGAACGGGAGCGCTGAGATCGGCCGGAGTTGCCACGTGATACGTCGCATCGATGCAGGCTTCGGTGGGGCCATACATGTTGACAACTTCTACAGACGGAAGTGCATGCTGGATGCGAGTGACTAGTGCTCCACTGAGGGCCTCACCTCCCAGCATGAGTCGTCTGAGCGCCAAGGTGTCGGCGGGAGGCGCAGCGTCAAGGATGGAATCGAGGAACGACGGAACCGAATTGATGTGAGTGACTCTCTGCTTTGCGAGAAGCGCCCAGAACTCGGAAGCTCGCATGGTCTTCAGATCGTCAGCGATTACAACGGCTGCGCCACTCAATAGCGGCAGCAGGAGTTGGCCAATGGAAACATCGAAGCCAACGGAGATGGCCGCCAGGATGCGATCACCCGGACCAATGGGATCGTGGCAAACGCGCCGTGCAAAGGCTAAGTTGACAGGTGCCGCGTGAGCAACCGCGACGCCCTTGGGGCGGCCCGTCGTGCCCGAGGTGTAGATGATATACGCGAGACGGTTGGGATCAGTGAGTTGCGGGAGATCCGCTTCGCCATCGAGGCCGTGAATGGATTCAAGCACCAGCATGGCGCCGGCGTCTTTCGCGATGTAATCAAGCCGATCCGCCGGATACGATGGATCAAGCGGTAGATAAACGCCGCCTGCTTTCAAGATCGCGAGCAGCGCAATGATGGTTTCGCTCGAGCGCTCCATGCGAACACCCACCGCGCGTTCAGGACGCACTCCTTGCGCGACTAATTGTCGAGCCAATTGAGTGGACGCGGCATCGAGTTCGGCGTAGGTGAGTTGCGTACCGTCGCGGCCAACTACAGCCAGCGCGCTGGGAGTGCGGCGCGCTTGTGCGGAGAAGAGACCATCGAGCGTGCCTTGTTCCAGCTTCGCGTCGGTGCGGTTCCACTCTTCGGTCACCAAATGTCGCTCGGTGCGCGGCAGAATTTGAAGGGATTCGATCGGCGTGCGTGGCTCTCGTTCCAGCAGATCCACCAAGCCGGTGAGTGTCTGTTGCAGATACTTGCAAGTGCGTTCCGGACCGGCTAGCGGATGAGCCAGCGCTGTGAGCAGGAAGTTCGTCCCCGAATCGTCTATAGCCATGGCGAGCGGATAGTTCGTGCGCTCCGCGGCATCCACCATCTCCACTCCAGGCCATGGCACCTCGGCGTGTTCGGCGGGACTGTAGCGATAGTTAAAGAGCGAAGAGAACAGGGGAGCCGGCGAGGGAACGGAACTGCAGCGTTGCGCGAGAGTGAGCGGCGCGTGTTCGTGCGCCATCAACTCGGCTAGTAGGCGGTGCGTTTTGAGTACGCTATCCGCCACTCCTGTGCCATCGATATCGAGACGAATAGGTAGAGTATTGATGAACATCCCCACCACACGATCGGCCCCTGTGCCGCTGCGCATGCGGCCGAACAGCACGGTGCCGAAGACAACATTTGATTTGTCCGACAGTTGAGCCAACACCGCGGCCCAGGCGGTGTGGAACAAACTGGCTGGTGTTACACCGAGCGCGCGTGCTTGTTCGCGAATGCGACGGGCCAATGCAGGATCAAGGGTGAGGCGGCTTTCGTGCGTTTCTCCGCCGTTCGATTGCACATCAAGCAAGCCGAAGGGCGCGGTTGGTTCTTCAACATCGGCCAGCATGCGTGTGAAGAACGCCTGCTGTTCTGCGGCATCGACACCGGCGCGCGATTCGGCAATGAAATTCCGGTAGGGCAGGGAAGGCGGCAACACGGCGTCCGGGTTGGTCATGAGTGTGCGTAACTCATGCACCAGGATTTCCATGCTGGTGTGATCGAGAATCAGGTGATGCGTGAGCATCAAAAGCAGCCAGCGACTGCGGCGCTCGTCATAGGCGGCGATGGCGTGGAGCAAGGGAGCTTTGGTTAAGTCGAGCCGGTATGTGCGCGGATTGAAACGCTCGGTTAGCTGAACAGCCGCGTCAAAAGACGAATCAAGCTGCACCCCTTCCAACGTGACGGTGGCCTGGCGCTGAACAATCTGCAACGGCTGATCTAATTCTTTCCAGATCATGGCCGTGCGCAAAACATCGTGCCGTTGCACCACTTGATTCAATGCTGTGACAAAAACATCGAGCCGGTGGCGACTGTCGAATGCCAGCAGGAATGGCGTGAGATAGGGATCGCCTTGCGCCGTCATTCGGTGCTGGAAGAGAATGCCTTCCTGCAGCGGAGCCAGCGGATAGATGTCTTGGACGTTGGCAACGCCGCCGGGAACGCCCGCCACGATTCTGTCAATCTGCTCTTGCGTTAATTTGACGAGCGGCAGAAGTTCGGGTGTGATGGCCGTGCAATCGGGAGTGATGCGATTCGGCGAAACCAGTGCTCGAGTAGATTCCGAGTGCAGCGCTGCGGCAATGCCAGCGATGGATGGCGTTAGGAACAGTGCGCGCACATCGCACGGCAGGCCTTGCTGCTTCATGCGCTCAATGAGCGTCACGGCCAGCAGGGAATGGCCGCCCAGTTCGAAAAAGTTGTCGTGACGGCCAATCCGATCGTGCTTCAGTAGTTCAGCCCAGACCGAAGCCATCTTCTCTTCCGTGGCGCCCACAGGCGCTTCGAACACGCGCGCGACGAAAGAGGTTTGATCTGGATTCGGCAGGGCCTTTCTGTCCAGTTTCCCGTTGGCGGAGAGAGGCAGTTTGGCCAGTTTGACGAACGCGGCCGGCACCATGTAGTCAGGCAGCGCAGCGGCCATACCGGCGCGCAGGGCTTCGAGGTCAACGGCGGTCTCGCCCGTGTAATAGGCAACGAGTCGAGTGCCGGCGGTGGCGTTTTGAGCAATCACCGCGGCTTCGCGGATACCTTTCTGTTTGCGGAGCTGCGCTTCTACCTCGCCCGGCTCCACGCGGAAACCGCGGATCTTCACCTGTTCATCGGCGCGCCCCAGAAACTCAATTGAGCCATCGGCACGCCAGCGCGCCAGGTCGCCCGTGCGGTACAGCTGGCTGCTTGCCTTGAAGGGATCGGCTACAAAGCGTTCCGCGGTGAGTTCCGGTGCGTTCACATAACCATGCGCCAGACCCGCGCCCCCAAGATACAATTCGCCGATCACGCCGATGCCAAGCGGTTCCATGCGGCGCCCCAGAACATACGCGCGATAGTTTGTCAGAGGCTTGCCGATCGGCAGCACAGCCATCGTGAGGTCTGAGGAGGTGGCTAGGTGATAGGTGGCGTCAATGCAGGCCTCCGTAGGGCCATACATGTTGACTACTTCTACTCCCGGAAGCGCGTGTTGAATGCGCGCTACCAGAGCTCCGCTAAGAGGCTCACCTCCCAACATCAGGCGCTTTAGCGCTAGCGTGCCGGCGTGCGGCGTGGAATCCAGAATCGAATCGAAAAATGAAGGAACGGAGTTGATATGCGTGACGCGGCGGCTCGCGAGCAAGGCCCAAAACTCAGACGCGCCCATCGTTTTGAGATCGTCCGCGATCACTACGGTAGCGCCGCTCAGCAGCGGCAGCAACAACTGTCCGATGGATACATCAAAGCCGACAGAGATCGCGGCCAGAACGCGGTCGCCTCCGCTAATCGGGTCGTGACATGCGTTACGTGCGAATGCCAAATTGACTGGAGCGACATGCGACACGGCTACGCCTTTGGGGCGGCCCGTTGTGCCTGATGTGTAAATGATGTATGCCAGACGATTCGCGTCTGTTAAATGCGGTAAGTCTGCATCGCCTGTGAGGCCCTGAATAGACTCCAGTACCAGCAGCGCACGGGCATCCTGCGCCATGTAATCGAGGCGATCCGCGGGATAAGCCGGATCGAGCGGCAAATACACACCACCGGCTTTCAGGATGGCGAGAAGGGCGATGATGGTGTCGGGCGAACGCTTGATGCGAACGCCCACTACGCACTCCTGCGTAACGCCCTTGTCAATGAGATAACGCGCCAGTTGCGTTGCCTGCGCATCGAGTTGCGCATACGTCAGTTCGTGGCCATCGGTGCCGATCACGGCAAGGGCGTCCGGCGTCTGCTTTACTTGTTCGGCGAATAGGTTGTCGAGAGTGCCTTTGGGGAATTGGCTATCGTGGCCGATCCACTGCTGGGTGACTAGTGCACGCTCGGCTTGATCAAGAATGTCAATTTGCGCGACGTCCACTTCGGGCGTAGCCGCCACGGTTTCTAGAATGCGCTGGAACTGGCGCGCGAAGCGGCTCATCGCCTCTGACTCAAACCGATTCTGCGCGTATTCGAGTGTGCCGGCCAGTGCGCCGTCTTGCTCGGCGAGAGTCATGGTTAAATCGAACTTCGCAATCTCGGCTTCGACGCTGATCGGTTGCAGCGTGAGTCCTGATAGAGTCGCCGGGGGTAGCGGCGCATTTTGCAAAACTAACATCACTTGAAAAACGGGCGTGTGTTCCAGTGAACGTTCCGGATGCAAGGCCTCTACCACATGTTCAAAAGGCAGATCCTGGTGAGCAAAGGCAGACAGATCGCTGCTTTTGATCCGGTTCAGCAGGTAGGCGAACGATTCACCAACTTCGAACTTGGTGCGCAGAGCAAGCGTGTTGACAAAGCAGCCAATGATTGACTCCCACTCACTGCGATTGCGGTTCGCCGTCACTGTTCCGATGACGACGTCGTCCTGCCCGCTCCATTTGGAGAGCAGCAGAGCAAAGGCGGCATGCAGCACTATGAAGAGGCTGGCTCCGTTGTCGCGCGCTAATTTTTGGAGTGAAGCGTGCAAAGTTGCATCCAGTTGGAATGGCAGCGCGCTTGAGATGCGCGCCGTTTCCGAAACGGGCAAATCACGCGAAGGTAATTCGAGGTAGGCAGGGGCGCCTTGCAACTCTTCAAGCCAATAAGCCAGGTCGGCATCCCAGTTCTGTTGCCGCTGCCACAGCGCGAAATCGGCGTATTGAAGGACAGGCGCGGGCAAAGGATCAAGGTGTTTTTGCGAGAAGGCGCTGTAAAGTGCCGCGAATTCGCTCAAGAAGAGACCTGATGACCAGCCGTCAAACGCAACGTGGTGAATCACCGCAGCCAGCACGTGCCCGGTCGGTGTCAAGACAATGAGGCGCAGTTGAAACGGTATATCGTTGGCTAAGTCAAAGCGATGTTGGGCGAGTTCGGCCAAGCTTTCGCGCAGAGCCGTTTCCCGCTTCGCGTCGCTCCACTGACTCAAGTCAACTTTTGGCAAGGTAAGCGGCGCTGGTTCGAGAATTTCTTGCAGCGGACGTTCGTTGCGCAGAATAATTCTGGTGCGCAACGCCTCATGCCGGCTAACCAGCCGCTGCATGGCTTTTTCAACAGCGGCTACATCCAGCAAACCGATCAACTCGAAAGCAATCGGGATGTTGTAGCTGGAGTCCTGTTGGAGGCGGTCAACGAACCAGATGCGTTCCTGCGGATACGATAATGGAATCTCTGCGGGACGGACCTGCGGCGTGATGCTCTCGCCCGTCGTGCTTGTGGGCAGCGAGGTGTCAATCCGCCTGGCTAATGTCTCAACCGTAGGACTCTCAAAGATCGCACGCAACGGCAGTTTGATGCCAATGGTGCGCAGTTTTGACACCAACGTTGTCGCCAGCAGTGAATGGCCGCCCAGTTCAAAAAAATGATCGGTAGCGCCGCAATTGTCGAGTCCTAAAACATCGGCGAACAAAGCAGCTACGGTTTCCTCTGTTGGGGTCCGCGGTGCAGTGAATTCGCCTTCGCGCAGATCTGGTGAGGGGAGTGCCTTTTCATCCAGCTTGCCGTTGCGGCTGAGCGGAATCGCGTCAATCGGCACAAAGGCCGAGGGCACCATATAGTCGGGCAAACGCTTGGCAAGAAACGCGCGTAACTCGGCGGACTCCGCCAGCGAATCTTTGTCGCGCGGAACGATGTAGGCGATGAGGCGAACCGATCCGCCGGGCTGCGATGCCCGCGGCACCACAACAGCTTGGGCAATGGCAGAATGGCTCAGCAGAATAGCGGTAATTTCGCCAGGCTCCACCCGGAAGCCGCGAATTTTCACTTGTTGATCGACACGGCCTAGAAATTCGAGCGAACCATCGCTGCGCCAGCGCGCGCGGTCGCCCGTTCGATACAGTCTGGCGCCCGGTGTCGAAGAGAACGGATCTGCCACGAACCGCTCGGCCGTCAGATCGGGCGCGTTTACGTACCCGCGTGCTAAACCGGATCCTCCGAGATACAACTCTCCCGTGACACCAACACCCAAAGGTTCGAGCAAATTATCCAACACATAGGCGCGATAGTTTGAGAGCGGCTTGCCGATGGGCAGAACGGCTGTGTGCAAATCCTCCGGCGTAGCGACGTGAAATGTGGCATCGATACAGGCTTCTGTAGGCCCATACATGTTGACAATTTCCACGCCCGGCAATGCGCTTTGAATGCGTGCCACCAAAGCACCGCTCAGCGCTTCGCCGCCCAGCATCAAGCGTTTGAGCGCGAGCGTGCCGGCTGCCGGCGCGGCATCAAGAATCGAATCAAAAAATGAAGGAACGGAGTTGATGTGCGTGACTCGCCGCTCGGCCAGCAAAGCCCAGAACTCGGCCGCACCCATCGTTTTCAGGTCTCCTGCAATCACCACGGCCGCGCCGCTCAGTAGAGGCAACAGCAACTGGCCAATGGACACGTCGAAACCCACCGAGATTCCCGCAAGCACGCGATCGCCTTCACCTAGCGGATCGTGACAAGCGCGGCGCGCAAACGCCAGATTCACCGGCGCGGCGTGGGATACCCCGACGCCTTTCGGAAGGCCCGTGGTGCCCGATGTGTAAATGACATACGCCAGGCGGCTCGGATCAGTGAACGCAGGTACATCCGCCTCACCATACAGATCAAAAAGACTTTCGAGGACTAACGTCGCGCCCGCGTCGCTCCTGATGTATTCAAGGCGCTCCGATGGATAAGCCGGATCGAGCGGCAAATACACGCCGCCTGCTTTTAGAATGCCGAGCAGCGCGACGATTGTCTCCGTTGAGCGCTCCATCTTCACACCGACCACTCGCTCGGCTTTGACGCCACTGGCGACAAGCTGGCGCGCCAAGCGAGTCGATTGTGCGTCCAATTCGGCATAGGTGAGAGGATGCCCATCGCGTCCAACTATCGCCACAGCGGTCGGCGTCCGCAGTGCTTGTGCCGAAAACAAGCCATGGAGCGTTCCTGTTTCAAAACGCGCTTTGGTCTGGTTCCCCTGATCAACCACCAAATTCGTTTCTGCGCCCGTCAGCGTGGTCAGATTTTCAAAACGCGTCTCCGGCTCGTGCATGAACTTTTCACAAGCGGCTTGCAGCAATAGCAGTAAGGTTTGCGCTTCGCCCTCCGCCAGAAAATCCGTATTCACGGCGACCTTCACCGCTAAGCCGGACGCCAGTTCGTCGGCATGCAGACTGATCGGGCTGGCTTCCTTAGTCTCTACACCGCCGGTTACGACAGGGAGTCCTTCAATCGCCGATTCGTTAAAACCGCGATCCAAAGGCATGTAAGACATAGCTGCCTCGAACAGACCAGCCCGGCCCGTTCCTGCCAACCCGAGCGCGCGCGAAATCATATCGATGGGAAGCCGCTGATGGCGCAAGTCTTGGTCGAGTTGTTCACTAAATGCTTGCACGCATTCTTCCAGCGTCCAATAAGACTCAAACTGACAGCGGACCGCCAGCACGCCCGCCATCATGCCAATCGAATGGCGATTCGCCAGATCTCGGCGGTGCAGCGCCACGCCCGAGACGACATCGGTTTGTCCATACCGCCGGCCCATGGCTACCGCGAATAGGCTAAACAGCGCTCGCTGCACCGTGCTCTTGGCGGCTTTCACGCACTTCTGAAAAGCGGCGAATTCCTCGCCGGCGAGTTTCCACTCGGCAATCGGAACATGGCGGTTATCGGTGGCCCGCGCTTCCATCTCCGCAATCAGCGGAGGCGGCAACGGTTCGAATCGATTGCTCCAATACGCCAGATCCTTGTGGTAAGCCGCCGATTCTAAATAAGCCGCATCCGCCGAAATGACCTTCAAATACGACGACCCCGGTGCGAGCTCTTGCGCTGTACCCGAAGTAAGCGCTTCGTAGGCATTGAGCCAGTGATGCAGAGTCAACGCAACCGATGCGGTATCGGCCACTAGATGGTGAAAGCGCCACAGCAGGTAGTTGAGATTCTTGCCGGCGCGAATCACTTCAATGTCGAACAACGAATGATCACCCAGCGGGATAGGCGCTGAAAAATGGGCGGCCACATGCGCGTGAAACGCTTCGTCGGTGTTAAGAACGTCGCTTGGCAGATCGATAAACCTGAGTGGCGGTTCGACCGAATCATCCAACCACTGCCGCGGCAATTCGTCATCCACGCGCAGACGCAGTCCATCATGACGTGCCATGATCAAACTCGCTGCCTGCCGAACGGCTGACTCATCAAGTGGCGCGGCAATGCGCGCCCAACTGCCCAACAAATAGACTGACGATCCGCTAAGCTTCGCATCCAGCCAAATTGACTGTTGCGCCAAACTCAAATCTAACCACTTGCGCTCAATTTCTACTGTCACTTCACTCGGCATTCCAACTCCAAATTTTCGATACGGGTGCGAGGCTCGGGCTCGGCTTCCTGCGTGCGCCACCAGAATCGCCAGACCAGACACGCGGCACGCACAATGCCCGCGGTCATCATCGCCATAAATAGGCCTTGGACTCCATAGCCCCAGTGCGACGCCAAGAGCGTGGCCAAAGGAAGCAAGATCAACATCGACCCAATCTCAATGCTTGTAGGCCAAGCCGTTTCACGCAGCGCGCGTAATGAGGACACCATGATGAAACCAACCGAGTCTATGAGGACAATGAATCCGACGAAGGGTATGCCGGCTACGACGGCCAAGCGCAGATGGAGATCGAGCGTGTAAAGGTTCGCAAACGAGGTGGCGAAAATTGTCAGGATCGCGGCAGCGACGAGGATGGGCACCACCGTCAGACGCAGGCTCGACCAAGCCACTACCGCCGCATCACGTAAACCGCCGCGTGCCGCCTCGGCTGCTACATAGATTCCGGCGGCGTCCGCCATTCCTAAAGCCAACAGTGCCGCTGGCCCCGATAAATTCACACAAGCGGAGAACGCGGCCAGCGGCAGTATGCCCAAGCGGCCTGCAATGAGTGTCAGTGGTGCCGTTAATACCACCATGGCGGCCACCGTGACGGCCGCGCCTGCCCCTAATCTCCATTGCAGCCTGCGCGATGCTGCTCGTTCTGCCCGATGAGTGTCGCTGACTGTTTCCGCTTCGTTCTTGTGAAAGCGCCAGGCGAACCCGGCCAGCGCTATGCCGAGTGCGCAGCGCACCAGCGTAGTTGATAAAGCCGAACCGCGCGCGCCCATGGCGTTCAGACCGAAGTGTCCACCGACGAACACCCAGTTCAAAGCAATGTTCAAAAGATTCGCGATGACAATGCTCGCAGCTACAAATTGCGGCCTGTTGATGCCTTCCAGGTATACCGCTGCGGCGATCGCCAATAAAGCCGCCGGATAACCTGCGCCCAATATCGCCATCGGCGGTCCTGCTCCTGCTGCGAGTTCCTGCTTCTGACCCATCATCGTCAAAAGTTGGGTGCCACATAAACCGGCCAGCAATCCGAGTAGACCCAGCGCAATCGCAATAGGAAACGTCCGCAGCCAAATCCGCCGCGCACCCGCCTTGTCACCGCGCGCGAAATGTCGCGGCACCAAGGAAAGGCCGCCAATCAGAAAAGCAATGCAGACATCCAGCAAGCGTCCCAGCGTTCCTTCCGCCAGGCTGAGCCAGGCGAATTCGTGCGCTTGAAAACGCGATACCATAATGCCGTCGGCAATGCCCATCGCCGCCAGTCCAGCCCGCGAAATGATCATCGGCAGTGCGAGGCGCAAGAACGCCTTACTATCGAAGCCGCGGGGAAGTTGCGCCCCGGTTGACACGCTAGGCCTTCAATTCCTGCAAAATCGCGCTGTCCTTCGCCGGTGGTGCAGGTGGAGTCGGCGTAGCGGCATCGGTATCCCCACCCAGGCCCAGCATCTTCATCACCAGTTCCGCGATCGCCGCCAGCGAACCCGCGCTCAACATTTGCATGACCGACACCGGTTGCCCGAGATCTCTCTCTAATCCGCCGGCCAATTCCACGGCCATCAGCGAATCCAGACCAAGTTCGGCGAGCGGTTGCTCGACATTGATTTGCGTCGCAGCGGTTCCCAGCACGCGTGCGCCATGTTCGCGCACTCGCGCCAACACCAGCGCGCGGCGGTCTGCTTCCGGTGTTTTCTTCAGCAAGTCGGCCAGTGTTTCTTCGGCTTGCAGCGAAGCCGCTGCGCCTTTCGGAACAATCGGCTGGAAGCGCGGTACACGCGCGCCCGGCAACATCTGGCTGAGTCTTTGCAAATCGAAGCGTCCGACGCTGACACGAGTCGCGCCTACCGAACTCAAGCGGCCCAAATCCGCAAGTGCTTCGCGTGCCGGAGTCGCATCGAGTCCGGTCCTGCTTTTCAGCATGCCTGCTACTGCTTGATGCCGTGTCAGGAAGCCCGCATCTTTGATCGCGCCCCAGCCGATCGACAACGCCGGCAGATTCAACGAGCGGCGATAGAGTGCCAACGCGTCAAGGTAGAGGTTAGCGGCGACATAGGAACCTTGTCCAGGATTGCCCACCACAGCGCTCGACGAAGAGTAGAGCACGAACATATCGAGGGGGTCTTTCAGGGTCGCTTCGTGAAGATTCCATGCGCCCACCAGTTTGGGTTGGAACACGCGCTCCAGTTGCTCGCCATTCAGATTCAGAATCGGCGCATCTTCAATCACGGCAGCTGAATGAATAATGCCCGTAAGTGGCGCCATCTCCGCACGCACCGTCGCCAGTACCTTGGCAAGCGAAGCGGGGTCGGCAATATCACAAGCAAAAGCGCGCACTTGCGCGCCCATCTTCTCCAGTTTGGCGATACCGGCCATCGCTTCTTCCGTCGCCGCGCCGCGTCTGCTCAGCAGCGCTAAAGATGTAGCGCCTTGCTCTACTAGCCATTCGGCCGTAGCTAAACCAAAGCCGCCAAGCCCGCCAGTCACTAAGTAAGTGGCGTTTGCCTTCACCGTGCTGCCCGTGCGGACCACGGCCAGCGAAGCCTGGTTGTCCGCCTTCATCGAAACGACAAGTTTCCCAACGTGTCGCGATTGCTGCATGGCGCGGAAGGCCTCTGCCGCGCGCGATACCGGTACAGCCGTGAACGGAATTGGACGCAATGCGCCTGTCGCGAAGTGGCCCACCACTGTCTGGAAGATTTTGCGCGCCAGGTCTGCCCGCTCTACAATCAACGTGTCGGCATCAATCCCGAAGTAGCTCAGATTGTTGCGGAAAGGCCGCAAGCCAATTTGACTGTTGGCGTACAGATCGCGCTTGCCGATTTCGAGGAAGCGCCCAAATGGCCGCAAGCATTGCAAGCTCTTGGTAATCGCTTCACCTGCCAGCGAATTCAGCACCACATCCACACCAACGCCGTTAGTAATTTTCATTACTTCATCGGCGAATTCCAGTGAGCGCGAGTTCAAAACATAATCGACGCCCAGCATTTGCAGCATGCGGCGTTTGCGAGATGAACCCGCGGTGCCAATTACTTTCGCACCCTTCAGTTTGGCGATTTGGATAGCGGCCATGCCCACGCCACCGGCCGCTCCATGGATCAGTACCGTCTCGCCTGGTTCGAGACGCGCTAGATGATCGAACGCGTAGTAGGCCGTAAGGAAGGCCGTGGGAATGGTGGCAGCGGCTGCCAGATCCAAACTGTCGGGAATCTCCGCCACCGCACCAGCATGGGTCGTCACATGACTGCCAAAGCAGTTTGATGCAAAGGCCACCACGCGGTCGCCCGGTTTGAGACTCGTTACATTGGCACCGACGCGCGCAATCCGCCCGGCACATTCCATACCAATCGTCGGGCCAGAGAAGCCGTGTTCTACTGCTTCTTCGGGCAGCATGCCCATCACCCAAAGAACGTCGCGAAAATTAAGGCCCGCGGCTTCCACCGCGATCTCCACTTCATTTGCGGAAGGCGCTTTGCGTTGCGCCTCGCGCAGATAGAGCGAATCCAGACCGCCATGCGGTTGGAAATCCAATGCAAACGCCGGTGCATCGGCCGCGCTCTGTCGAGCGAGATCCGTCAGTGTACTCATGCGTTCGCGGTTCACATAGCGATAGCCAGAGGAGAGCTGCACTTCAGTTTCCTCATCGCGCCTTAACAATTCCGCAGCGAGCCACCCGGCTTCCTGCTTCCCTGATGTCGTCGAATGCAAATCGATGAGATGAATGTTCAGCGCGGAATGCTCATTGCCAATCACGCGGCCCAGGCCCCACACCGGAGACTGGCCCGGATCAAGAGCGGGTTGTCCGTTCGCGGTCGGGAAAGCTCCACGAGTCACGAACGTCACATGGCAAGCATGCGTTCCCTGTTTCACGGTTTCCAGCGCTTGCACAATGTGGAGAGCCGTCAAACAG
This sequence comes from Bryobacterales bacterium, assembly GCA_003169195.1. Classification (GTDB taxonomy): domain Bacteria; phylum Acidobacteriota; class Terriglobia; order Bryobacterales; family Bryobacteraceae; genus Bog-105. The sequence goes on from PMQB01000645.1 coordinate 18,794, forward strand.
CGGTGCTTTTCCGATTCAAGAAGCTGCGCGCTTGGAGTGCCGGGTGCAGAAATATATACCAGTTCGTCTTGTGGGTTCTGCTCCAAAACAGCGCTAATGGCTTGCTTCCTCTGGTCTTCGCTTCCGGCAAAACTCTTGACAGTTACCGTCTGGCCTTTTGCGGCGAGTGCTTGCACCAACTCTTTGCTAAACGCGCCACTTGCTTCTTCTGTTTCAAGCATCAGCAACCAGTTGCGTTTGTCCGCTGCCGGCCTAGCGGGTGACACTGTTTCGGCCTGCGCACTCAACCGGGCCAGGAAAACAGATTGCTGTGCGGTTTGACCGGCCGGACAAGCTTGCGAATCGTCCAGGGCAACTGGTTCTTCAAAACCAGCCTCTGTGAGTGCGGTAAGACAATCGGCTGGCGTGCGATCAAAAAGCAAGCTCTGAAAGCGGTCTTCGTTGGCCTCCATTGCAATGAATAAGCCGCCCGGAGCCATAATGCGTTTGATTTGCTCCAGCAATTCCTGCGGTTCGTTAGCGGTGCTGAGGGTATGCGCGCCCAGTACCATATCGAAATATCCGGCTGGCTGACCTT
>PMQB01000682.1 GCA_003169195.1 Bryobacterales bacterium
CGTTGTTGTAGTCGGTGTGGATCACATTCAGCCCACCCACCTCGCCCTCCAATCCAGCAGCATGCGTTCGATCAGTAAACGTGCCGTCGCCATTGTTGTGGAAGTAGCGCAGTTGATCCTGCGGACCCGACGAAGAAATTACCAGATCAAAGTACCCATCGCCATCAAAGTCTTCCGCCACGCTGCCACCGGAATGCGTCATCGTATGCAGGCCCATCGCCGGCGCAACATCTTGAAAACGGCCAATGTCGTAGTCAGACGCCAGAATGGATTCGGGAATGATCCAGTCTTTCGGCGCATCTTTCGGAGGGCCGCCCAGCGTGCTCCAGGCAATGTTCAGCAACCACTTGTCAATCAGCGTCCCGCGCCCATCGCGCATGAGACCGCTCCATAAAACCGCCGCCGCTTCAGCGCCTTGCCTGTCCTTATGCAACCCATCACCACGCAAAGGATAAATGCATGATTGCGCATTATGGTTCGCCAGGCAGTTGCGCTGCTCGCCCATACGCAGGCTGGCCAGCGCTTGTAGTTCGGTAACTTGCCGGTCGAAATCAGGCTTCAAACGAATGCCCTCTTTGGCCAAAATGCCGCGCAGCTTCACCACTTCATCCACCGCACCGGCGCTGTCTCCCGCTTGCAGAAGATATTGCGCCAGATCAAAACGCGCCTGAACTTCCTTGGCTTTATCATTGGGCTGCCGCAGAAGCTGGCGATAATAAGCGACACGTTCAGCGGGCTTATTTGGGTCGGTTTTCCAGTCCTGGTCTTGATAAATCTCAGCCAGCAGCGCAGCCATTTTTTTGGTAGAAGCCGCGCGCGGATCATCATCGCCGGAGCGAAGACAAGCACAAGCCAGGAAGAAAAAAATAACGATACGTTGCATAGAAAAAGGCCGGCAGATTCCTCTGCCGGCCTGAGTGTCAAAACGCTCTAGCTAAAACTAGAACTTAAGCGTGCCCGAGAACTGCATGATTCTCATGTGTCCGCTGCTACCGGCGGCAAGGCCCGTGATGGTACCCACGCTGTTCTGCACGTTGTTGTTCGGCATGCCGAGGTTGGTGTGATTGAGGGCGTTTTGTGATTCAGCCTTCAATTGGAAACCCAGTCTTTCCGTGATCTTGAAGTTCTTGGCCAGCGTCAGATCTTGCTGGATGAACCGGGGACCAAAGAGAGTGTTGATCGGGTAGTTGCCGAACGCATAGGAACCGGGATTCAAGAACGGTCCCGTTGCTCCACCAGACCACGGTACAGTCCACTGATTCCGATTTTGCGTGGAAGCGTAGACCGGGCCGGTGCCCAGGTTCGGACGGCTGTTTGGACCCGTGTCGGGTTGGTTGGTGTAGCTGCTGATCTGCGGAGAATACGGGAACCCGGTGTAGTAGGTCGTCACGCCGCTAATGTTCCAGCCGCCCAACGCGCCATCCACAACCTTGTTCATGTTCGCGCCGTACTTGCGGCCTTTACCGAAAGGAATGTCATAATTTTCGGCGAAGACCCACTGTTGGCGAGGAAGGATGTTGTTGTTGCCCTCACCGGCCGCACGGTTGTAAAGGAAGTAGTAGTTAGAATCATACGGGTCCCAACCAGTTCCATATTGCTTTTGATACGTGTAGCTGCCCTGCAACGTTAAGCCGGCCAGATTGTTGATCTTGGCTGTGCCCTGGAACGAATCATAATGCTCGTTCGCGCAGTTGCAGTAATAGCCCAAGCTTTGCGTCCATCCGAATGCACTGTAGTAAGGGTCATTCAAGAAGGTTGTCTTTTGCCCAGGGATGTAAACGGCCTCGTTGGGATTGATTTCGTTGCCCGTGCCGTTGAAGCCATGGCGATTCGCATTGCCTACATAACCGCCGCTCACCGCAACTCTGCTAGTGATTTGGCGTTGAATGGCCACATTGTATTGATAGATGGTTGGCAACGTCAGCGTGGCAGGACGGAACTTCGGGCTCACACCGTTCGGTAAGGCAAAGGTGCCGTTCGAGCTAATCGCGATCGGAGCCGGAAGACCCGAAGCTGTGATACCAGCATTGGCGAGGTTGCCGTTAAAGTCCGTGGCAGCATAGCCGGCCGGACCCTGTGCCAGATTGAACACCGTACCAAACGCGTTCGGCGAGTTCATCTGTTGGTAAACCAGCGTTGGTGGATTCTGCGTGACGTTGTGACCGAAGTTCGATCCAAATACGCCCAAATCGTAGCCAATACCGAAGCCGCCGCGGATGACGGTTTTCGAATTAAGCTGTTCCGCAAAACCAATGCGTGGCGCAAAGTTGTGCCAGTTCATCTTTTGAATGCCGTTGGCCGGCACTTGGTTGTAGCCGAACACGTACATCAAACCGTTGTTCAGATCGAGCGTGGCGCCGTTGCCGGTACCATTGACAGATTCCGGGAACACCATTTCCCAACGCAGACCGGCAGTGACGGTCAACTTCGGGTTCACGCGCCATTCGTCCTGGCCATACCAGAAGAAGCGCGGTTGGCTTTCGGCAGCGTTAGTGCTGGTGCTGACGTAACGGTCAAACGTCCCTACGTCACCGAGCAAGAAGCTGGCGAGCGGAATGCCTTGACCGGAAACGTTACCGGTTGTCTGTTGGTTGAAGTTCAATTCACCAGCGCGGTGAGAGTCGGAAGGTACGCGCAGGTTCTGAGCATAGCGAAGATCGGCACCCATCTTGATGGTGTGGTTACCAACAATCTTGCTCAGGTTGTCGATGAACTGATACTGCTTCTCAGTTTGAGTCAGTGGGCAGTTGCACTGGTTCACGCCAAGCGCATAACCAAGTTGCATGGAGTCCAAACCGTTCACGCCGTTGATGTTGAAATACGGCATACCCGACGTGTAGGTGTTATCCAGGTTGAGGCCGGGGATACCAGCGGCAGTAGCGGGCGTTGAACCGTAACCCTGCGGGGTATCGAACACGTGATAGCGCATGAAGCCAAAGCGGAATTCGTTAACCAAGGTGGGCGACAGAGTGTCGGTCCAACCAACGGCCAAGCTGCGATTGCTGGCTACGGAGCTACCGGCGTAGTTCACAAAGTTGGGACCGCCAGCGAGAGCGCCGAAGAAACCGGGAGCGGCTTCGGTGAAGGCGGCATCGCTATAGCGACCGAACAAAGTGTTCTTTGCATTAATGTAGTAATCTTCGCGCGTATCCCACTGGTTGCCCGTAATCGTCGTGGCGCCATTCGCTTCGTAGTTGTTGGAGAACGGCTCATTAGCGTATTGCTGAGTGTTAGGCAGCGGGAAGTAGTTCATGATGTTCACTGCCTGTTGGCTGAGGCGGGAACCAGGAATTAGATTTCCGGCGAAGGGCGTACGGGCGCCAGCGGCACCGCTATTCGGATCGTAGATCTGATAGTTTGCTCCGTTGTAGCTGAGCCAATCGCTGAAGTTACCACTGCGGTTTTGCGCATCCGGCACGCTGGTCACTTTACCGCCGCCCTGTGACTGACGGTTGATCTGCGCATCGCCGAAGAAGAACAACTTATCTTTGATCACGCGGCCACCGATGGATCCACCAAATTGATTCTGGCGGTAAACCGGCGCGGCCAAACCAGGTGTGAACGGGTTGTTCGCCGCGGTCACGAAACCAGGCGTGTTCAACTGCAAATATTCAAACGCATCGCCGTGGAACGCGTTCGTTCCAGACTTGGTGGAGTAGGAAGCAACGCCGCCGCCGATGTATTCGAATTCAGCGTCGAAGTTCTGCTCCGCCATTTTGATTTCGGCAAGTGAGTCAAACGTCGGATTGATAACAATGATGCCCAGAATCGGATCCTGGTTCGTCGTCCCATCCAGCTCATAACCCATGGAATCGAACAATTGGCCATTGGCGACCATCTGCACGCTGCCCTGCGGATTTTCGTCGGAGGCGTGCTGCCAGCCGAGTTTCGCCGTACCCGGATTCAACAACTCCATCGACTGGGTGTTGCGCCCGATGTTCGGCAATTCGCTGATCTGCTTGGTGTCGAACGTTTGCGCAACGTCGGCGCGATCCGTCTGCAGCAGCGGAGCCGCAGCCGTCACTTCCACCACTTCTTTCGATTCGCCGATCTTAAGAGCAGCGTCGAACCGGGCTGCCTCGTCAACGCGAACCACAAGCCCGTTTGAAACCGTCTTTTGGAAACCGGGAGCTTCAATCGTGACTACGTAGGAGTCTGGGATCAACTGCCCTTTGGCATAGTTACCAGATGCATCCGACATCACCACAAACTGCGTGCCCTTGCTTGTGTCTGTGATTGTTACCTTGGCATTCGTCACAGCGCCACCTGACGCGTCTGTAATCGTGCCGTAAATGTTACCGAATACTTGTTGTGCTTTAGCGCTGTTTCCGACCATAAAGGTCAAGAGCAGTGCTAATAGGGGGCAAACCAGTCCCCCGCGAGACTTAAACATACCTTCTCCTTGGAAGCAATTCTTTGAGACCTGCAAAGCGGTGTCCGGCCCCTGAGCCCGACACACGGATCTAACCACTGACCAGTGTAGCCCTTTTCCTGTACAAATTCATAACAGAAAATAGCTATTTTTCTACGTAACCACTGTAGATCATAACTGCGCCTTAGAAACTAGTCAAGATTGTCTAGTTCATAAAATGTATGGTGGTTACTATACAGCTTTTCCCGTGTCGCGCTCACACATCCATGTTTCTCATAATTTAGCCTCTATTTTCCAGACAAAGCAGACCATACAGGATTATCGGGTCAACAAGTACTACGGGTTTTGCAACGATTCATCTTGCTTTAGTTGAGGTTTTAAGCTAAACAATTGGTCTAGTCAGTCTTGCTACAATTCGCCAGAGACTGTTTAGTGGCTCTGTATGCCTCTTATGGACGACGCCTTACTCGAGAAAACTGCGCCCGGACGCCCGAACAAATACAAGAAGATCTTCCAGCAATTGCAGCAGGCGATTGCGGAAGGTAAGTACAAGGAAGGGCAGCGCATTCCGAGCGAAACCCAGTTGAGCCGGACGTGCGGCGCATCGCGGCTCACAGTGGCACGCGCACTGAAAGACCTCGAGGCGCACGGCCTTATTGAACGGCGACCCGGATCAGGCAGCTATGTGCGCCACCAAGTTCGGGTGGAAGGGCGAACCTTCGGACTGCTGATTCCCGAACTGGGGCAAACTGAGATTTTCGAGCCGATTTGCCAGGGCATGGCGCGCGCCAGCCGCACGTCACACGACGAATTGCTCTGGGGCGCTGCCACGCGTGATGCAGAGTCACATGAACAGCAGGCGCAGCAGCTAGCCGAATACTATATTTCGAAAGATGTCTCGGGCGTCTTCTTCGCGCCCTTGGAATATACCCCGCGGCGGCTGGAAGTGAACCAGCGCATTCTGGACGATTTTCAAAGAACCGGCATCCCGGTAGTGTTGCTCGACCGTGATGTCTGCCCATATCCGCAGCGAAGCCATTGCGATTTGGTTGGCATTGATAACCGGCGCGCCGGGTTCCTCGTCACGCAACATTTGTTCCGCCAGGGCTGCGAGCGGGTGATCTTTTTCGGCTGGCCGAATTCAGCCGCCACCGTCGACCAGCGCATTGCCGGCTATCGCGAAGCCGTGCGGCAGGCAGGCCACGTGGAGATCGTGGAAATTGGCGATGCAGAGTCCCGCGAATCGATCGCCCGCTTGCTCACCAAGCACCGGCCCGATGGCTTCGTTTGTGCCAATGACCGCACCGCCGGCCAAGTCATGGTGCGCCTCAATGAACTCGGCGTCGAGATCCCAGGCAAAGTCAAAATCACTGGCATTGACGACACCAAGTACTCCAGCATTCTGCACGTCCCGCTCACCACCGTCCGCCAACCCTGCCACGACATCGGCGCCGCGGCGGTTTGGACCATGATCGAACGAATTGAGCATCCCAACATGCCAGCGCGGGATATCTTGCTGGATTGCCAGCTGATCGTGCGCCGCAGCTGCGGCGGCCCCGAAAAGATCTGAACTTCCTCGCGAAAAGACGTGGTGGCGCAGGTTTCAACCTGCAGACGGACTTCAGTCCGCCCATTAACAACAAATAGTACGTCAGGAATATGCCCAAAAAATACTAGTCGTCCTACACGGTTCATAGTAAGAGTTGTATACTTTATCGGATATTAATAACCGCGGATCTCCATGAAATTTTTGGGGAAGGAAAGATGAAAATGAATCGCTATTTTTCGCTAGTCGGCATGCTGATTCTTGCCATTGGTTCGACGTCGTGTGTGAGCCGGCGAGAGCTCTCTCGAAACAATATGGTCGCCACGCCCGCGCCCCAAGCAGTCAAGCCATCTGCCAGTGCGAAGCAGCCCGCAGCAGGTCCGAACCAGGCCACAGCCAGTGCGAAGCAGCCTGCCGCCGCTCAAAAGTTGCCCGGCAAATTTGTCGATCGCGAAACAGCAAGAGCCACACCCAGCCTCAAGAATCTCGAAGGCCCCATTGCGATTGAGAAAGAGAAGCTGGCCGAGCGGGCCTATCCAGGAACTGCTTTGCCACTGGAGGGCGCGGCCATCGGGCGGCGCGAGACAGCGCGCTCCGGTGCATTCAACGATTTCGATTCCGACCAGAGCCGAAACTTGGCCTTAATCGGTCCCGAGACCGCCATCTATCCGGCTGCCACCAGCCGCACCAACGGCCCGTTCG